>NCFS01000056.1 GCA_002281295.1 Halothiobacillus sp. 35-54-62 | reverse complement strand
CTTCGCGGAGGGTTGGCAGAGCGGTTGAATGCACCGGTCTTGAAAACCGGCAAGGGTTTATCCCCTTCCAGGGTTCGAATCCCTGATCCTCCGCCACTAATTTTAATTAAGCCCATGTTTCCATGGGCTTTTTTTATTCTAAAATCCAGGCCACCTTACCGCTGATCACACCCTGTGATTTTCGGGCAAAAAGCGTGCTTGTTTCTGGATCGGAGTGAATCAAGATTTCGGAGAGCAACGGTGGAGCGTGGCACAACCCGGGGGGCAAATTTGATGCTGATCCCATCGGACGCCTGCTCACTTTTGCACGCTGTTTTACAGAAACTGGCCGTATTAGGCGGACCTGAGGCTGAACTGCTCAAGGCGTCGAAACCCAAAAAAGCTGGTTTAATCTGAATGCAGACCGAAAATGTCCGAAATGTGGTAATCCGTTAGTTCTCTGCACGGTGAAGTCTGGCGAACGAGCCAGTCAACAATTTTGGGGTTGTTCCACCTATCTAAAATGCTGAGTGATGCAGAATGTCGCGTAAAGATTGCCCTGCCACTTGTCATTTACCGAGAAATGCCTACTACTTTTGAACGATGAGCGCACATTAATGCCCTTAAATACTTTTGCGGTCATTGACTTTGAAACCACAGGGCTATCACCAGAGCATGGGGCACGACCGACCGAAATCGCGATTGTGCTGGTTCGCAATCACCAAATTGTTGATCGGTATCAAAGTCTGATGAACCCCGAGATGCGTATCCCAGCCGATATTCAGGCTTTAACGGGCATCACTCAGGCCATGGTGCGAACCGCGCCGAGCATCGAAGCCGTGATGAAACAGGCCGCAGACTTCGCAGGCCAATATCCATTGGTTGCGCATAACGCCGCATTTGACCGCAAATTTTGGGATGCAGAAACACAAAAAATCAACCACCGACGCGCCCAGCCTTTTGTTTGCTCTTTGTTGCTCTCGCGGCGGTTATTTCCGGATGTGCCAAACCACCGATTAGGCACGCTAGTACAAACGTTAAATTTACCGCAAACGGGGCGGTTTCATCGCGCCTTGGCAGATGCGCAGGCAACCGCCCATTTGTTGATGCGCATTCAAAGTGAATTAAAGCAACGCTATGAACTCGAGATGATAGGCGAAGACATTTTGTGCCAAATTCAAACGATTGGACGAAAAAAGATGGATGCTTTTTTCAAAGGTATGCAGATTAAAAAGTAAAGAGAGCAACGTTACTACGGGCCAAGCGGGCCATCACTGCTACCGATAGCACCGAGGGAACGACAGCCCCCTGAACATCCTTAGCAGCAACTCAACACGCTTAGCTAATATTCCAATAGCGATCACAACGAACAGAGTATTCCCATGACAAGTTCTCATGCCTTCGAATGTCGCACTGGGTGCGGGGCTTGCTGCATTGCCCCGTCTATCTCAAGCACGATTCCAGGCATGGAGCACGGCAAACCCGCCGGGGTGGCTTGCGTGCAACTGACGGATGACTTTCAGTGCGCTATTTTTGGCCAGCCGGAACGCCCACGCTGCTGCTCAGGACTGGGCGCAAACCTCGAGATGTGTGGCGGGTCGAAAACTCAGGCACTTGAATGGCCGAACAACTTAGAGGAGCAAACAAGACCGTAGTCTGGTTTACAAAAGATAACTGCCGAGTGAGCGCTCATAGCCATCCAATTCATACAGAAGGGATACATAAAAATCAAAGCGTCCTATTTTGACGCACTGGAACGCAACCCTGACGACATTGATGACGATTAAAAAACCCAGCCAGTCGCAAGCGCAGGCCATACAATACGGCGCAACCCCGTTCATCAAATCCTCTTCAAAATGCCCCCACAAACAGCCCCATGAATGCCGTAGAAATCGAAGAAGCCCTATCCAACCTCGCCCTTGCGCCCTTTGACGCGGTTGAGTTTCCGTTCGCGTTTCTGGCTGCTTTTGGCAACAAAGACACCACGCTTAAGCGGCTGCGCGCAGGCAACAACAACGCCTCGGATGTGCCTGGTGGGGTGCTTCAGCGCAGCAACATCCACATCGCCGTTTGTGAATCTGGCCGCGTGGGTGAAACCCTCAATGCCCTGCGCGCCAGCCCGGCCACAATAAAGGCAAAGGCCAAGTTCATCCTCGCCACGGATGGTCAAACGCTGGAAGCGGAAGAACTCATCACCGGCGAAACCATCGCCACGGCCTATGCCGATTTTCCTGATCATTTCGGCTTTTTCTTGCCCTTGGCCGGCATTTCCACCCTCAAGGAAATCAAGGACAACCCCGTTGATGTACGCGCTACGGGGCGACTCAACAAACTGTATGTGGAATTACTGCGTGAAAACCCCGATTGGGCCACGGATGAACGCCGCCACGACATGAACCACTTTATGGCGCGGCTGGTGTTTTGTTTTTTTGCCGAAGACACCAACATCTTCAATGGCCGTGGCCTGTTTACCCAAACCGTCGAGCAAATGAGCGACCGTGACGGCACCAACACCCACACCGTGATATCCGAGATATTCCGCGCCATGAACGTATCCACCCGGCACGGCAACCAGCTCGACAACCGCCACCGGGTGGCGGCGCAACTGCGACCTTGGGCCGATCAATTCCCCTATGTGAATGGCGGCCTGTTTTCGGGCAGCACCGAGGCGCCCAAATTCACCCGCATGGCGCGCACCTATTTAACCCATGCTGGCAATCTGAACTGGCGTGAAATCAACCCCGACATCTTCGGCAGCATGATCCAGGCCGTGGCCGATGACGAAGAGCGCGGCGCACTGGGCATGCACTACACCAGCGTGCCGAATATCCTCAAGGTGTTGAACCCTTTGTTCCTCGACGAGCTGCGCACGCAACTCATTGCTGCGGGCGACAACAAGGCCAAGCTGCTCAACTTGCGTCGCCGCATGGCGCGCATCCGCGTGTTCGACCCGGCCTGCGGCTCGGGCAATTTTCTGGTCATCGCCTACAAACAAATGCGCGAGATCGAGGCCGCAATCAACCGCCGCCGGGGTGAACCGCACCTGGGCAGCGAAATCCCGCTGACCAACTTTCGCGGTATTGAACTGCGCGACTTCCCGGCAGAGATTGCTCGCTTGGCGCTCATCATTGCCGAATTCCAGTGCGACGTGCTGTATCGCGGACAGAAGGACGCACTGGCGGAGTTTCTGCCGCTGGATGCGCAGAACTGGATTGTTTGCGGCAATGCACTGCGGCTGGATTGGTTGAATATCTGCCCGCCCACGGGGACGGGCGTGAAGATGGTGGCGGATGATTTGTTTGGCACGCCGCTGGATCAATCGGAAATCGACTTCAAGAACGAAGGTGGCGAGACCTATATCTGCGGCAATCCGCCGTATCTGGGTTCCACGTGGCAGACGGATGAGCAGAAAGCCGATTTGCAAGCCATCTTCGCCAACCGCGCCAAAAACTGGAAGTCGCTGGACTATGTGGCGGGCTGGTTTATGAAGGCGGCCGATTACGGCACCCAAACCAATGCCACCGCCGCATTCGTGTCCACCAACTCCATTTGCCAAGGCCAGCAAGTGCCCATTCTGTGGCCGCTGATTTTCAAAAGCGGGCATGAAATCGTGTTTGCCCACACCAGCTTTAAATGGACGAACTTGGCCAGCCACAACGCGGGCGTGACAGTGGTGATCGTGGGTATTGCCAATCCCCCGCCAAAAGTGCGGCGGCTTTTTGCCATCACCGACGAAGGCGAGACGGTGGTCAAGGACGTAGCTCACATCAATGCCTATTTGGTACCGGGAGCCAATGTGGTGGTGGAAAAAGCGGCGCGGCCTTTGAGCGGGCAGGCGGAAATGACTTTCGGCAACAAGCCGGTTGATGGCGGACATCTGCTGCTATCCAGAGATGAGGTCAATGCACTGGGCTTAACAGCAGAACAGCGCACCCGCTTTCTCCGCCGTATCTACGGCTCGGCAGAGTTTATTCGTGGTCTGGAGCGCTATTGCCTGTGGATTGAGGATGCTCATCTCGAAGAAGCGAAGGGTATGGATGCCATTCGGCAACGCATTGAAGGCGTGCGAGCGATGCGGCTGGCAAGCCGCGATAGTGGTGCCAATGAAATGGCTGCGCGGGCACACCAGTTGCGGGAAATGAATATCGGGCGGAGTCATACGATTGTTATGCCCGGTGTTTCATCCGAATCCCGTGCTTTTTTACCCGTTGGGCTTGTTGACAACAATTCATCTGTGACCAACCTCGCCTTCGCCCTCTACGACGCCCCCCTCTGGAATATGGCACTCATCGCCTCCCGTCTGCATCTGGTCTGGATTGGCACGGTCTGCGGCAAGCTGGAAACACGTTACCGCTACTCCAACACCCTCGGCTGGAACACCTTCCCCGTCCCGCTGCTGACCGAGCAAAACAAGGCCGACCTCACCGCCTGCGCCGAAGCCATCCTGCTCGCCCGCGAAGCGCATTTCCCCGCCACCATCGCCGAGCTGTACGACCCGGAGAAAATGCCGGACAACCTGCGCCGCGCCCACGAGCGCAACGACGAAGTGCTGGAGCGCATCTACATCGGCCGCCGTTTCAAAAACGACACCGAGCGGCTGGAAAAACTGTTTGAGCTGTATACCAAGATGACAGCGGCGGCTGCCCGCAAATCTCCGAAGAAAATTGGAAAGGCGAAAAAATGAGCGAAAAATCTTTCGGACGAAATTGTCCAACAGGCAGTTGGACAATTAATGTAGCCCACAGGGCTCATTGGATGGGCAATTTGTGCAAGCATTGCTTGCACAAATTGCCGTGGACTCAATTGGGTACGAACTGAGATGAGTATCAGACACCAGCCCACCTCGCCGTTCTTACCGACAACAGAAACACTGACCGTCGAGTTCAAGAGCGACCGCAAACGCCTGCCCGATGACGAATTGGTGGAGGCTCTTGTCTGTCTCGCCAATACCGAGGACGACGGCACGCCCACAGGATTGCATGCTGCACACGAAAATCTTTCCGGCTTGCCTAGTCTGGTGGCCGCCAGAACCTCGCCTTCGCTGAATGTGACGGTAGATGCCGTGACGCTTGCTGGTGTGCAGGTTGCCCGCATTGCGGTAAATCAATCCGCCTCTGAGGTGGCAACCACGGCGGGCAAGTACCTGCGCCGCCGTGTCAAGCCGGACGGTGCCCCGGAATGTGTGGCCTTGTTGCCCCACGAGCGCAGCAGCCGTGCCAGCCGATTCGGTCTGATGGATGCTTCGGCGCAGGCGGTGGCGGGTGCCACGCTGGCTGACTTCGACCCGCTGGAGCGCGAGCGTCTGCGCCAGACCGTGCAGCAGTATGGTGGCGACCGGGTGCTACTGGAGCTGGACGACGAAGCCTTGGATGGCGCGCTGGGCTTTACCACCCGCAACGAAGCTGGGCGGCGCGTGCCAACACTCACCGGCCTGCTGGTCATCGGTCGTGAAATGGCCTTGCGTGATAAGGTGCCCACGCATGAGTTCGCCTTTCAGGTGCTGGCGCGAGAAGCGGTGGCCTTCAACGAGTTCCGGCGCTTTCCGCTGTTGAAGGCACTGGATTGGCTGGAAACCAATTTCCGTCCTTACAACCCGGAAAAGGAGATACAGGTAGGCCTGTTTCGTGTGCCGATCCCCAAGGTGGATATGGGCGCGTTTCGTGAAGCCGTGGCCAATGCGCTGGTACATCGTGACTACCACCGCTTGAGCGCCGTGCATGTGCGGCTGGACGATGATGGCCTGACCATCAGCAACCCCGGTGGGCTGGTGGAAGGGGTCACTCTGAGTAATCTGCTGACTACCGAACCACGTCCGCGCAATCGGGCACTGGCCGATGCAATGAAACGTATCGGCATCGTCGAGCGCTCGGGACGTGGCGTGGACACGATTTATCGCGGCATGCTGCGTTTTGGTCGGCCCGAACCGGACTACAGCCGTACCGACGGCAACAGCGTCATCCTGCGATTGGCGACGGTGGCAGCGGATGAGGTGTTCTTGCAGTTGGTGGTTGAGCAGGAGGGCCGCCAAAGCGGTGATCCATTGCCCATTGACAGCCTGATTGCGCTGGCCGCACTACGCGAGCACAAGCGACTGGACTCCGAAGAATTGGCTCAACACATCCAGCGTGATACGACACGAGCCAGACGGACACTGGAGGCGTTGGTGGAGGCTGGACTGGTGGAGGCTCACGGTAATGCACGCAACCGTAGCTACACCCTGTCGGTGGATATGTACCGCGCCAAGGGCGACAAACTGGCCTATACCCGGCAGGTCGGCTTCAGCCAGGTGCAGCACCCGGAAATGGTGCTCAACTACGTTCGCCAGCATGGTCGCATTCAGCGTAATGAAGTGATGGCGCTATGCCATTTGAGCGAGAGCCAAGCCAAAGCCTTGTTCCAACGCTTGAAAGATGAGGCTCGACTGGAACAGCACGGTGTACGGCGTTGGGCGTACTACACCTTGGGCAAGCGCGAATGCTCTTGAACTTCTATGAACTTCTATGAACTTCTATGGACTTCTATGGACTTCTATGGACTTCTATGGGCTTCTATGGGCTTCTATGGGTTTCTATGGTCTTGAGACAATGAGTTGAAAAATGACTGAAATGATCAATCCCACCAACACTTACACCGTGCCGTCGGTATCCATTTCCACGGCGCGCACTGGTGCGTCCAGTAAGTCCAATGTGCTGGGGATGCGTGCCATGCAGGAGCTCGCCTATGCCAAGCGCGGCGAGCAATACCTGCTGATTAAATCGCCTCCGGCCTCGGGCAAGTCGCGTGCGCTGATGTTTATCGCGCTGGACAAGCTCAACAATCAGGGCTTGCAACAGGCCATTATCGTGGTGCCGGAGCGTTCCATCGGTAGCAGCTTTGCTGATGAAGCGCTGAGCCAGTACGGATTTTATTGGGATTGGCAGGTGGCGCCGCAATGGAACCTGTGCAATGCGCCGGGCGTGGACGATATCAAGGTGGCCAAATCCAAGGTCAAGGCAGTCGGGGAGTTCCTTGCCAGTGCCGACAAGACGCTGGTCTGCACCCATGCCACCTTCCGCTTTGCGGTGGAAGAGCTGGGCATCGCGGCATTCGATAATCGCCTGATTGCCATCGACGAGTTCCACCACGTTTCCAGCAATCCGGGCAACGTGCTGGGCAGTCAGTTGGGGGCGTTTATCGAACGCGACAAGGTGCATCTGGTGGCCATGACCGGCTCCTACTTTCGTGGCGACAGCGAGGCGGTACTGGCTCCAACCGACGAGGCCAAGTTTGAGACGGTGACTTACACCTATTACGAGCAGCTTAACGGCTACCAGTGGCTCAAATCGCTGGATATTGGCTACTTTTTTTATACGGGTGCTTATGTTGATGCGGTTGCCAAGGTGCTTGATCCGGCTCTGAAAACCATCGTGCATATTCCCAATGTGAACGCCCGCGAAAGCCTGAAGGACAAGGAGCGCGAGGTGAACGAAATCATGCACGGCCTGGGGGAGTGGAAGGGCGTTGACCCGGCCACCGGATTCCATTTGGTGCAGACCAGCCATGGCCGTACCCTGAAAGTGGCGGACTTGGTGGATGACAGCGATACGGCACGGCGTTCCCGCGTGCTGAGCGCACTGAAAGACCCGGCGCAGAAGAATAACCGCGACCATGTGGACATTATTATTGCGCTGGGCATGGCGAAGGAAGGTTTCGACTGGATATGGTGTGAACACGCGCTGACCATCGGTTATCGCAGCAGCCTGACCGAAATCGTGCAGATTATTGGCCGCGCCACGCGTGATGCCGAGGGCAAGGAACGCTCACGCTTCACTAATCTGATTGCCGAACCCACCGCCGATCAGGCCGCCGTGGCCGAAGCAGTGAACGACATGCTCAAGGCCATTTCCGCCAGCTTGCTGATGGAACAAGTGCTGGCGCCGCGCTATGAGTTCACGCCCAAAAGCAACGGCCCATTGGGCGGCTTCGATTACGGCGAGGATGGCTATAAGGACGGCGGCCGCAATATCGGGGTGAACGCGGACACCGGCCAGATTCACGTGGAAATCAATGGGCTGACCACGCCGCAAAGCCCCGAAGCCACGCGCATCTGCAAGGAAGATTTGAACGAAGTCGTCACCAGTTTCTTGCAGGACAAGGTCGCGCTGGAGCGCGGTCTGTTCGATCAGGAAAATACCCTGCCTGAAGAGCTGACCCAGCTACGCATGGGCAAGATCGTGCGCGAGCGTTACCCAGACTTGAGCGATACCGATCAGGAAGCCATTCGCCAACACGCGATTGCGGCGATGAACATTACCCAGCAAGCCAAGTTGCTGCTGGCTCAGGCTGATGCCAATGGTGGTGGTTCGGGCGACAGCACGCTGCAAGGCAGTACGGCTTTGCTGGACGGGGTGCGTAAATTTGTCAATGTGCGCGATCTGGATATTGACCTGATCGACCGCATCAATCCCTTCGATGCCGCCTATGCGGTGCTGGCGAAAGCCATGGATGAGAAATCGCTGCGCCAGGTGCAGGCCAGCATTGCCGCCAAGAAGGTCAGCATTCCCGAGGATGAAGCCCGCGAGTTGGCGAAGCGCGCCTTGCTGTTCAAAAACGAGCGTGGCCGCCTGCCGGATATCAACGCCGCTGATCCTTTTGAACAACTCTTGGCGCAAGGCGTGGCGGCCTTAGCTCGCTATCGCGCACAAGCCAAGGCGGCACAAGGAGTGTCCGGCAATGGCTGAAATGGACGATGATGAACTGCTGGATGCGCTGGGTGTAGACCTCGCCCCACTCAAGGCCAGCAGCCGAACTCCGCGCGAGGAACGCATTATCGCGGGCTTCGAGGACATTCTGCGTTTCCATCAGGCGCATGGTCGCGCCCCGTTGCATGGCGAGGATCGCGACATTTTCGAGCGCCTGTATGCCGTGCGCCTGGAGCAGCTACGCACGTTGCCGGAAGCGCAGGTGCTGCTGGCTGGGTTGGATAGCTCCGGCCTGTTGTCTGGCGCAGCAGCGATTCCGGCAGATGTGGATGCGTTGGACGAGGACGCTTTGCTGGCTGAGTTGGGGATTGGCGTGAATGAGGGCGATGAAAGCGCCGATCAGAACAACATCAGCGTGCTGCGCCATGTGCGTTCCAGCGTTGAAAAGCGTGCGGCCGAAGCCATCGCTGACCGCACGCCGTGCGCGGACTTTGAGCAGTTTCAGCCACTGTTCGAGCAGGTGGAGCGGGAGTTGAAGGCGGGTATCCGCAAAACGCTGCGCTTTGGACGCGATACCAGTATTGAAGCGGGTAATTATTTTATTGTCGGCGGACAGCTTGCGTATGTGGCCGACGTTGGGGAGCCCATCAAGGCACCGAACGGCGAAAGCGATGCACGCCTACGTGTTATCTATGCCAATGGCACGCAAAGCAATTTGTTACGCCGTTCGCTACAACGGGCGCTCTACAAGGACGAGACAGGCCGCCGCCTGACCGACTCGGATATGGGGCCGCTGTTTGGTGATGCACCCGAACCCGATGACATTGAATCCGGCACTATCTATGTGCTGCGCAGCCTGTCCGATCAACCCTTCGTTGCCGAGCACCGTGAGCTAATCCACAAAATTGGCGTGACCGGCGGCAAGGTCGAAACGCGTATCGCAAATGCAGAAAAAGATGCCACCTATTTGCTAGCCGAGGTGGAAATCGTGGCCACCTACAAGCTGCATAATATTAACCGCACCAAACTGGAAAATATCTTCCACCGCGTATTCGGAGCGGCTCAGATCAACTTGGTTATCAAAGATCGGTTCGGAAATTCGGTTAAGCCCAAAGAGTGGTTCTTAGTCCCGCTGCCCGTGATTGATGAAGCGGTGCAGCGCATCCGAGAGGGATCAATCACTGATGTGATTTATGATCCTGGCACAGCCCGATTGGGGTTCCCTAAAGGCTAGCCCGGCATTTTAAAGGGCTATTTATTTGGGCAAACAATACATAGCAACTCCATATGGTATTAGGAGGCATCACCCCAAAACAGAAACTGCTGCTAGCAGCCTGATCCTACTGCCAAGTGCTGTTATAAATGGGGAGTACCATCACGATATACGCCCCTTGCGGGATTGAAGTCGCAGCAATACTTACTCTTGGCGCCAATCGCTATGGCGCATCGGTAGGCGCTTCGATGAATGCACTCAATCGCAAGGGTTCATGCTGCCAAGTTTCGCCGTTGTGCAGGGATTGCAGCGATAAGCCGATGCGCAGATCGCCGCTGTTGCCTTCGAGCACGCCGACCAATCCCCCCACGACATTGTGCAAAACTTTGTTGCCACAGCCGAGCCGCTCGTTGTCGACGGTTGATCCGTAATATTGCAGGTTGATCCAGCTGGCAACCACGAGTGGGGCTGTCATGACTATGGTCAGTACGCCAAAATCGGGGTCTTTAGTCCAATCGTAATCATGCAGGAATGCGCGACCGCCCAAATCGAGCTCACGGGTTCGCCAGCGCGGCGCCGCGATGAATGCGGCGTTACCCGCTAAACCCCACTCGGGTCGCACCTGTGACCAATCACGGCCTCGATGGATGGCATGGCGAATTGAAGCGGCTTGATCGGCGTGTTTATCTAAGGTTACCAGCCGTTCGAGTCGGGTTAGTTCGCCGGCTTGGCTTAGGGCATTTTTGATCGCCGTCAACAGGGCCGTATCCACACCGGTGTTCTGCCCGGTATTCTGCGCCTCAATTAAAACAACCTGATCGGTGGTCGTATCGTGCATGGCCGCGATGAATCGGGTATGGCTCGGCACGTGAATGCCCTTGGCGGCTAATCCGAGCCGAACCGCTGGCTCATTAAATAGGGTGACGGCCACGCGCGCATTCACTTCACCGGTTTGGCCGGCGCAGGCACCGCAATCGAGCCCTGCGCGGTGCGGGTTGTTGGTGGTTGAGCTGCCATGTCCGGCTAACAGAATAATCGGCGC
>NCFS01000055.1 GCA_002281295.1 Halothiobacillus sp. 35-54-62 | reverse complement strand
CGCCGGTCGTAGTTATTCTACGAATCCAAGGCCGATAACGACGTGTTGCGTCTTTTGGGCAGCAACCCGCATGGGACGGGCTTTTGAGGGCGATCCGCTATGTTGCGGCACTCACGAATGGAATAACCATTCGTTTCGCACCGCGCCTTGCGGCTCATCCCTCAAAAGCCCGTCTCGGCCACAAAGGATTTGATCAGAGGTTCCTTAGAAGAATGTGACGGGTTTTGACGGGGCTGTCAATTGACTTGGGCAGGCCTTGCTTGAGGGGTTGGCGCTGTGCCGGCTTGGGCATTTTTTATTATGGTTTATTACTTTGATTATTAATGAATTAAAAACATCCCAAAAGCACTGCCAACTTGAGTTGGCCGAGGTTGCTTGGTCGGATGAGGGCTTGCCGCTTAGCCTGCGCTATGGTGATATTTATTTCTCCCACACCGCCGGCATTTTGGGCGCACTCGCTGAAAAACAGGCGGTATTTATTGAGGGCACTCAATTGCCCGCCCGTTTAGCAGCGGGATTATCCACCGCCGTGTTGGAGCTAGGTTTTGGGACGGGCTTGAGTTTTCTGTGCACGGGTTGGGCTTGGCTCAATGAACCCGTGCAACAAGCCGCGAAGGAGCCTGCATTCAGGCCAGTACTGAACTTTTATTCAATCGAGAAACATCCTTGGCATTGCGCCGATTTTTTGCGCTTGGCCGCCGCTTGGCCGCAGCTTCTCCCCTTGGCGCAAGAATTGGCCGATCAGTGGCCGCAGCCGGTTGCGGGGTTTCATCGCAGGTTTTTAGCGGGTGGGCGCATCGCGCTCACCCTAATTTATGGCGATGTGGACTCGGCGTTACCGCAGTTGCATGGGTCGTTCGATGCCTTTTATTTGGATGGTTTTAGCCCCAGTAAAAATGCGGCGATGTGGTCGGATGGGGTATTTCGGGCATTGGCGCGTTTGGGTGCCCCGGGCGCGCGGCTTGCCACGTATTCTTCTGCCCGCGCCGTGGCCAATGGGTTAATGGCGGCGGGCTTTTTAGTGGAAAAAGTGCCGGGTACGGGGCTTAAAAAACATCAATTAGTGGCGCAATTGCGGGTTTTACCGCGCAGCCGCAGGCCACCTACCTCCGCTCGCCCGCAGGCGGTTGTGGTGATTGGTGCAGGCGTTGCGGGCATGACCACGGCGCAGGCATTGCACCGCCGGCATGTTCCGGTTGAGGTGTTTGAGCAAGCCCCCTTGCTGGGTGCCGGCGCCTCGGGTAATCCGGCGGGCATTATAAGCCCGCTTTTAAGCCTTGATTGCAATGCCACCACCCGCTTAACCCTGATGGGTTTGGGGTTTATGCGGGCTGAAATTTTAAAGCTAAAACACGCCGGCTTTGAGATAGCGGCTGATTTTTCGGGCGTTATTGCCTTAGCGCGCGATGAGGCGCATGCCTTGCGTCAGGCGCAAATTGCCCGTGAGCTTGGGCTATCGGGCGCGGTGGCGCGCTGGTGCACGCCTGAAGAGCTAAGCGCGCTGGCGGGCGTGCCGCTGGCTTTGCCTGGGTGGTGGTATTCGAGGGCCGGCTGGCTTGCGCCGGTTGATTGGTTAGCGGCTATGCAAAGCGCCGCGCAAATTAAGGTTATGTACACAACCGAGGTGGCGCGATTATCTTGGGTTGATGGGGCTTGGGTGGGGACGGGGGCGTGTGGCGCGCGCCTGTTTAAATCAGCGCAGGTGGTGTTGGCTAATGCAGAGCAGGCCGCCCGCTTGGTGCCTGAGATCGCCCCGTGTTTAACCGTTTGCCGTGGCCAAGTCAGTTGGCTTGAGCAGGCATTTTTGCCCATTGATTCGCCGCGTTTGCGGGTGCCGGTAATGCGCGAGGGCTATGCGCTGGATACGCCTGCGCGGGCGGCGCGTGGCAACTCAGGCATGCGGGTTTTTGGCGCCAGTTTTAAACCCGGGGAGGTCGATTTAGCGATTCGTGCGGCAGAACAAGAAGACAATGCCGAGCGCTTGCGCGCCATTTGCGCGGCGTTGGCACCCAGCGCGCAAGCGATGAGCGGGGCATCGGCGCGGGTGGCGTTGCGGGTGGCAAGCCGTGATCGCCTTCCCTTGTTGGGTGCCTTGCAGGGGGGGCTGGGTGCCTTGCAGGGCGGGCTGGGCGACTTGCAGGGTGGGCAGTTAGCGCCGGGCTTGTGGTTGAATGTAGGGCATGGCGCCCGTGGGTTAACCTGGGGCGCGTTGCTGGGGGAGACTTTGGCCGCGATGCTGTGCGGTGAGCCGAATGTGTTGCCATTGGCTTTAGAAAAGGCATTGAGTCCGAATCGTTTCACGGCACGAACTTTGGGCTCATGCGCTGAGCAATAGGGCCGGCTTTATTCGGCCTCACCAAAACGATTGCCAATTAAGACCGTTAAGGCATCGAGTGCTTCGTTTTCATCTGAGCCATCGAGGGTAATTTGAATCAAGGTGCCCCGCGCGGCGGCCAGCATCATTAAGCCCATAATGGATTTGCCATTCACGGTTTTACCTTGGCACTGCACTTTAATTTGGCAGTTAAACCGCGAGGCGGTGGTGGAAAATTTTGCGGCGGCGCGGGCATGTAAGCCCAGCCGATTGATGATTTCAAGATGCTGTTCTTGCATGATTAAATGCTATCTCCTTCGATAATCCCCTCGCGCCCGCCGGTGGCGGCGCGCTCGGCCATTTGCGCCAAATTGAGCTGGGGATAATTCATGGCGCGCACCACCATGGGTAAATTAACCCCAGAAATAACCCGCACCCGCCGATCTTGATCTTTGAGCCTATGGGCAATGTTGGAGGGGGTTGAGCCGTACATGTCGGTGAGCACCAAAACACCATCCCCTTGATCGAGTTCGGCGATACGGCGGCGCGCTCGATTCAGTAAATCGATCGGGTCATCATCTTGGTGCACCGGCAGCTCGGCGGCGGGCATGGGCACTTTTTCGAGCATATCGGTGGCGGTTTCAAGTAATTGCTCGCCAATATGGTTGTGACAAATCAATAAAATACCAACGGTCATTATCGGGTCCTGTGTGGGTCATGCTGCCGGATCGAGATCACGATGGCGGATGAGAAGCTGCGAAAATATCGGTTTTAAATCCAAAAAAAGCTGCTCGACCATATAAACCGAGCGGTGTTTGCCGCCCGTGCAGCCAATCGAGCAAGTCACATAGCTGCGATCGGTTTTGATCAGTTCGGTCAGGGTGTTTTGAATAAAGTGGCGTAAATTAAGGCGGGTTTGACCGGTGATGGGGTGCTGCTCAAGATAATGGCCGATCACCTCGGATTGGCCATTAAAGCCCCGTAAATCGGCAAGCCAGTGCGGGTTGGGTAAGTGGCGGATATCAAACACAAAATCACTATCGAGCGGAATCCCATTTTTAAAGCCAAACGATTGCAATAAAATTACAGGCCCCGTGGAGCCAGGTCCCAGCAAGCGCTGGTGTAAGTCTTCGCGGATTTGGTGCACCGTGGTGTTGCTGGTATCAATCAGCAAATCGGCTTGCTGGCGCATCGCGGTGAGCATATCGGCTTCTTGCTCGATCGCTTGCAGTAAATTTTCATGACGATTAGACAGCGGGTGGCGCCGTCGCGTTTCGCTAAAGCGCGCCACGATGCGCGGGATACTGGCTTCTAAATATAAGCTTTGAATTTTAAGTTTCGGATACAGCCGTTTGAGCTCGGTTATCCGTTGAGGTAAATCTGCCAAAGCCGCTTCTGATGAGCGGGCATCAATACCAATCGCAATCGAGGGGGCTTTAATATTGCCTTGCTCGAAAATTTCGAGCAGGTTGCCTAAAAGCTCTGGCGGTAGGTTGTCGATGCAATAAAACCCCGCATCTTCGAGCGCGGCCAGCGCCACGGACTTACCCGAGCCGGATTGTCCGGTCACGATGAGAACCGATACACTCGATTGTCGCGCCGCGTGTAAGGCTTTATTGTTCAACGGGTTACCTTGGGTTTTGGCTTGCTCGTCTTTGTGTCAGGAATCATTTTTAAACTTGCTGCTCGCTTTTGGCTTTCTCTGGTTGTCATCTTGACACGAGGTGGGCTCGGGTTAAAGCGGATGACTGCTGTTTGGCGGGCTTGGATGCGCGGATGCCTCGGCCTCGTGTTCGCCCAATCCAGAACCGGCAAAACCCGACCGCTCAAGATTATGCTGGCGAACGACCGTTTCGACAAATACGGCGATATTGCGCCCTGGGGCAATCGGCAATCGAAATAAGGGGATGGGTTGGTGGCAAATGATGAGTTGACCGCGCTCACCGTGAAGGCGAGATTCAGCACTGAGGTTTTTATGGTCGGCGGTATAGAGCTCGATAATTAAACGTAAATTTTTTCTATATTTCAGGGCATTAGCGCCAAATAAATCGCGCACATTGATGATGCCAAGGCCGCGCACTTCCAGTAAATCGCGAATGTTTTCGGGGCAATAGCCCTCAATTCCTTGCCGGCCTTGAATAAAGTAGGGGGCATCGTCGGCAATGAGCCGGTGCCCGCGCGAGAGCAGCTCAAGGGCTAACTCGCTTTTACCAATGCCCGAATGCCCGGTTATTAAAACCCCTGAACCGGCCACTTCCATAAAAACACCGTGTTGCCATGTGCGGTTTTGCGCTTGGCGGCAGGTGCGCAGCCAGATGCCTACGGCAGTTTTATTCTGCGGGGTATGAAAAAATCGGGCCAATGGGGCGGGGTGCTGCAACAGCCAAACGGCTGCTTCATCCGGCGTAATTTCCGTCAAAATGTACTGACGGGGTGTGAGGGGAAGAGATTCTTGCCGCGCGCCCAAAGCCGCCCGAATGAGCGGGTCAATTAGGGCAATGGGGGTGGGGTCTAAGGGGTTGTACTCAGAAAACGGCTGCGTTGTATCAAGCAGGCTGCGATAAATCGCTGGGTTATCGGGCAGCGTGGGCTCCAAATTCAGGGGGAATAAATTGGGCGCTGCGGGGGCGGACACGAAGCAAGGGCTCGCTTGGTTAATCGTCGGTGGTGGCAAGTTCAGAAAGCCACTCCCGCATAAGCCCCCGAATGCGCTCAGGGCTTTGTGTGTTCATGATGGCGTCTCGGTCTTCATCATGGGCTAGATGTTTTGCGAGCAAGCTGAGCATGGTTAGATGCGACTCGGGGCATTCTTCAGGCACAATTAATCCGATAATTAAATTTACCGGCTGGTTGTCGTGCGCGCCAAAATCGATGCCTTCGTTCAGCCGAATTACGGCACCGCGCGGACGTAAAATTTCTTTATCTCGGCCGTGGGGAATCGCAATGCCCCGGCCAATGGCGGTGCAACCCAAGCGCTCGCGCTCGATCAGGATTTCAAAGATATGGGTCGCGTGGGCGCCACCGAGCTGATCGTCGGCTAATAACCCTGCCAGCACTTCCAGTGCCCGTTTACGACTTTGATAGACTTCATCAATCAAAATCCGATTTAACGGGAACAAATCATCGATATTCATGCAATACCTTTGCGCGCCTAAATTAATTAAAGCGGGCGATACGTTGAGCGTTTATTGGCCTAACCTTTGCGGGCATAAGCATACGCCAACAAAACTTTTGGGGCACCTCTTAGATAGAGGGTGCCCCAATACAAGCTTAAGAAGGATTAAGAAATTACCGGTGATCGGTCATTTTTTCTTTGTGTTTCATAATTTGGCGATCGAGTTTATCAACCATCAGATCAACTGAGGCATACATATCTTCAGACTCGGCATCGGCGTGGACATCATTGCCGCTCATGTGCAGGGTGGCTTCAGCTTTTTGCACCTTTTTTTCGACCGTTAAAACAACATGGACATTAATCACCTTTTCAAAATGGCGTTTAAGCTTGCTAAATTTGGTTTGAATGTGATCTCTTAACGCATCGGTAATATCGACATGGTGGCCGGTAATTTCGATTTGCATACATGCTCCTTTGGCCTTTAAATTAGGCGCTTACGGTCAGTGGACGAGGCAATGCCCATTGCCTCACGGTACTTGGCGATCGTTCGCCTAGCGACATCTATTCCTTGTTCAATCAATAGGTCGGCAATTTTGGCATCCGACATGGGTTTGCGCGGATCCTCTTCGCTGACCAATTTTTTTATCATGGCGCGAATGGCGGTGGCAGAACATTCACCGCCATCACTTGTGCCGACATGACTTGAAAAAAAGTATTTAAATTCAAAGGTGCCGCGCGGGGTCAGCATGTATTTTTGGGTGGTGACCCGGCTCACCGTCGATTCGTGCAGTTCAAGCTCTTCGGCAATTTCACGCAGCACTAATGGGCGCATGCCCGTGTCACCTTGCTCAAAAAAAGCGGTTTGCCGAGCCACGATGGCGCGCGCCACATTGAGTAGGGTTTCGTTGCGGCTGCGTAAACTTTTAATAAACCAGCGGGCTTCTTGCAAGTGGCTTCGAATGTAGCTGGCATCTTCCCCGCGCGAGCTGCGGTTAATCATGCGGGCGTAGGTTTGGTTCACCCGTAATTTAGGCGCAATTTCAGGATTTAAATCAACTTGCCATTGGCCCATGCGCAGGCTCACTAAGACATCGGGAATGAGGTAGTCGGCCGCCGTGCTGCCCACCGAGGCGCCAGGCCTTGGGTTTAACCCCTGCAGCAGCATAAGCGCGGCTTCAAGCGTGGCCTGATCAATCGTTAACGAGCGCAAAACTTGGGCATATTCGCGCTGGGCGATGGCTTCAATTAAATTGCGTTCGCAAATTTGCAGCGCCACGTTTTTGTAGGGCGTGTCACCGGGCTTTTGGCGCAGTTGCAGGCTTAAACATTCATTTAAATCACGCGCGCCAATGCCGATGGGATCGAGTGATTGCACCAAGTGCAAAGCGGTGTTTACGTCGGCTAGGGCAATATTGGGCCAATCGGTTGCCAGCACGGTTTGAATTTCTTCGAGGGTGTCGGCAAGGTAGCCGGTGGGATCGATGGATTCAATAATGGCGGTGGCAATGGCGGTATCGCGGGGCGTTAGGTGGGTTAGGTGGATTTGGCTTAAGAGATGATCGCGGAGCGATTCTGCGCCGTTTGATGTGGTGGCGTAGGGGTCGTACTCATCGTGATTTTGCTCTCCTGCGCTGTAACTTGTGCTGCCATCGGCTTCGAAATAATCTTCCCAGTGGGTGTCGAGCGCGAAGGGGTCATCGGGCGTTAGCTCATGATTGGGTTCAAGCAAGGCTTCGCCCGATTGTGCATTGGGATCGGCTTGAAGGGGGGTATCCAAGCTTAAGGCGGTATCACTGGTTTCAGCAAAGGCCTCATCGCGATCGCCAAATTCTTCGGTTTCGACAAGTTCAAGGAGGGGGTTGGTATCAACCGCTTGCTGAATTTCGAGTGCGAGTTCGAGCGTTGATAATTGCAGCAGGCGAATGGATTGCTGCAATTGCGGCGTCATCGCCAAATTTTGGCCAAAACGAAGCTCTAAGCCGGCCTTCATAACCTGGCTCGTTGGCATGAATCAATGGCATCGGCACCATAACCGCAAGAAATGCAGGGTGCGCGATTGAGGCAAAATTGGGGTGTCATCAACATGCCATGAAGTTTAACTGAATTTTGCCGCCCGCTGCCAGTCGATTGCATGGGATTGCGGGTTTAGAGGGTGAAATGTTCGCCTAAGTACACCGCGCGCACTTGCGGATTATCTAATATTGCTTGGGGGGTGCCTTCGGCGAGAATTTTGCCATCGGATACGATGTAGGCGCGCTCGCACACGCTCAAGGTTTCGCGCACGTTATGATCGGTAATTAACACCGCAATGCCGCGCGCACTTAAGTGCTGAATAATGCGTTGAATATCAATCACTGAGATGGGGTCAACCCCCGCAAAGGGTTCATCCAATAAAATGATTTGGGGGTTAGCGGCCAGTGCCCGCGCGATTTCAACGCGCCGCCGCTCACCGCCCGAGAGGGCTTGCCCGAGGGTTTGGCGAATGGACCGGATATGCAAATCGTCTAGTAAGGATTCCAGTGCGGCTTCGCGCTCGCTGCGCGATAAATCGCGGCGCAACTCCAGCACGCCGAGGATATTGTGCGCCACACTAAGTTTTCGAAAGACAGACGCCTCTTGCGGCAAATAACCCAAGCCCAATTGCGCCCGCAGGTTGACAGGCATTAGGGTGATATCTTGGCCATTGAGCCAAATTTGGCCTTGGTCGGCCGCCACTAAGCCTACAATCATGTAAAAACTGGTTGTTTTGCCCGCGCCATTGGGGCCGAGCAGCCCGACAATTTCGCCGGCATGCACGTTAAGCGATACGCCTTGAACCACGGCCCTTGCACCATAATGTTTCACGAGTGATTCTGCTTGCAGGATCACCGCAGGGGGTGGGCTTATGCTCATGGCTGCACAGTTTGTGGTGGGGTTTGGGCTGGTTTTTCTGGGCTGGCGCTTGGTGTGGCACTTGGTGTGGTGTTGGGTTCGGCATTTTTGGTTTGATTTTTGCCGCGCGGCTGAATCACAACGTGCACGCGCTCACCACCGGCTTTACCCCCCGCCTGAACGACTTCCGCTTTCATATCGTAGGTAATTTGTTGTGAATCGAGCGTATCGCCTTGACGAAAAAGCTGGGCGTTGCCGGTGAGAATAACTTTCTGTTCTTGGGCAAGATAGTTGGCGTTGTTGGCATCGCCTTTAACCAGCAAGCCCTTGTCATCCAGCTCTTGAAAGGTCGCGGGGCTGCCTTCTAACACCGCGCGCACCAGCTGGCCATCTTTAACATAAAGCGTGGCTTTGCTGCCCGTAGCGTGCAGGCTGCCTTGATTAATAATGACATTACCGGTGTAGATGCTGGTGCCGTTTTTATAATCGGTGACTTTTTCATTGGCGGCCACATCAATTGGTTGGGCTCGATCGGCTTGACTGGCCCATGCTGCCGGTATGAGTAGCCAAACGCCCGTGCAGAATAAAATTAAGGATTCAAGGCGCATGGGGAGTCGGGGGGTGCGGCGTGACATTAGGGTTGCGCTCCTGCGGGGGTGGGGGTATTGCTGTTGCTTGGTTTTTGATGTGAGCCGCGCTCAATGTTCGGCCGATTATACTGGTCGTGAACCGATGCTTGCTTAAATATATTGGTGGCGTAATCAAGGCTAAAACCGTTGGAATCGCTGGTCCAAACGGGCTGATTTTTGCGATCTAGTTCAGCAAAGTGCGTGGGGTCTTGGCTTAACGCGATCTGCTGGCTGGGTTTTAGGGTTAAAGCGGCGGTAGTTAACACGAGCGCCCCTTGCATACCGCCTTTTGCTTTGCTGTCAAAAGCCGCGCGGCTGCCTTCTACTCCGCCTTCGAGGCGCACCTCGCTTAAGGTTTCATTGCCGGTGCCGGTGGGTGCGTTTAGCCGCCAAGGCGGTGTGTCGGCATCGCGGGCTTCTAGAAGAAAATCGGGCGTGTGTATGCGATAGCCCTGATCGTTGGGCTGGTGCGTTAAGCGGCTGCCGGTGAGTGTCCAAGCCAATGCCCCCGCTGGATTAAAGGCGCGGGCGGTGAACTCTGTAAACTGTTGATCAAACGGCGCGGGCGGCAGGTTTTGTGCGGGGGGTTGTGCGGCAAAGTTTTTCCAGATTAACCCGCCCAGCACGGCAAATAACAGTGCGGTAATTCCCCATTGGCTTAACGCGTTTGGCATAAAATGCTACTGGTACTCGGCCAGTACGAGCGGCCAAGCATCGCGGGCATTAATGATCAAATCAATTAATTCTCGCACCGCGCCATGGCCGCCGGGTAAGCGGGTCACCCAATCGACCCGAGCACGAATGAGGGCGGGCGCATCGGCGACCGTTACGCTCACACCCGCGCGGTTGAGCATGGGTAAGTCAATCACATCATCACCCATTACGGCACATGCTTGCAGGCTGATGCCAAGGGTTTGTGCGAGGCTTTCTAGCGCGGCGCCTTTATCTTTTACCCCAATTAAGCAGTGGGTAATGCCTAAGTTTTCGGCGCGATGTCGCAGCGCAGGCGAGGCCCGCCCCGAAATAATAGCGACTTCAATGCCAATTTTTTGTGCCATTTTTATGCCGTGGCCATCACGGGAATGAAAGACTTTGTGCTCTTCTCCTTGTTCGGTGAAGTGCAGTCGCCCATCGGTGAGGATACCGTCCACATCCAAAACCAGTGCGCGCACTTGGGATAAACGGGTGAGTAAATCAGGTGTGTTGATTGTTTTATTCATAAATTTGCGCTTAAAAAAACCGATGGCTAAACGAGGCCGGCACGTAATAAATCGTGCATATTTAATGCGCCAACAATGATATTTTTGGAATCAACAACATACAGGTGCGCGGGTTGCGGATCATCACGCGTTCAATTTGTTGATTAAGATCATAATCATCCTGATCTAAAATTCGCCGTAAATCCCCATCGGTAAACAAACCCAGTAAATGCTGTTCTTCATCGACAACGGCGGTCATACCCAAACCCCCGGAGGAAATCACGATGAGCGTTTGTTTGATGGTTTGGTTGAAACGCACCCTCGGGATGCGCTCGCCTACATGCATGACATCGCGCACCCGCAGCAATAAGCGCCGCCCCAAGGCGCCGCCGGGATGGGACAACGCAAAGTCTTCCGGTTGAAATGCCCGGGCATCAAGCAAGGCAACCGCCAAGGCATCGCCCATAACGAGTGCCGCTGTCGTGCTGGCCGTGGGC
Organism: Halothiobacillus sp. 35-54-62; assembly: GCA_002281295.1. Classification (GTDB taxonomy): domain Bacteria; phylum Pseudomonadota; class Gammaproteobacteria; order Halothiobacillales; family Halothiobacillaceae; genus Halothiobacillus. Next base: position 345 of record NCFS01000055.1, on the reverse strand, counting down.
GCAAGATTCAAAGGGCAGGCCTCTCGCTCGACGGCGACATTTAAATGGGCATCAGCCAAAAGCGCTAAGGTCGATTGAGGCCGGCCGGTTAGCGCGATGAGGGGCGATCCCAGCCGTTTGATAATGGGCACAATCGCTAGGATTTCGGCGGTTTCGCCCGAGTTGGAGAGGGCGATAACCACATCTTTGCGGGTAATCATGCCTAAATCGCCGTGGCTGGCTTCGCCCGGATGCACAAAAAAAGCTGGGGTGCCTGTGCTCGCTAAGGTGGCCGCAATTTTGCCGCCGATATGGCCGGATTTACCCATGCCGGTCACAATGACTCGGCCATCGCAGCGTAAAATG
>NCFS01000054.1:4008-14439 GCA_002281295.1 Halothiobacillus sp. 35-54-62 | reverse complement strand
ACGACCGGCGGCCTCTGCCTCGTTTTGCAGCTTTTGGATCAGCAACTCGGCGGGCTTCGCCAGCTTCGCGTAGCACAAAGGATTTGATCAGAGGTTCCTAAGGATTATATTTTTAAATACAGGTATATTTTTTTCATGAAAATCATGAAAAATCTACATCTTTAAATGACCCGATCTTTATGCACCTGAACGCCTATAAATGCAATAACGATTTGGTTATTTAATTGTTTTAATTTGTTAAAATTTAATTTTGAGTTAAGTGCAGCTGTTGTTCAGCTTAGGGCGCACGTTTTTTTAAATAGAGCCCTGTTGTGGGGTAATTTTGCCAGGAGGCTCAGAGATGCCCGAACTAATCCATCACACTTTAGCTGTTTTTATGGCATTTTTAGCCATGATGAATCCGGTTGCCAATGCGGTGATTTTTTTAGGCTTAACGGCGCAAATGGGCCTTGCTACAACGCGCCGGGTGGCATGGCGTGCGGTGCGAATGGCTTTTTATATTGTGGTGGTTTTTGCATTATTTGGTCCTTTATTATTTTCTCTATTTGGCATTACCTTGGCGGCATTACGAATTGCCGGGGGCATTTTAATTAGTTTGGTGGGTTTTCGGATGCTGCATGGCGAAAACTCTCGCATGTCGCACCCTAAGAAAATATTAGAAGACCCTGTTGATGAGGGAGAAAACGATACGCAAAATGATATTGCCATTACCCCACTGGCAATTCCCGTTTTAGCAGGGCCTGGCACCATTGCCACGGCAATGAGTTATTCACCCAGTGGTCATTGGGTTGAAACGGGTATTACCTTGCTTATGTTTACCCTTATTTGTGTGATTACTTTTTATGCTTTTATTTTTTCAGAGCGCATTTTGGCTCGTATCGGACGAGATGGGGTTGCGGTGATTACCCGATTAATGGGGCTAATTTTGGCGGTTATTGGCGTGCAAATGGGGCTAGATGGCATTCATCAATCGGGGATTATTGGTAATTAAATTGACTTAAATTTAAGGGTATTCAATGGTCTATTTCAGTTAAACCCAAAACTACGCGCAAAAAAAGCCGAATCGAGTTTTAGATTCGGCTTTTTTCTCGGTTTAACCTTTATTCCGGCGCGGGTAATGCCATTTTTAGCTTTTTAAGGGCGGCATTTTCAATTTGGCGTACCCGTTCAGCCGATACTTGATACTCGTCGGCCAGCGTTTGGAGCGTGGCTTTGGGTTCTGCCAGCCAGCGGCGCTCTAAAATATCGCGGCTGCGCGCATCCAGCGCGGTGAGTGCGTGGCTCATGGCGCTTAACCGATCATCTTCATCGCGCTGGGCGGTCATGTCTTCAACAGACACTTGGTGCTGATCAACCAAAATTTGCTCGTAGGAGGGACCACTCCCTTCGGAATCGTTTTCATACAGTGGGGCATCAATGGCCACATCATGACTATAAAGGCGGGATTCCATGGTGGCCACTTCGCGTTCAGGCACATTTAACTCGGCGGCAATGGCGCGGGTTTCTTCGGCGGTGAGCCAGCCTAAGCCATTTTTCATCTGCCGCATTTTGAAAAAGAGTTTGCGTTGCGCTTTGGTGGTGGCAATTTTCACAATGCGCCAGTTTTTCAGAATATATTCATGAATTTCTGCCCGAATCCAATGCACGGCAAAGGTAACCAAGCGCACTTTTTGCTCTGGCTCAAAGCGTTTTACGGCTTTCATTAGGCCGATGTTGCCTTCTTGAATCAGATCAGAGAGCGGCAAACCATAGCCGCGATAGCCACGGGCAATATGCACCACAAAGCGCAGATGCGCCATGATGAGCGCTTGCGCCGCGTTGATATCACCCGTGCTTTTGAGCTGTTCGGCCAATTGTTGCTCTTCTTCAACTGTGAGGAGCGGGATGCGCCGAACTTCAGCTAAATATTGCTGCAACGAGTCGCCGATCACCGGGCTTACGGTGCGCAGCGCGTGATGGGGGGATAAAAGTTGGGTGGTAGTCATGGGTTCGTACCTCAGTTATCGGGGGTGTTTTGTTTATCTTCACACGGAATTTAGGGTTTTTACAATCGTAATCAGATAATTTTGTTGGTATAAAGTTCCGGCTGCTGTTTTTTGGTTTGCTTTTATACGGAACCTGATTTTCTTAAGAAATTTTGGCCAATAATTTGCGCACTAAGCCAGCCGAGCGCAAGGCCAATCCCCCCAAATAATAGGCTAAGCAGCAGCGGGGGGAACACGGTGATTCGGGTGCCGTAGCCTGCGGCGAATTGATTGATGGGCGCCGCTAAGGCCGTGATGAGGGCGAATACCAGCACGCTTGCGACGATGCCGCCCAATAATCCTGTGATGGCGCCATCATAAAGCAGGGGGCGCAGCATGTATCGGCGTGTGCCTCCAATAAGGCCGATGAGGGCCAGCTCTTCGCGCCGTTCTTGTAGCTCAAGGCGCAGGGTATTGCCCACAACAAAAATGACGGTGAGCCCAAATAGCCCTAGTGTCCACCAGCTGATTTGATCGAAAAATTGGCTAATTTCTTGCAGTCGCTTAATCCATGCGCCGCCTTCGGATAAATTAGCCACCAGTGGGTTATTGCTAAGCGCTTGGCGCAGCGCAAGGGTGGCTTGCCCACTCGGATCATGCAGGTGAATGAGAAAAACGGTGGGTAATGGGTTGGGATCGAGCGTGGTGAGTTGTTGAATTTGCAACTGCTGGGCGAGTTCTTTCAGACCCGCTTGCGGTGTGATTTCTTGGCTGGATTTAACCTGCGCCTGCGCATTAAGCCACGTTTTAAAAGTTTGAATGTCGTTTGGGGTGGCCTGGGTGTGCAGGTAGATGTTGATTTGACCCTGTTCACTGGCCCATGCGCCGCCAATGTGTTTGATTTGGCCGGCCAGCGTCATGATAAAGCCGGGCAGTGCTAAGACGACGGCAATCGCGACAATGGTCGCCCAGGCGCTTACGGGTTTTCGCACCAAGCGCCAGAGCGCATCTTTAAAACAGCGCCCATGATGCGCTTGCCACGCGGAAAGCGCGCCGTATTTTGGCTGCGCCGTTTTGCTGTTGGCTTTGGGGAGGGGGTCTTGTGGGCTCATGTTAAAAAGCTTCTTCAATGTGGGATATGTGCCCTTGGTTCAGCACAATGCGCGGTACGGCATAGGTTTTAAGTAAGTGCACATCGTGGCTGGCAATTACGACGGTAACGCCTACGGCATGAAATTCAGCAAATTGATTAAAGATTTCTCGCGAGAGTTCGGGGTCGAGGTTGCCGGTGGGTTCATCTGCAAGCAAAATTTTGGGCCGATTCACGAGGGCGCGGGCAATATTCACCCGTTGCTGCTCGCCGCCGGAAAGTTCATCAATGCGGGCGCGTTGGCGGTCAAGCAGCCCCACTTTATCGAGCGCGGCTTCAGCGCGGCGGCGAATATCCGCTGGAAGAAATCCCGTTACCTGCAACGGCAGGGCGACATTATCAAATACCCGCCGATTGGGCAGCAAATGATGATCTTGAAATACCACGCCGATTTGCCGCCGTAATTTGGGATATTGATGGGGCGGCATTTTTTTTAAATCGTGGCCGCCAATGCGCACGATGCCGCTCGTGGGTTGATCGAGTGCGGGAATTAAACGCAGTAAGGTGGATTTGCCCGAGCCCGAGTGGCCGGTAATAAACACCATCCGGCCTTCGGGAATATGAAAGCTTACTTCTTGCAGGCCAAAGTGCCCGTTGCTAAAGCGGCGGCTGACGCCATCAAATTCAATCATGATTGGCGATCCAGTAGCGCATCCACATAACTTTGCGGATCGAAAACGCGCAAATCATCGAGTTGCTCGCCTACGCCAATAAAATAAATGGGTAAGGCCAGCTCATCGGCAATGGCAAAGAGAATGCCGCCTTTGGCCGTGCCATCAAGCTTGGTGACAACTAAGCCTGTCACCCCCACAGCTTGATGAAATAACCGAGCCTGATTCAGCGCGTTTTGGCCAATGCTGGCATCCAGCACCAAAATAATTTCATGGGGGGCGTTGGGTTGAGATTTGCTAATCACCCGCACGAGCTTTTTAAGCTCGTCCATTAAACCGCCTTGGGTGTGGAGTCGGCCGGCCGTATCGGCAATGAGTACATCGATTTGGCGCGCTTTGGCTGATTGAGCCGCATCAAATAGCACAGAGGCCGAATCGCTGCGCCCCGGTTCACCAATGACGGGGATTTGGTTGCGCGCCCCCCAAGCCATTAATTGCTCCACCGCAGCCGCACGGAAGGTATCGCCCGCCGCGAGCATGACTTTATGCCCCTGATTTTTGAAATAGTAGGCGAGCTTGCCGATGGTTGTGGTTTTGCCCGCGCCATTAATACCGCACACGACCATGATGTGGGGATGCTCGATAAAGGCGGGCCTAGGTTTTTGTACCCGTTGTAAACGCTCGACCATAAGCTGGCTTAAGGTTTCAAATAAGGCGTTTGCATCGGCAATTTGCTTGCGTGAAATGTGTTGTTGTAGCGCTTTTATCAGCGACTGCGTGGTGGTTTGCCCCACATCTGCCAGTAATAAACGGGTTTCGATCTCATCGAGTAATTCCTCATCAATGGCTTTTTTGCCGAGGAATAAATCGCCCAAACCTTCGGTGAAACTGGCACGGCTGCGGGCAAGTTGTTGCCAAAAGCCTGATTTTGGCTTGTCGCGATGCGGCGATTCGCCGAAAGCTGCCGCATTTTCTTGGATGGCCTCTTGAACGGGCTCTTGGGCAGCCTCTTGGGCCGTATGGGGGGATGCCATAACGCAGGGCACTGCTGGTTGCTCTGCCTTGCCTGCATCCAGCGCCGAGGCGGTGGTTATGGGCGTTGCGGGCGGATTTGATGCTGCGAATGCCTCAGGGGGGGCTGTGGGTTCAATTGTGGGTGATTGGGGCGCCGCATCATAGGGGAGCGGGTGAACGGTAGGTTCAACGGCGGGCGCTTCAAATGGCTCGGGGGCTTTTTTTCGACGTAAAAATCCAAACATCAAAGGGCCTTTAAGGGGGTGAAACGTAAAATAAAAAGCATCATGCCTTATTCGGGGTGCGCCAACGGGGCGTTTTCCCCATAAGCTTTAATTTAATGGCGTTATCTTAACATGGGTCAAACGCCCTGTTAGAGTGCCGTGATAATCAATCAGCCGCAATGATGGCTAACCGCTTAATTTTTCATGCCGAGGCATTCCGTTGAGCCCCTCAAAACTGCCTAAACCCAATAAAAGTGCGTCTCGTAGTGCAAAAGAACGTTCGCTATCGGTAGTGCATGGCAAGCAAACGGTACGCATTACCGGGGGGGCTTTTCGCTCGCGGCGATTAAATTTTCCGGCCATGCCGGGCTTGCGCCCCACGCCGGATCGGGTGCGTGAAACCTTATTTAATTGGTTGGGACACAATTTAACCGGCTTGCGCGCGGTGGATTTGTTCGCGGGCAGTGGCATTTTGGGCATGGAAGCCGTGTCTCGCGGCGCATCAATGCTCTGGGCGATTGAACAATCATCCCGGGTGGCGGCGCAGATTGTGCAAAATTTTTCTGCCTTAGGTGTGGATGCGCCCCGGGCGCGGGTTTGGCCGACGGATGCCTTAACGTGGCTGCGGCAAGCGCCCACGCTTTTGGCGGGTCACCCCCCGATGGATCTGGTCTTTTTAGACCCGCCCTTTGCCGAACCCGAGCTACTCAATCAGGCGCTTTTGATATTGACTGAGGCGGCTTGGTTAGCCGCCGATGCACGGATTTATGTGGAGTGCAGCGCGCGGGGTGCGCCGATTGATTTTCCGGGTTGGGTGATATTGCGCGAAGGCTGCGCCGGTGAAAGCCGATTTATGTTGTGGCACCGCGCCGAGAAAGTCGCCCTGCACATGGCTGAACCACGCGCCTAACTAGGTGATGACCCACGCGCACTCATGCGCAGGGCGGTTGTTAGGCATCACCCAGTGAGCGGCGGCGATCGGTGGCCTGCTCTGTTTTTCCGCTGGCAGCATAAACGCGGGTATCTAAAGTTTCGCTGGGATGGGTTAAAAGATTCACCCGCTCTTGAATTAAAACCCCGAGCCGCCCAAGAATCAGCTGGTGTTGCTGCATAAGGCGGCTTAACGATTCAATTTGGGGTTGCAGCTGTTGCCACGGGGCAAGATAGCTGTGGTTATCTAACCGCTCGGCGGCCGTTAAAGCCTGCGGCATTAGGGGTGAATCGGGCTGCGTGGCCAACCATGCTTGGCGCTGCTGTTCTGCCAGGTCAAGATCGGCATTGCCTTGGCGGATGCGTGTGATGGTGTCATCTAGGGTTTGGCCCGATTCAGGCTGCGCCAGTAACTGCGCCAAGGCACGGTGGGCGGCGGCAAGCTCGGTTACCGCGTGGGTTAGCGCGTCGAGCATGGTTTGGGTTGGCGTGGTCATGGTCGCGTAGGTGCCTTTAAAGATGATCCTGAACGATGATCCTGAACGATGATCCTGAACGGTGCGCGGCTTTCAGGGCGCAGGCTTTGGTTAGGCTTCAATGCTTAAAAATTTAGCCGCAATTTTGGTAGGGTCTACCGCATATTGTCCATCGGCGATCAAAGATTTGATTCGATCAACCTTAGCCTGATCAAAAGCCGGTGTGCTGGCAAGCGATTGGGTCAGCTTGTGCAGGGCGGTGGCACCCGGCGATAAATTGACTGCTGCCGCTTCAGCGGAAGACTCCGGGGCGGATTCTGCCGCGCCAGCGGGGGTGCTGGGTTTGCCTGCGGCTCGGTTATCAATAGCGGGGTTGCTGTACCCATTTTTGCCGTTATATCCGTTAATTATGCTCATGCTGTTCTCACTATAGTATGGGCGGGCTTATGGGTGCTTTGTATAAATCCCTTTAACCTGCCGCCTTAAAATTCAGGTTTGCCACAGTTATCGGCCAAGATGGGGCAAACTTTAACGCAAAAATCGTAAAAAATTATGGGATAACAACCGTATGCGCATCCCGCGCGATGCCTTCTACTTGGGCGCCGGATCGGCTGTTTTTAACGATCAACCGCTGACCTACCCCCGCAGACCCTTGCGCGATGCCCTCGGCAGATACACTAACTCCATCACCGCCGGCAATGAGTGTGACACGGTCGCCGCGCTTGATGATTTGGGCGGCATTGAGATCTTGCCGCGTTAAAATTTGCCCGGCCTGCATGGGGCGCGTTACAACTTGCCCAATGGCATCGGCGGGCTCGGTTACATAGGCATTGGTTTGACTATTGGCGTTCACGACTTGGGTGCTTAAATCTTGAGCGGTAATTTGCGTGCCGGGGGCGAGTGGGCGCGCCAAGCTTAGGACGGTCACGGGCGTCATAATTTTGACGGGAACAAATATCCGCCAAGGGGCTTCGCCCGGGCAGGCCACCTGTACCGTTAAACGCCCGCCTTGTGGCACGCTTAAATGGTTGGTTTGCACCTGTAGGGGCTGATCGCAGATTTTAAGCTGCAAGCGCGGATCAAGCGGGGTGACTTGAAATTGGCTTTGCGTGCCAACGGCAACTTGCTGTTTTAAATAGGTTTGAATGGCCAATTCTATCGATTGCGCGGTTTGGAATTGGGGCGTTTGAGCCGGGGGTTCCTGCGCTTTGGCCACGATAAGGCCGGTACTCGCCCAACTAACGATGGCTGTGATGAGTGCCAGCACCCAGGTTCGGCAATAAGCTAACAGGGGGGGGCTGGGCTGAGTGGTTGGGTTGGGTGCAGGCATTGGGGGATTATCACCAGAGATAGGGGGGCGTAGGTTCGCTTTAGTTTAAGCAAATACTAGGCCAAAAGTATCCGGCCAAACCTACCTGGCCAAAAAAAAATAGCCAGAAATATAGCCAGAAATATAGCCCGCCAATGTGTCGGGTGGGCTAGTTAGGTTTCCTCCGTGTTCAGGTGCGCAGTTGGCCGGTGGGCGGGATGAGGTTTTCGGCTAAAGCCCTCGGCTACCACGTAAAACGCGGGGGTCACATACAGCGTTAAAAGCTGCGAGAAAACTAAGCCCCCCACAACGGCAATACCCAGGGCTTGATGCGCCTCGGCCTGCGCGCCAAAGCCTATGGCAATGGGCAGGGTGCCTAAAATGGCGGCCAAGGTTGTCATGGTGATGGGGCGAAAGCGCACGGCGCAGGCATCCACAATGGCATCGATGGCGCTTTCCCCCTCACGCCGGCGATGAATGGCAAAATCGAGCATGATAATGCCGTTTTTCTTCACCAACCCCACCAGCATGATGATGCCGACAAAACTGAAAACATCTAGCGGCTGATGGAATAAATAGAGCGAGGCTAAGGCACCAAAACCGGCTAAGGGGAGGGCGGTTAAAATGGTGATGGGGTGGATAAAACTTTCGTACAAAATCGCCAAAATAACGTAAATCACCAAGATGGTGGCGCCGAGTAACAGGGGCAGAGTTTTAAGGGAATCTTGAAAGGCTTGGGCGGCACCGGCAAATTGGCCGCTCACATTTTGCGGCAGGGCTTGTTCGGCCACTTGGGTGATGGCGCGGCTTACTTGATCGAGCGAGTAGCCAGGTTCAAGATCAAACGAGAGTGTGACGGATGGCAGCTGGCCGTAATGGGTGATGGATAAGAGCCCCACCCCGGTTGAAAACTGCGCCACGGCGGATAGGGGCACCAGGGTGTTGTTGGCACCGGGTACAGATATGGCATCAAGCGCTGAAATATCGTTTTGGTAGCGGGGGTCAAGCTGGGCGATGACTTGGTACTGATCGCTTGCGCCATAAATGGTGCTGACTTGTGTGCCGCCAAAAGCGAGATTTAAGGTTTGCTCTAACGCACTTGAGGTAACGCCCAACGCGGCTGCCCGATCACGCAAAATACGCACGTTAATTTGCGGGTTACGAATTTGCAGGCTGGAATCGACGCTGGTGACACCGGGCACTTTGCGTAAAATCGGTAAAAAATCTTGCGCGGCTTTATTGAGCAGGGTTTGATCGGTGGATTGCAGCACAAATTGGTAGTTTGAATTACTCGATAATGCGCCGATTTGAATCGCCGGGGGTTCAATGAAAAACGCGCGGGTGCTGCCGAGCTCTTGGCTCATTTTGCGCATGGTGCCGCGAAACTCCTGCACGATGGTGCCGAGCTTAGCGCGCTCGCTCGCGGGTTTGAGTTGAATCATCATAAAGCCGACATTGCTGCCGCCGCCGCCCGCGCCGCCTTGGCCGGCGTTTGACATGACCGTGAGCACGGCCGGATTTTTTTGGATGGCTTTGGATATGAGTTGTTGTTGGGTTTTGAGTTGCTCAAAACTAATGCCTTCGGGGTAACTCAACATGCCCATCACCATGCCGGTATCGGAGTTGGGAATGAACGCTTTTTCCAAATGATTAAAGAAAAACACCGCGCCACCAAGCGACCCTAAGGCGAGCAGCAAGACCAGCCATCGAAACCGCAGCGCCATGCGCAAAGAGCGCACATAGCCTTGGGTGATAACGCTTAAAAGCCGGCTCATTAGATTGGGGCGGTGCGCCAGTGCAATGCCCCCGACGGTGCGGGGTTTGGTTGCCCGCAAGCGCGCGAGCATCATGGGTGTGAGCGTGAGCGCCACAACCCCCGACATTAAAATAACAATCCCGATGGTGGCGCCAAACTCTAAAAATAATCGCCCGAGCAAGCCGCCCATTAAAATCAGCGGTAAAAACACGGCGGCGAGCGAAAGGGTCATCGATAAAATGGTGAAGCCAATTTCGCGGCTACCAATGAGGGCGGCTTGCATCGGGCTTTTGCCCATTTCACGGTGTCGGGCAATGTTTTCGAGCATGACCACGGCATCATCCACCACAAAACCCACCGCCAACGTGAGCGCGAGCAAGGTGAGGATGTTAAGGCTGTAGCCCAAAAGGTGCATCACCGCGAAGGTGCCTAAAATTGAAATGGGGATCGAAATCACCGCCACCAGCGTTTGCCGCCACTCGCCCAAGAAAAGCCAAATCACCGCAGCTACCAGTAAGCTTGCAAGAATCAGGGTGAACTCAACCTCATCGACCGCATCTTGCACATAGGTGGATTTATCATAAATGATGCGCATGTGCGCGCCGCCGGGTAGGCTGGCGTTGAGTTTGGGTAAGGCATCGCGAATGGCTTTGGCAATGGCCACGGTGTTGCTGTCGGGTTGGCGCACAATCGCCAAAATAATGCCGCGATCGTTGTTAATCCACGTGGCGCGGGTATCTTGTTGCACGCCATCTTGCGCTTGGCCTACTTGGTTGAACTCAATGGGGGCGCCGTTGTTATAAGCCACAATTAAATTGTTAAATGCCTTGGCGTTGGTGAGCTGGCCATCGACATTCAGCGTGTACGCACGGCTGGGGCTTTGCAGGGTGCCTTGGGGTAAGTTGGCGTTGCTGCTGTTGATGGATGTCATCAAGCTCGATAGCGATAAATTACGCGCTTGCAAGGCATAAGGGTTCAGCAGCAAGCGAACGGCGTA
>NCFS01000054.1:0-3962 GCA_002281295.1 Halothiobacillus sp. 35-54-62 | reverse complement strand
GCATCGAGCTGATACAGCGGCATGTTCGGCGCCGATAAGCCAATAAATACAATCGGGCTATCGGTTGGGTTTTGTTGGCGCACCGTGGGTTGTTGGGTCATGGTGCTGGGGAAAAACCGCGCCGCTTGGGTGACGGCCGCTTGCGTGTCTTGCGTGGCGGCGTTGATGTCGCGGTTCAAATCAAATTGCAGGGTGATGCGGCTGGTGCCAGTGCTGTTTACAGAATTCACCGACAGCAAGCCCGTAATCCCCGAAAATGCTTGCTCCATGGGGGATGCCACGGCACTTGCCATAAGCTCGGCACTGGCACCCGGCAAGGAGGCCGTCACGGTTACGGTGGGAAATGACACATCGGGCAACATGGCCACCGGCAAAGCACGCCAAGCAAATACCCCAAAAATAATTAAGGCCACAAATAGCACTGTGGTCATGACCGGCCGCTGGATAAAGGGCGCGGCGAGATTTTGGCCAAGCGAACTCATGAGGATTTATCCAAAGGCGCTACAGGGGGCGATTCGTGCTTTTTGCCATCATTCGGGTGGGCGGGTTTGGGCTCAACCGGCGCCCCGTTTTCATGGGCTGATACCGGCGAGACGGCCATGCCGGGGGCAATGCGCGCGGGCAGGGGGTAGATGATTTTCGTATCTGGCGGCAAGCTGGCGGCAGCCAGTGCCACCTCGGTTGCCTGCGTGCGCAGGGGGCTTACGGGGTGCATCTCGGCCTTGTTGTCTTTTAAGATATAAACATAAGCGCCCTGATCGCCTAGCTGCACCGCGCCGGCCGGGATAATTTGCGCATTTTTAATTGTGCCCAAGGTTAGGCGTGCGGTAACAAATTGGCCCGGCCACAGGGCATCATGCGGGTTTTCAACCAAACCTTGCAGCCGAATGGTGCCGGTCGTGGCACTAATGCTGTTGTCGATAAAACTTAAAAAACCTTCACCCAGCACTTGCTTGGCATGCTCATCGAGCACCTCTACCCGTGGCGCGGGCGGGGCGGTTTGTCCGGCGGGTACGGGTTGCCCCAGGCTTGGCCATTCGGTGCGTAACTCGTTCAATACCGATTGCGGTAGGCTGAAATTAACCAATAATTTTTGGGTAGAAACCAAGGTTGTGAGCGCGGTGCTGTTGGCGACCACTAAGTTGCCGGGTTGCAGGCTGATTTGCCCGAGTCGGCCTGAGATGGGCGCGCGGATTTGAGTGTAGGAAAGATTAATTTTTGCTGTCTGAATCGCCGCTTGGTCTTGGGCAATTAACGCATTGGCGGCCATCGCGGTTGCCACGGCTTGATCATAAGATTGCCGTGTTACGTATTCTTTTTGCACCAAGGGTGTGAGCTGTTTGACTTGCTGATCGGCATAGTGTGCTTGGGCGCGATCGCCCGCGAGCTTGGCCTCGGCGGCGTTGAGCGCGGTGCGAAAAGGTTCGGCATCTAGCGTAAATAACAGCGTGCCTTGGGTCACTTTTTGCCCCGATTGCACGGGCACCGATTGCAGCGTGCCACTCACTTGCGGGGTGAGGGTGACGGCATTCGGGCTTGAAAGCGTGCCCGCAGCCGTCATGGTGATAGGCTCGGTGCGGGTGGTGGGCTGAACCACCGTAACTTGGGTAGGTCCCATCATCCCCATCATGGCGGCGCGCCCCGCCGGTTTTGGCGTTTGGCTTGGGTCTTTTTGGGTGTTTTTAGCCGCGTCTTTTTCCTGCGGGGCGGTATTGTTTTGGCAGCCCCACAGCGAGCCGACCAGTGAGCCAAGCAATAGGCCAATAAAACTTAAGCGCAAAAGCGCGGGTGTTCGGTATCGAGTCATCATGGGCGTGAAGATTCCACAGGCACATTAATAGGGGCTGAAAAAGCAGGCGGTTCGGCCAATATTTTTAACGACGAGGCGGTTTTTGCGCCTGTCGATTGAATTGGCGGCGGCGCAGGTTGCAGGGTGGGGTCGAGCAGGCTCGTGTCTGAAAAATCTGGCGTGCCTAATTGCCCCACCGCTGCGCCTAATTTTGCTAGGGCGATGTAGGCATTTAAGGCATCTTGCGCCAAGGTGACTTGTGCCGTGGCGAGGGTAGATTGCGCGGTCAGTAAATCTTGAATGGTGGTGTACCCCACGGCATATTGCGCTTGCAGGGCTTTTAAGGCTTCGGTTGCGTTTTCAACCTGTGCCCGGGCGCTGGGCATGCCGGCGGCCGCGCCGCTAAAGGCATAATAGGCCTGCCATACGGCAAGCTCGGTGGTTTGATAGGTATTGTCTCGGGTCGCCTCAGCTTGAGTAAGCTTGGCGCGGGCTTGGGCGGTTTGATACTGCTGATTAAAACCCGTAAACAAGGGCACCGTTAAGGTAAGGCCAATGCTATTGGTTTGGCTGTTGCCTAAGCCTTGTTGAAAACGAATCCCTTGGCTCGCATTGAGTGAAATGCTTGGCAAGTCAGCCCGCTCGGTTTGATCGAGCGTGGCGCGCGCTTGCTGGGTGAGGGCTTGGGCATTTTGCAGATTGGGATTGTGGGCAATGGCCTGATCCAAAAACGCCTGAACCTGTGTTTGTAATTGCGGCACCACCAAGGTTTCGAGCGGCGCCAGCACAATTGGCGTGTTCACCGGCAAGCCTAGGCTGCTGGCCAGCGTGCCCTCGTTTTGCCGGCGCGTTTGCTCGGCGGTGGCCAGCGTGCCCTGAGCCCGCGCCAAAGCGGCGCGCGCTTGATATAAATCGCTGATGGTGGCTTGCCCTGCGCGGTAGCGCGCTTGGGCGGAATCTAAGGCACTTTGCGCCGTTTTAACCGATTGCGTATTAACTAAAATCAGCACCCGATCAGCCAGCGATTGGTAATACGCATTCGCGACGGCGGCTAACACGGTTTGAATGGCTTGGTCATTGGCGAATCGGGCGGCAATTTGGGCGGCTCGGGCGGCGTTGATGCTGGCATCGCGCTGGCCAAAATCCCACAGTACCCACGATAGGCTTACATTGGGCGATACGGTTTTTTGCACCGGAATGGCATAGCCTGAGGAACTTGTGATTTGGGCTTGTTGCGCTGATACACTTAAATTAATTTTGGGTAGCCAAGCGGATTGCGCCATGCCGACCGCTGCCGCTTGGGCTTGCAACCCCGCCCAAGCCACGCGGGTTTGCGGGTTATTTTGCAAGGCTAGGGCAGAAAGCTCGGCAAGCGTGTAGGCCTGTTGGCCTTGGGGTAAGGAGGTTGGCTCTTTTTTTGGGCGAGGAATAACCGCAAAATCGCGAGGCTGCGCTGCCGCTACGCCAGGTTTGGCCGGGGTGCCTGCATTAACGTCCAAGGGATCGGTGAAAAAACTGGCCTGGGCGGTTTGAACTGCCAGTAAAGCCACGAGGATCAAAACTGCCCGAGCCCTTAATTGAGGCCATAATAACGGCTTTGATAGCGGCTTTAATAGCAGATTTTTTGGGCCTAAAGCGACCGGGGGCGGGCTCTTGGGCGGGCGCTTAAGTCTCAAAAAAAAGTCCTCATAATGAATGCCATTGTTGCTCAGTGTTGGCCGAACCGATCAGACCCAATTTAACAAGCGGCGTTTCATTTCAGTGCTTATTGACGTTGCCGATTGACGATGCCGATTGACAATACCTGTGAAGTTTAGTCTGAAAAGGCGCGAGTTGGGCGCCACGCCTGTTTGATCTCATAAAAACAAAAAACCCCCGCACCAAGGGTCAAGCCTGGTGCGGGGTTTTTCTTTCAATTTATTTAATCATCATGCCCGCGACGCTGCCCTCGGTCATCACCCCGGCGATCATCGTGATCATGATGACGCCAACGATCATCGCCGCGCCCGTAGCCATAACCATAGCCGGGATACCGTGGCGGTGGGGCATAACCCCAGCCGGGGCCTTGGTAATAGCGCGGGGCGGCCGGGCGGCCTCCCCATTGGCCGCGATGCCAAACCCAGCGATCGCGCCACACCCATTGGCCGGGCAGCCAAATGGCGCCAAAAAATGG
>NCFS01000144.1 GCA_002281295.1 Halothiobacillus sp. 35-54-62 | reverse complement strand
TCCACATAACCGCCCTGCGCTTTGTTATTGTTAAAGAGCGTTTGCGGATTGTTGGCGCCTTGGTAAATCATCCCTTTGCCGCCCATGTATTCCGCCGTCACCCGAAACGGCAGCTTCAAATAGGTGACCCCTGCGCCATAGCGCTTGCGGTCTTGCGCTTGGGTGGTGTTATAGGCGTTATAGCGCTTGCCGTCTTGCAGCCAAGAAAAGAGCTTAACGCTCGGGCTCATCGGCCCTTTGTTTTTGGCATCGAACAAATACGCCGAGGACCAATACAGATACACATCAGGGCGGCTGGTGCTCCCCCCCAATTGCTCGCCTTGGCCACTGCCGAGCATCACGGCATAGGTGTGTTCCCATTGGCCAAAATCAAATGCATCAAATACCTGCACGCCCGAGTCGCGAAAGCCGCTACTGGGGTTTGAAAACCCATTCAAATCCGCATTAGGGGTCGGTTGGGGCAAGATATTTTTATCGGTTGCGGCGGGGTAGCGCTCCAGCAATAACTGATTGGTCACATTGGTGTAGTTGATGTAATTGAGGGTTTTAATGCCCTGTAAACCTTCTTCTGCGCCGGGGTATTTAAACAAGCCCAACCGCACCCGCGCCCCTTTAATGTAGTTTAGCGTCACGCTGGCATCGGTTAAATACGGCCGATAGCTACCGTACCGCCCCCCATTGGTGATGGAGTTATTGCCAAACTCCGCCATAACAAAGTAATTCACCCGATCATCCAGCATAAATGGGGCACCGCGCACACCGATTCGCGCCCGCAAAATATTAAACGCCGATTGGCTATCGAGATTAGGACCAATTAATTTAGGCGAGGAATATTTACCCAAAAACGCCTCACTAAAATCTTTTTGATAGGTGGGCTGAATAAACCCGAACATTTTGATGGGCGGGGTAATGCCGGGCGGCTCGGTGCCTTGCAACATAATCCAGTTGGCAGCGAAAATATTAGAACATGCTAATAAAGTACTGCTGGCGATCCCCATACGGATGAATTGTTTTAATAAGGTTTTTTTGGTGGCACTCATGGCGGTATTCCTTTGGCGATTAATTTAATTTTTAAGGGCGAGAAACAAAATAACCGGCTTTATTCAGCTCAACGAGCCGCACAATCCCGGCGGGCACAATACGCGCCACGGGGGATAATTCCGGCGTATGCCCCAGTATTTTGGTCATTGCAGCCAAGGTGTTGTCGCAAGCAGAAAACCGCACGCCCTCAGCAGATAACGATTGAACCTGATCTGCCAGTGCATTGTTTTTAAACAATAACCGCAAGCCAGGCCCAAAGGCCACCACTTCAATATCCACCTTATCGGCGCCATAAAATTTGAGCAAATTACTGGCCACATTCAGCAGCAATTGTTGTTTATCACCACCCCCATCGCTGATTTGCAAGGCCACGCGCGCCACCGCGAAGGGCTTATCTTGCACGGCCTGAGAAACAGGTTCTGCGGCTGGGTTTGCCATAAGAGCAGGAGCGGCACCCATCAGTGCCAGCATTAAAGCGGCCATTACCGCGCGCTTTTTATTGTGCGTCATGTCATATCCTCTGGTTTTAAATAAGTCTGTTCGCCCCGTTATATTTCGGTGCTATGAGGGTGACGGCTTATTTTTTTAATTTATTCCATTGGATAAATTAATGGGGTAATTTGAATTTTATGAAACCAATAGGGAATAAATTTGGGTTAAATGACGTCATGATTATTAGGGCACCTCGAAAAACCTCAGTCATGCAATTTTGGGTAAAATTCTCCCATGTGATTGTTTGCGGAGCCGACTGGGATGAAAAAGCGTAGTGCCATT
>NCFS01000053.1 GCA_002281295.1 Halothiobacillus sp. 35-54-62 | reverse complement strand
TCAACCCCAGTTCACGGGCGGCCGCGCTTACTGTCAGACCGTCTTTGACTCGCTTGACCGCCAGCGCTTTGAATTCGGCGGTGTACTCCTGCTTTGGTAGCTTCTTCATCTTCACTTCTCCCCAAGTTAACGTCAATAATACGTCATCCTTGGAAGACGAAGTTTCGGGGGAAGGTCAACATTGCCTTGATAACAGCAGGAGTCACCGCCCTGGTCATGGCCGCATTGTTGATCGGCGCGCTGATTTGGTTGCATCGGCAGGGGCTTGTTTAACACTACGGGCAGCTCGTGATAAAGTCGCAATGGCGCGTGCTCAGTCTCATGCGAGAGTGAGTCGCTAAAGTGCGTATCCCCAGAGCCGATCCCCAGAGCAGTCTGAACGAAATCAAACCCCACATTGCCTAAAGTGCCTGTGTCAAAGATACTCTAGGCGATTAAAAATCGCCTGCCTATTGAATCGCTCATCACCCGGTAATTACGTTCTCACTATGTCCAACCCCAATCTTTCCTCTTTCATCTGGTCCGTGGCTGATCTTCTTCGTGGTGACTACAAGCAATCGGAATATGGCAAGGTCATTCTCCCGTTTACCGTTTTGCGTCGTCTTGATTGTGTACTGGAAGCCACCAAGCCTGCCGTTTTAGCCGAACTGGCCCTGCGGGAGAAGGCGGGGATCAATCCGGAGCCGTTCTTGCGGCGGGCATCCCAACAGCTTTTCTTCAACACATCCCTGCTCGATCTGAAAAAGCTCATGGGCGATCAGGATCACCTAGGCGAAAACCTGCTTGCCTACTTGCAGGCGTTCTCACCCGAAGTGCGGGATATTTTCGAGCGCTTCGAGTTTCACACCCAAATCGACAAGCTGGCCAAGTCCGGCTTGCTCTACCTTGTCACCGAGAAATTCGCCAACATCGACCTGCACCCCGATGCCGTCAGCAATGACGAAATGGGCTCGGTGTTTGAAGAACTGATCCGCAAATTCGCCGAACTCTCGAATGAAACCGCCGGCGAACACTTCACCCCGCGCGAAGTCATTCGGCTGATGGTGAATTTGCTCTTCATCGAAGATGACGAAGCCCTCACCAAACCCGGCGTGGTGCGCTCACTCTACGACCCCACTGCCGGCACCGGCGGCATGTTGAGTGTGGCCGAAGAACATTTATCCAGCCTCAACCCCGATGCCCGGCTGGTCATGTATGGGCAGGAGCTCAACCCCGAATCCTATGCCATCTGCAAGGCCGACATGCTCATCAAAGGGCAAGACATCGCCAACATCATCTTCGGCAACACCCTGTCTACCGATGGCCTGCACGGCAAACATTTTGACTACATGCTCTCTAACCCACCGTTCGGCGTGGAATGGAAGAAAATCGAAAAAGACATCCGCAAAGAAGCCGAACAAATGGGCTTCAATGGCCGTTTCGGCCCCGGCCTGCCGCGTGTGAGCGACGGCTCGCTCTTATTTCTGCTGCACCTTGTTGCCAAAATGCGCCCCGCCGTGGATGGCGGCAGCCGCTTTGGCATCGTGCTCAACGGCTCGCCGCTGTTCACCGGCGGCGCGGGCTCGGGCGAAAGCGAGATTCGCCGCTATATGCTGGAAAACGATCTAATCGAAGCCATCATCGGCCTGCCCACCGACATGTTCTACAACACCGGCATCAGCACCTATGTCTGGATAGTCAGCAACCGCAAGCCCGCCGCGCGCAAAGGCAAAGTACAGCTCATTGATGCCAGCAGCTTCTGGCAAAAAATGCGCAAAAGCCTCGGCAGCAAGCGCAAAGAACTCAGCCCGGAACACATCGACGACATCACCCGCCTGTTCGGCCAGTTTGCAGAAGCCACCCGCGACGGCGTGCCGATTAGCCGCATTTTCAAGAATGAAGATTTCGGCTACCGCACCATCACCGTCGAACGCCCCAGCCGCGACGAAGCCGGCAATATCGTGCTCGCCACCAAGGGCAAAGCCAAAGGCAAGCCCGTGCCGGATTCCGCCCTGCGCGATACCGAAAATGTGCCCTTGAGTGAAGACATAAACACCTACTTCAAACGCGAAGTCTTGCCCCACGCGCCGGATGCGTGGATCGACCCCGACAAAACCAAAGTCGGCTACGAAATTCCGTTTAACCGGCATTTTTACGTGTTCAAGCCACCGCGCCCGCTGGCCGAGATTGATGCCGAGCTGAAAGGCGTTACCGACCGGATTTTGAGCCTGATTGGCGGGCTGACGGCATGAACAAGACCCTCCTTAGCCTTCCGCCTGATTACGCCCAATGGCTGGACGGTCTTAAGCAACGTATCCGGGGTGCGCGTCAGCGCGCGCTGCTGGCTGCCAATGATGAGCAGATTCGGCTCTATCACGACATCGGGCGAGACATCCTAGAACGCCAGCGTCAACAAGGCTGGGGAGCTAAGGTCATCGAGCGGCTTGCGGCCGACCTTCAGGCGGCCTTTCCGGACACGAAGGGGTATTCCGCCCGCAACCTCAAGTACATGAAGCACTTCGCCCAAGAGTGCCCCGATGTCCAAATTGGGCAGCAGTCTGCTGCCCAATTTCCCTGGTTCCACATCGTCACCCTCATCACCAAGCTGACAGACCCGGCTTTGCGCGATTGGTATGCCCGCGCAGCCCTAGAACAATCCTGGCCGCGAGACACCCTCGCCATTCAGATCAAAAACCAGTTACACCTGCGGCAAGGCGCGGCCGTCACCAACTTTGAGCAACGGCTCATCCCCCCCCACGCTGGTCTGGCCACACAGATACTCAAAGATCCCTATCACTTCGATTTTCTTGGCTTGGGCGACGAAGCCCATGAACGGGACATCGAAAACGCTCTGATTCGCCACATCACCCGATTTTTGCTGGAGTTGGGTGCAGGGTTTGCTTTTGTCGGGCGCCAATTTCGGCTTGAAGTCGCCGGAGACGAATTCTTCATCGACCTGCTTTTTTATCACACCCGGCTGAAATGCTATGTGGTGGTCGAGCTCAAAGCCCATGCTTTCAAGCCGGAGCATGTGGGTCAATTGAGCTTTTACCTCAGTGCCGTGGATGCCCAGATCAAGGCCGACGACGACAAACCCACCATCGGCCTGCTGCTATGCCGCACCCAAAACCGGCTGGTCGCGGAATACGCCCTTTCGGGTATCGACAAACCCATAGGCGTGGCTGAATACCAACTCGTCCGCGCCCTGCCAACACCCTTGGACACCAGTTTGCCCAGCATCGAAGAAATTGAAGCTGAATTTGCACACGATCTGGCTCCGGAGGCGCAGCCATGAGCTTCCCGCGTTATCCCGAATACAAAGACAGCGGCGTGGAATGGCTGGGGGATGTGCCGGGGCATTGGGAGGTATGGAAGCTCTCGCACGCCTTTACCCAAATCGGGAGCGGCACAACGCCTAAGACTGAAAATCGTAAGTACTACGACGGCGGTGACATACCTTGGGTCAATACTGGGGATTTGAATGATGGGGAACTTGATGAGTGCGAGAAGCGAATCACCGCTTTGGCGATTGCCGACCATTCTTCGCTTAAAACCTATCCGGCAGGATCACTGATGATCGCAATGTACGGCGCGACTATTGGAAAGCTCGCAATGCTAAATTTCGCCGCAACGGTGAACCAAGCTTGTTGCGTATTCGCTGGCAAATCTGAAATTGCCTCAAAATTCATGTTCTATTGGTTTCTCGGTTTGCGTCAGCAAATTATTAGCCTTGCGACTGGCGGCGGCCAGCCAAACATAAGTCAAGACATCTTGCGGTCACTGCGGGTTGCTAGTCCGTCAATCTCCGAGCAAACCCAAATCGCCGCCTTCCTCGACCGCGAGACGGCGAAGATTGATGCACTGGTGGCCGAGCAGCGGCGGCTGATGGTGTTGCTGAAAGAAAAACGCCAGGCCGTCATCTCCCACGCCGTCACCCAAGGCATGAACCCCGCCGCCCCCATGAAGCCTTCCGGCATCGAATGGCTGGGGGACGTGCCGGCGCATTGGGAAGTGCAGAAGTTTAAATACCTCACACGCTCCATTGAACAGGGATGGAGCCCGCAATGCGAAGGTTACCCAGCTGAAACCGAGGCTGAGTGGGGCGTCCTAAAAGTCGGCTGCGTGAATGGCGGCATATTCAGGCCATCCGAAAACAAGGTCTTGCCAGTCGAATTGGAGCCTATACCGGCATTGGGAATCGTCAGAGGCGATTTGCTGGTTTCGCGAGCGAATACTCGCGAACTTGTTGGCAGCGCCGCCGTAGCAGAGCAGAACTACCCGAGGCTAATGCTTTGCGACAAGCTGTATCGCCTTCGCTTCAATTCAGATCGCTGCTCGTCGGTATTCGCGTGCCACTACTTGGGATCAACCGCCGTCCGAGGACAGATCGAACTCGGGGCGACGGGTGCCAGTGCTTCGATGGTCAATATTCCCCAATCGGCGATCCTTGAACTCACTATCGCTGTACCGCCGTTCAAAGAGCAATGCGAAATAGTCACCGCGCTTGATCGTGAACTTGCCAAATTCGACACCCTCACCACCGAAGCCCAGCGCGCCATCGACCTGCTGCAAGAACGCCGCACCGCGCTGATTTCCGCCGCCGTGACCGGCCAGATCGATGTGCGAGCCGCGTGATGATGCGGCGGTGGTTCATTTGCGGCCCGGTTTGTCGTTCAGGCTGTTCTGTGAGCCCCGCGCCGCTCTGGTGTACGCTCGACGTGTGCGCCCTTGTTTAAGCCAGCCCCGATCAGGAGTCACGATGAACACGATCGATATTGAAAAGATGACGACGCAAGAACAATTGCAAACCATGAAAGCCCTTTGGGATGCCCTCACGCATGCGGCGCATGAGCCTGCCTCGCCAGTGTGGCATGAGGAGATCGTGCAGGCGCGCCGAGAAAAGATCGCCGCTGGACAGGCGACCTTTGTTTCCTTGGCGGAACTCAAAGCCCGCGGCCCTCAATGAAAATTTGTGATATTCAGACTCTGACCGAGGCGGTGCAGGATGATGTGTTGCGCCATGGTATCGAGCTGCTGGGGCTTCAAGCGCCGTTGACGTTGGCGCAGTTCAAGCCCGCGTTGGCGATATATGGACGCGGAGCGCAGCTTCTTGTTTAATGACACGTCCAAGACTAACGTTAGTCCACTTAATTTAAGCGAGGTGCGCCATGCAAACTGTCAACATCCATGAAGCCAAGACGCAATTCTCGCGTTTTGTCGATCAGGCCGAGGCGGGTGAGGAGATTGTTATCGCACGCGCAGGCAAGCCGGTGGCGCGCTTGGTGGCGTTGGCCAGCAAGGAGCGCACGCCACGCACGTTGGGGCTAGGTAAGGAAAGCTTTACCTTTCCCGAGCAATTTGATCGCATGAACGCGGGCGAAATCGTGGATATGTTTGAGCAAAAGGCATAAATAAGGCCATGAATGCGCATGTTTATTTGCTGGATACCAACGTGTTGTTGGCGGCATTGCTCGCCCCTGAACGTTTGCCGCCTGAGATTGTGGCCGGTTTAACGGACGCGTCCAATACGGTGTATTTCAGTGCGGCGAGCATTTGGGAAGTGGCGATCAAGCGTTCGTTGAATCGGGCGGATTTTGATTTTTCACCGCAGGATATTCATCGAATAGCGCTGGATACGGGCTTTACCGAGTTGCCGGTCACAAGCAAGCATTGTTATCCGTTAGTGAGTTTGCCTTGGTATCACCGTGATCCGTTTGATCGCTTGCTGGTTGCTCAGGCGCAATCGTTACCCGCCTATTTACTCACTACCGATGGCGTGTTGCACCAATACTCCGAATTGGTGGTTCACCTGACGCTAAAGCCATGAGCATCCACAAAGAAATCCGCTTCGAGATCGAGATTTGTCAATACTTGGCCGAACACGGCTGGCTGTACGCCGAGGGCGACGCGGCGGGCTACGATCGGTCGCGGGCGCTGTTTCCGGCGGATGTGTTGGCCTGGGTGCAGGAAACCCAGCCCAAAGCTTGGGAAACGCTGACCAAAAATCACGGCTCGCAGGCGGGTGAAACGCTGCTGAACCGCCTGCGCGATCAGCTCGACCAACGCGGCACGCTGGATGTGTTGCGTCACGGTATCGAGCTTCTTGGGCTTAAAACGCCGTTGATGCTGGCGCAGTTCAAGCCCGCATTGGCGATTAATGCCGATATTCTCGCCCGTTATGCCGCCAACCGGCTGCGGGTGGTGCGGCAGGTGCGTTATTCGCTGCATAACGAAAACAGTTTGGATGTGGTGCTGTTTCTTAACGGCCTACCGGTGGCTACGGCGGAGCTGAAAACCGATTTTACCCAGAGCATCGGCGATGCGGTCGATCAATATCGCTTTGACCGCAACCCCAAGGCCAAGGGGCAGGCCGCCGAGCCGCTGCTGTCGTTTCCCAACGGCGCGTTGGTGCATTTTGCGGTAAGCAACAGTGAAGTGCAGATGGTGACCAAGCTCGCGGGCGCGGCTACGCTGTTTTTGCCGTTCAACTTAGGCAATGATGGCGCGGCAGGCAATCCACCCTCACCCCTGACCCCTCTCCCAGGGGAAGAGGGGAAGTTTTCGGGCGGCCACCGCACCGCGTATCTGTGGGAACAGGTGTGGGCGCGGGAGAGCTGGTTGGAAATCCTTGGCCGGTACCTCATTGCTCAGCGCGATTCGAAAAAGAAAATCGAGAAGATCATCTTCCCGCGTTTTCATCAGCTGGATGTGACGCGCAAGCTGCAAGCCGCCATTTTGCACGATGGGGCGGGCGGTAAATACCTGATTCAACATTCCGCCGGGTCGGGCAAAACCAATTCCATTGCCTGGACGGCGCACTTTCTCGCCGAACTGCACGATGCCAAGAATAAGAAGGTGTTCGATACCGTGCTGGTCGTATCCGACCGCAATGTGATCGACGCGCAGCTGCAAGAGGCGTTGTTCAATTTTCAGCGCACCAGCGGTGTGGTCGCGACGATTACCAACAAGGACGGCAGCAAAAGCGGCAAGCTGGCCGAGGCGCTATCGGGCGATAAAAAGATTGTGGTCTGCACGATTCAGACTTTCCCCTTTGCGCTGGACGCGGTGCGCCAACTGGCCGCCACGCAGGGCAAACACTTTGCCGTGATTGCCGATGAAGCCCACAGTTCACAAACCGGCGAAGCGGCCAGCAAACTCAAAGCGGTGCTAAGTGCTGAGGAGCTTGCCGAGTTGAACGATGGCGGCGAAATCAGCACTGAAGATATTCTCGCGGCACAGATGGCGACGCGGGCAGATGAAGGCGGCATTACCTTTGTGGCGTTTACGGCCACCCCCAAGAACAAGACGATGGAGCTGTTCGGCACGCGGCCCGACCCCGCGCGCAAACCGGCACCGGATAATGTGCCGGCTCCGTTCCATGTCTATTCCATGCGTCAGGCCATCGAGGAGCAATTCATTCTGGATGTGCTGCAAAACTACACGTCCTACAAATTGGCGTTCAAGCTGGCGC
The DNA here is from genome assembly GCA_002281295.1 of Halothiobacillus sp. 35-54-62. Lineage (GTDB taxonomy): Bacteria > Pseudomonadota > Gammaproteobacteria > Halothiobacillales > Halothiobacillaceae > Halothiobacillus. Next base: position 3,279 of record NCFS01000053.1, on the reverse strand, counting down.
ACGAAGGCAAAGAATATGACGACAAAGCGGTAGATCGCAGCGCGGCACTCAAAGGCATCATGGGCTGGGTGCGGCTGCACCCCTACAACATCGCCCAAAAAGTGGAAGTGGTGGTGGAACACTTCCGCAAATTCGTGTCACCCTTGCTCGATGGCAAGGCCAAAGCCATGGTGGTGGTCGCCAGTCGGCTGGAAGCCGTGCGCTGGCAACTGGCGATCGAAAAATACATCAAGGAACACGGTTACAAAATCGGCACGCTGGTCGCCTTCTCGGGCGAGGTGAGCGATAAGGAATCCGGCCCGGATGGCTTCACCGAAAACAGTCCCGCGCTGAATCCTAATCTGAAAGGTCGCGACATTCGCGAAGCCTTCAAAGGTGACGAGTATCAAATTCTGCTGGTGGCCAATAAATTCCAGACGGGCTTTGATCAACCGCTGCTCTGCGGCATGTATGTAGACAAACGGCTGGCCGGTATTCAGGCCGTGCAAACTTTATCGCGCTTGAACCGCGCCTATCCCGGCAAAGACACCACCTATGTGCTGGATTTTGTGAACGATACCGAGGAGGTGTTGGCCGCCTTCAAGACGTATCACACCACGGCGGAACTCAGCGCCACCACCGATCCGAATCTGGTCTTTAACCTGCGCGCCAAGCTGGATGCCGCTGGGCTGTATGATGATTTTGAAGTGGAGCGGGTGGCGGCGGTCGAACTTAACCCGAACGCCAAGCAGAGCGAGCTGATTGCGGCGTTAGAGCCGGTGCGTGATCGCGTCATAAAACGCTACAAATCTGCTCAAACCGCACTTAAAGCGGCGCAGGAGGCAAAAGACGACAAGGCGATTGCAGCCGCACAGGATGAGCTGAATACGCTGATTCTGTTCAAGAGCGACATGGGCGCGTTCCTGCGGTTGTATACCTTCCTGTCGCAAATCTTCGATTACGGCAACACCGCCATCGAAATGCGTGCCATTTTCTACAAACGCCTGTTGCCGCTACTGGAATTTGGCCGGGAACGCGAAGGTATTGACCTCTCGAAGGTGATTCTGACCCATCATGACCTCAAAAACCTCGGCAAAAAACCCATGCGGCTCAACGAGGGGGATGCGCACAAGCTCGACCCCATCACCGAGGCGGGCAGCGGCAGTGTGCAGGAAAAAGAAAAAGCCTATCTGGCTGAAATTATCAAAAAAGTGAACGACCTGTTTGCAGGCGAACTCACCGATCAAGACAAACTGGTTTACGTGAACAACGTCATCAAAGGCAAGCTGCTGGAATCAGCAACGCTGCGCCAACAGGCGGCGAATAACACCAAGGAACAGTTCGCCAATTCCCCTGACCTTAAAACCGAGCTGTTGAACGCCATTATGGGCGCACTCGATGCCCACACGTTGATGAGCACACAGGCATTGAATTCATCCAGCGTTCAAGGCGGGCTGAAAGACATTCTTCTCAACAATTCGGGGCTCTATGAAACGCTCCGCTCTCTGCCTGCGGCTTAATGAGTCGTTTATCGGGTTGTACCCCAATATCAAAGCCGCCTCAAAAGAGCCTTGAAATCTTAGAGCCCGGTAGTGCCAACGCGGCCTCTCGGGTGCAAACTCTATGCAACTTCCAATTGATTGGAGCTGCGTCTGTGGTGGCTATAACTGCTTGGGGCTGGTTGCGGTCAATGGGATAGACTGAGCGTTAGGCAGTTTCCGGCCAATGGACCACCTAGGGACGGTAATCCCCCCTAGAAATAGCGGTATTCATAAGTGGACATCTCGTAACGTAAACGCAGGAGATTTCCGATGAAAAATTCACGATATACCGATAGTCAGATATTGAGCATCCTCAAGCAGACCGAGGCTGGCACGCCCGTGCCGGCTCTGTGCCGGGAACACGGCATGAGCAGTGCCACCTTTTATAAATGGCGTTCCAAGTTTGGCGGCATGGATGCCTCCTTGATGGCACGGCTCAAGGAACTGGAAGAGGAAAACCGCCGGCTGAAAAAGATGTATGCCGAGGAGCGGATTATGTCCGAGATTCGCAGGGAGGCTCTTGAGGGAAAGTGGTAAGGCCATCTTCACGACGGGAGATGGCCAAACGAGTGGTAGCAGAGCAAGGGCTCAGTGTCCGGTTGGTCTGCGCGGCATTTGGCATCAGTGAGACCTGTTACCGCTACGAGGCCAAGGCAAGCAAGGAAAATACCCAGATTGAAAACCGAGTGCATCTCAGTGAAGAACGGTACGGCATCGGTTCGCTCAAGGATGAGATTCATCTGATTTCGCAAGGCGCCCAACGTTTGAAATAACCGGCGCGCTTTAGTGCGTCCGGTTGATTGAATTGTTAGAAGAAGCCTTGCAGCTTCGCGACGAAGCCAATGATGACGGAAATAGTACTAAGCGCGGAAATAATCCAATGCTGCTTAATGTAGCCAACAACAGACTCCATAGACAAGCCATATATATCCTTCCACTTTGCATTTGTTTTTATACTCCCATCAGAAAGTCGCTCGAAAATGTTGGCCATGATGTCTGCTTTGCGGAGCGTTGATTGATGTAGCTTTACGAATTCCTTGTTTGTAAATGCATCCGCCTCCGCCTTGCCAACCAAAAAATCTTTTGCGGTCATTTTGTTAAGGTTTACCAGATTTTCCAGTCTTGGATGGCTTATGTACTTCACCCCAAAAACGTCAATCAGGGCGCGCGCCAAGTCAAACTTTCGCTCTTCGGGTAACTCGACTGGAACTCCACCAAGCACTTTGTATCTATGCTCAATTGCGGGGAAGCCATAGTTAATGTCTCGCATATTCCAGTGAATCCATGTGCAGTGTTTTGTTTTTGACAAATGCCCATAGAATTCATCGAGCATTTCCTTTTCAAGGGCGTCGTAGTTTTGCTCGATGTTGGCGAAATCAACCTTTCTCTGTTCCGCAATCTTATGAATGGAGAAAGACTCAGTTTGACCGGACGCTAAATTCCGAACAGCAATAGAGGTAACTCGTGGTGTTTTTCCATCTGTTTTGTCATAGAAGGACTCGCACGAGTAATGAATAACTACACACGTTTCGGCGTGCTGATCTAGTTCAGCGATTCGTTTGATCGCTGAGTTTCTTTTCTTGATCCTTCGCAACGGGGTCATGTGAGTTTCTTCTAACGTTTGAATTAAGCCGCGTCGCGGAGCGACGTCGGCTTGAATGGGGGGTGTCCCGAATTTTGTGTAAACGGGTTTAGGTTAATGCTGAGGCATCCTGTCCTCGAATTGGATAGTAAACCGATTCAATGCGGCCTTCCAGTC
>NCFS01000052.1 GCA_002281295.1 Halothiobacillus sp. 35-54-62 | reverse complement strand
CACCTGAATCCGGATACCCCGAAAACCAAGGAGACCAAGATCACCCAAAAAGTCGCTTGAACGTATCGTTGTGGCGACAACTTTAGTGACATGCTCCGCAGGGGTAGAATACCTCGTCAATGCTTAATTTGAGCATCCCCAAATTTTTCACGTTGATCTGCATCACGCCCATATCAATGTTGTAGCCCAGCCCAATCAGCCGATTGGCCTCGGCTTTGTTTTGGGGTTGCCTTGGTAAGATGTAATTATCGTTGACATTGATTGCCCAGGGCTTGCCGCCCGACTCGACCCGTGTCAGCGCCGATTGTAAATTGATACAGCCCGCCGACTGAAAACTGATACACCGAGCTTGCGACAATGGTGGGATTTTGGAATCTCGGCCATGGTGACAAAAGAGGTGTCTATGACAAAAGAGGTGTCTATGACTATTCAAGTATTAAGAAAACACGGGCTGAGTTTGCGTAAAATTGCAGATGAGGTGGGCTGTGCGGTGAATACCGTACGCCACCATTTAACGGGAGATACCCCGCCGCGCTATCAGCGCACTCGGCGCAAGGCGACCAAGCTTCACCCTTTTCATGGCTATCTGGCCGAACGTCAAAAAGCGGCGCATCCGCAGTGGATTCCTGCCACCGTATTCAGCCATCGAGGCTCCAAACCTTGTTCGTTGCCATCAAGGTTTAAGGCGCTAGTGTTGAAAAATAAGCCGCCGAATTGAAATCAGGCCGCGCACCGGCTGTTAGGGCGAGCCTTTTGAATCCAGATCGACCCAGTTTTAGATTTTTTTGCATAAAAAAACGCCTTCATCAATCGAAATTTGTTTTTCGATGAATAAAGGCGCCTTAGATAAAATAGTTACTTTGCGGCGCGCTAAATGTCACCTCTAGCACGAGGCTCAGCCGCTTAAAAAACCATTACCAACTTAACGCGCCGCCGGTTTGGTAATCGGTTACACGGGTTTCAAAGAAGTTTTTTTCTTTTTTCAGGTCAATCACTTCACTCATCCAAGGGAAGGGGTTGCCGGCGCCGGGAAACAATTCAGCCAAACCGATTTGGTTGCAGCGGCGGTTAGCGATGAAGTGTAGATATTCGGCACACATTTCTGCATTGAGGCCCAATAAACCGTGCGGCATCGTATCGCGTGCATAGGCGACTTCAAGCTCTGCGGCCTCACGCAACATGCTGCTTACTTCAGCCTTGAAAGGCTCTGTCCATAAGTGGGGGTTTTCGATTTTGATCTGGTTGATGAGATCAATGCCAAAGTTCATGTGAATGGACTCATCGCGCATAATGTATTGATATTGTTCAGCGATGCCGGTCATTTTATTGCGCCGGCCCAAAGATAAAATTTGTGCAAAGCCGGTGTAGAACCACATGCCTTCAAATACGACATAAAACGCGACCAGATCCCGCATAAAATCTTGGGCACCTTCAGTTGTGCTGGTATCAAAATCCCCATCGGCGAGGTTTTTGGTGTATTTCAATGCCCAGGCATCTTTTGCGGTAATCGATGGCACTTCTCGATACATGTTGAAGAGCTCGCCTTCGGCCAGACCTAAGCTTTCAACAATATATTGGAACGTGTGGGTATGAACCGCTTCTTCAAAGGCTTGGCGCAACAAGTACTGGCGGCATTCGGGGTTGGTAATTTGTTTGTAAATGGCCAGCACGATGTTGTTGGCAACCAGGCTTTCTGCGGTCGCAAAAAAGCCTAAGTTGCGCATAATCATGGCGCGTTCATCGAGCGTTAAGCCTTCACGGCCTTTCCAAAGGGCGATATCTGCCTGCATGGATACTTCCGTGGGCATCCAGTGGTTGTTGCAGCCGGCGAGGTACTTTTCCCAAGCCCAGGTATATTTCATCGGCAACAGTTGGTTCACATCGGCGGTGGCATTAATGATGCGCTTGGCAGAAACATCCACGCGACCAGCGTTGGTTTCAATGCCTTCTAAGCCGGTTAACGTATGCGCTTCTTCCTGCGCTGAGCTTGCTGCATAGGATGGTTGCGCATCCAGATTAATGTTATGCAGGGGTGATTTGATTACGTCGGTTTCATTCCAGTTCAACATGATGGATTCCTTGTTTGAGTATGAATGGTGGGTGTTTATTGGCAGGCTTCGCAACCCGGATCATCAATCGCGCAGGCCTTTGGCAGGGCTTCGATCATGGGATCTGACTGCACGCCCCGTAATTTGCCATCTAGCTTGGTCATGGTGGTTTTCTCCACGCGAGTTTTTGATGAGGCGCGCAGGTAATAGGTGGTTTTCAACCCCGATAACCACGCATTTTTGTACATTTGATCCAATTTTGGACCGGAGGGATCCGCTAAGTACAAATTGAGCGATTGGGCTTGGTCGATCCATTTTTGACGCCGCGAGCCGGCTTCAATTAACCAGCGGGGTTCCACCTCGAAGGCGGTTGCGTACAGTGCTTTGAGTGTGTCGGGAATGCGATCGATTTGCTGCACGCTGCCATCGAAGTATTTGAGATCATTGACCATGACCTCATCCCAAATGCCGAGTGCTTTAAGATCACGCACAAGGTAGGGGTTAATAACCGTAAACTCGCCCGATAAGTTGGATTTAACAAACAGATTTTCAAACGTGGGCTCGATGGATTGCGCGACCCCACAAATGTTGGAAATGGTGGCGGTGGGTGCAATCGCCATGGTGTTGGAATTACGCATGCCGTGTGTTTTAACGCGGGCGCGTAAGGCATCCCAATCGAGCGTGGTGTCTTGATTCATAACCAAATATTGGCCACGCGCTTCAGCCAATAGCGCGATGGAATCAATCGGCATAATGCCCTGGCTCCATAACGAGCCTTCGTAACTTGGGTATTTGCCGCGTTCAGCGGCTAAATCGCTGGAGGCACTAATGGCTAAGTAGCTGACGGCTTCCATTGAACGATCGGCAAACTGCACCGCCGCATCCGATGAATAGGGTATTTTTTGGATGTGTAAGGCATCTTGAAAACCCATAATCCCCAGACCCACCGGGCGATGGCGCAGGTTGGAGTTGCGCGCTTGCGGCACGGCGTAAAAATTGTATTCGATGACGTTATCGAGCATGCGCATGGCGGTTTTGATCGTGCGCTCAAGTTTGGCTTGATCCAAACCCTCGGCGGTAACGTGCTGCGCTAAGTTAACGGAACCTAAATTACACACGGCAATTTCTTGATCGTTGGTGTGCAGGGTAATTTCAGTGCATAAATTTGAAGAATGCACCACGCCTACATGTTGGTTGGTATAACGAAGGTTGCACGGGTCTTTAAACGTAATCCACGGGTGGCCGGTTTCAAACAGCATCGACAACATTTTGCGCCACAGGTTGGTGGCTTTAATGCGCCGGTAGTTTTTAAAGCTGCCCGCATCCACCAAGGCCTCGTAGCCAAGATAGGCTTTAGCAAACGCTTTACCGGTTAAATCGTGCAGATCGGGGCAGTCAGCGGGTGAGAATAAGGTCCATTCGGCATCTTCCATGACGCGTTGCATGAATAAATCAGGCACCCAGTTGGCGGTATTCATGTCATGGGTGCGGCGACGATCATCACCGGTATTTTTACGTAAATCTAAAAACTCTTCGATATCTAAATGCCAGGTTTCAAGATAGGCGCACACCGCTCCTTTGCGCTTACCGCCTTGGTTTACCGCCACGGCGGTATCGTTGGCGACTTTTAAGAACGGCACCACTCCTTGTGATTTTCCGTTAGTGCCTTTGATGTGGCTCGATAGCGCACGAACCCGCGTCCAATCGTTGCCTAAGCCACCGGCAAATTTCGAGAGCAGGGCGTTGTCTTTAATTGCGCCAAAAATACCATCTAAATCATCGGGAACCGTGGTGAGATAGCAAGATGACAATTGCGGGCGCAAGGTGCCGGAGTTAAACAGCGTCGGGGTGCTGCTCATAAAATCGAATGACGACAAGAGCTTGTAGAATTCAATCGCATGGGCTTCGCGGTCAATTTCGTTAATGGCCAACCCCATCGCGACCCGCATAAAGAAGGCCTGGGGCAATTCAAACCGCACGCCCTCTTGATGCAGAAAATACCGATCAAACAGTGTTTGCAAGCCTAAATAGCTAAATTGCAAATCTTGAGCCGTATCAATGGCCTCGCCTAACCGTTTTAAATCATATTGACGCAAGGTGGGATCAAGCAGCTCATGCTCGATACCGGTTTGGATATAGGCATGGAAATATTCGCCAAACAAACCGGCAAGCTCAGATTGTGTACAAACGGTTTGGGGCTGCTTAAGAAAGCGCAGGGCATCGGTGCGAATGCTATCAAGCAGCAAACGGGCAGCCACGAAAGAGTAATTGGGGTCGCTTTCGATTAAGGTGCGCGCGCTCATAACGAGGGCGGTGTTCACTTCTTTGAGGGGCACGCCATCAAATAAATTGCGCAAGGTTTCTGCAATCACAGCCTTGGCATCGACATCGTTAAGGTTGCCGCACGCCTCATCCACGAGGGCATGCAGGCGAGGTAAATCAAGCGGGGCGCGGCTGCCATCGGGATGGGTGACATGAAGAACGGTTGCGACAGGCGTGGCATCGGCCTGTTCGGCCGCGCGTTTTTGGGCTTGATGATCCCGATACAACACATAAGCGCGTGCCACTTTATGATGGCCTTCGCGCATTAGGGCTAACTCAACCTGATCTTGAATATCTTCAATATGCACCGTACCGCCGCCCGGCATCCGGCGTGAGAGCGCTTGGGTAATTTGCGCCGATAACGCATTAACCAAATCATGAATCCGCATAGAAACCGCAGCGCCACCGCCTTCAACGGCTAAAAATGCTTTGGTCATCGCCACTTTGATTTTTGATTCATCAAACCCGGTGACTTTGCCGTTACGCCGAATAATGCGCAGCTGGCCGGGTGTGGTGGTTGCCGTGTCGATAGCTGGGTTCATCGGGGGCGCCATGGTCATTTGTGTAGCAATTGGGGCTGCGGGTTGGGCAGGGCTTGCGGTGCGGGTGTGTGTGGTTTCCATCGTGCGGCGATCCTTTGGGTGTCGGGGCGGTGTGTGCGGGTAATGGCTACGGGGGTTGGTGTAAAAGCCCCCTTGTACCTTGATTTACGTTGCATGATTCTTAGATAAGCCGAGGAGAATGTCAACCCGAATTTACCACTAAAAGAAGTGTTCTTGTTTCTTGTTTGGCACAATATATTGTGTATTGATGCGTTTTTGAGTATCGGGTATCGGCGGAAAAACTGTGGATAAAATGCGAACAAGTTGGGCCGTCTACCAATGAAACATAAGCTTGGATGGGTGGGGCGATTCAGGGGGAGATGACCCGCCGCGTTCAAGAAAATAGTGGCTTGTGCACCGGAGTTTTTTGTGCATTTTGGGCGTTTACTTTAACAAGCCAAATTAAGTTTGATGATAAACACCGTGCCAAATAGCGGCAGGCGAGCCAGAAAATGAGCCGGAAAACGAGCCAGAAAAAGGGTTGGGCTGTGAGTGATTGGTCCGACAGGACGGCTGCATTTGTGGCGCCAAGCTTTGGGCGGGTTAAAGCGCCGGTTATGTTATGGCTCGGCCTTCACCGGCTTCTTCAAAGGTAACGCCGTCGCGGATGTGGTAGATGCGCTTGAAGGTGGGGATGATTTTTTCATCGTGCGTAACCACAATGATGGCCGTTTGGTAGCGCTGCGCCATATCGTTCAAAATGCGAATCACGGCAAGCGCGCGGGTGCTATCGAGCGGCGCGGTGGGTTCATCGGCCAAAATAACGGGCGGGCGATTAATTAGGCCACGGGCAATGGCGACGCGCTGTTGCTCGCCGCCGGATAGTTGCGCGGGCATGGCGCGGGCACGGGGTGCCACATCAAGGGCATTAAGTAGCTCGTGGGCACGCGCACGGGCTTCTTTATTGGGCACACCGGCCAGCATGGGGAGCAGGGCGATGTTGTCGGTCACATCCAAAAAAGGAATTAAATAGGGCGCCTGAAATACAAAGCCGATTTTATCTCGACGTAATGCGCGCAAATCTTTGATTTTCCAATCATTATCGAAAATAACCTCGTCGCCCAAAATCATTTTGCCCGTGGTGGGTTTAATCACCGCACCCAAGCACTTGAGTAAGGTCGATTTACCCGATCCCGAGGGGCCAATTAATCCCACCACTTCGCCGGGCGCGACCGCCATATTGACGTTTTTTAGCGCATCGACCGCCGTATCTCCGCTGCCATAGCGTTTGCTTAAATGTTCAATGCGAATGCCGTGCGTCATGTTATCCCCCAATCGCTTCGGCAGGATCAACCCGCAGCGCCGCACGAATTGCCAATATGCTCGCCAGCGCGCAGATAAGCATCACGGCGATTAGGCCATAGAGGGCATCCATCGGGGTGAGTAAAATATATTTGGGGAAAATGGGTGCCCAAAACGTGGCCGAAATTTTGCCGACCGCGAACCCGATGAGCCCCAAACCAATGGCCTGTTGCAAAATCATGCCGGCGATGGTGCTATTACGGGTGCCAATTAATTTTAATACGGCAATTTCTCGGATTTTGCCCAGCGTGAGTGTGTAGATAATAAAAGCCACAATGGCGGCACTCACAATGGCCAAAATCACTAAAAACATGCCAATTTGTTTGGCGGAGGTGGCAATGAGTTTGCCGGTGAGAATTGCCTCCATGCCCGCTCGATCAAAAACTTGTAACCGATTCCAGCGCGAAATTTGCTCGGCAATTAGGCTGGAATCAAAGCCGGGCTTCATCCGAATAAGCACCGCGTTCACCGTGGGGTTGGTGCTTTGCGTGCGAATAACCGCATCCAGCAAGCCCGGCACGCTGGGGCGGTTATAGACGGGGCTTGCTTCGGTGCGGCGGCGTTGCTCGATAATGGCATCATTATCTTTTAAAAACTGGGCTTCTTGAGCATCTTTAAGTGGGATGAAGATCATAGGATCCCCACCCGATGACACCATGCGGCGCGTTAACCCCACCACGGTATAGTGATTTCGACGAATTTGAATCACATCACCGAGCTGCAAGCCACTGGCGATATCTGCAATGGCCTCGTAATGATCGCGGGTGATTTGTCGGCCGGCAATGAGAAACCTAGGCCAGCCCGGCGCACCGAATTCACCGGTGACAATCCCCGTGACCAGCGCCCGCACATCGCGCGTACCAAGGCGCACCTGCATGGTGAAATAAGTAACGCTGGCGGCCTCGGCCACGCCGGGATAACTGGCCACTCGCCGCCAAATGTCATCATAAATGCTGGAGGATTCCGCATAAGGGCCTTGGGTATCTTGCTGCACAATCCATAAATCGGCGCCGCTGTTGTCGAGCAAGACTTGGGCATCATCAATCATGCCGCGATAAACCCCGGCCATCGTGAGCGTAACGCCAATCAGCAAACCCAAGCCAAAGCCGGTAAAAACAAACTTACCCCAAGAATGCAGAATGTCTCGACCCGCCAGGCTAATCATGGTGCGCTGGGCTCGGATGAATTTTTAATTAGGGTATCGGCAATTCTTATTCGCGCCTTGGCGTGCAAATTTCGCTCGCTATAAACCACAATTTTATCCCCCACGTTTAGGCCGGATAACACCTGAACCGCACCGGCCAAATTCATAGCGCCGAGCGTGATGGGGGTGAATTCAAGTGCATTGTTTTTGATTTGCCACACCCCCATCTGGCCGTTTACGTTATGAATGCTGGCGTTGGGAATGGTGGGCGATGCGGGCAAGCGGGGCAATTGGATGGTGATTGAAGCCAGTTCGCCCACCGGTGGCAGGGGCGTTATGGCTTGGGTAAAGCGAATTTTGACTTGGGTTTCTTCGGTGACGCTATCGGCTTTGGGCTCGATGCGCATGAGCGTGCCTTGCAGTAATTGGTTAAGGCCAGAGCGCAATTGAATGGTTGCCGGTAGCCCTGTGACTAAGCCGTGCATTTGGTTTTGGGCGATACGCGCATTAATCCATAAGTGCAGCGGGTCGATAAGCTCGATAACCGCTTGGCCGGCCACCACGGTGCTGCCGGGCTCTGCATCGCGCGCCACGACTAAGCCATCAACCGGCGCTATGAGTAATAAATTACTTTTTTGAATGGTGAGGCTCAAGCGATCTGCTTGCAGCCGTTCAATGTCTAAATCGGCCGCTTGGCGTGCCGCTTGCGCCGTGAGCAACTCCTGCTGCTTGATCGCCAGCGATTCTTCAGAGGTGAGATGTTGCGGGGCGAGCTTTTGATAGCGTTGCAACTGGCTTTGAGCCAAATTTAACCGTGCGGTGGCATCTTGGCGCAGCGCCTTGGCGCGCTCGATTGACGCGGTGAGTGAGGCGATACGCGCATCTAAATCAACACTATCCATTTCTCCTAGGCGCTGGCCTGCTTTAACGTGATCGCCCACATCGACCGCCAGCGATTTAACGCGCCCGGCCACGGTGGGGCCAATAGCGTAGGTGTAGCGCGCTTCTACGGTGCCAATACCCGAAACTTCGGGCGTGATGGCTTGGTTCTCCACCGTAATCACGGTAACTTTTATCGGTGCCATCGGGCCTGCCCGTAAAAAAACATACACCAACCCCGCCATTAAAAGCCCCATAACCGCCCAGAGGCTAACGGTTCGCGAAGGGATTAATCGTTGCATGAATGAGCCTCTTTAATCGCCCGTAAAATTAGCCCGAAGGCGCGAGGTGCTTGGGCTACCAAGTAATTGGGATCATCTAATAATAAAGATTGCATAACCAAACCCTGAATGCTGCCAATAAATAAGCTCGCCGCCGCTTCGGTATCCAGCGTGAACGAAAATTCACCCCCGGCTTTGCCCGCTTCGATAAGGTGGTGAAGGCGGTGCGCGTAGCGGGCTATAAGGCTTTGCGCCATTCGTTTTGGAGCGGTGAGGCGCGCGTGTTGTAACTCACCAAACAGCATGCGCGGTACGCCAGGGTGCTCGGATACAAAATGGATATGCGTCATAAAAACCGCCTGCAATGCGGCGGCGGGATTAGAGGCTTCGCTGATGGCCGTATCTACACGGCTTAGTATGCGCTCGGCCACCCAATTAATGACCGCTTCAAAGATGGCTTCTTTGTTTGGGAAATGGCGAAATAGGGCGCCTTGGGAGAGGTTCATGCGCTGGGCTATGGCTGCTGTGGTGATGCTGCTGGGGTTTTGCTCGGCCGCCATCGCAATCACTGTTAAAACCGTTTCGGCGCGACGGGCATCGGCTGATCGATAGTTAGAAACCGTATCCATGGGGCGGGTGGCCTCGGTGCTCAAAAAGAAAGTAAGTGCTCACTTTTATTCTGCGTGAGATGGCGCGCTTTGTCTAAATAATTTTGATGCCGCTAATTCAAGTTAAGCGCAAGGGGGGCAAATCGGTACAATCAACGCATCTTTTAAGGCATCAACACACTTTTAATTAGGGCGATTTTATGCGGATATTAGTCACGGGCGTTGCGGGGTTTATTGGTTCCCACACGGCGCAGCGCTTGCTGGCACGCGGTGATCGGGTGCTGGGCATTGATAATCTTAACGATTACTACGATGTGAATTTAAAAAAAATGCGGTTGGCGCGGTTGAGTGGGCAGGTCGGGTTTGAATTCATTGAGATGGATATTAGTGATCGCTCGGCCATGGCCGCCTTATTTGCGCGGCAAAAAATTGATCGTGTCGTTCATTTAGCCGCGCAAGCGGGGGTGCGTTATTCCATTGAAAACCCGCATGCTTATGTGGATAGTAATTTAGTCGGCTTTGTGAATGTGCTGGAAGGCTGCCGCCATGCCGAGGTTGCGCATTTGGTGTATGCCTCATCGAGCTCGGTGTATGGTGCCAATGAGCGGTTGCCCTTTTCGGTACACGATAATATCGACCACCCGTTATCGCTGTATGCGGCCACCAAAAAGGCCAATGAATTGATGGCGCATACCTACTCATCGCTTTATCAGTTGCCCACCACCGGCTTGCGATTTTTTACCGTCTACGGCCCTTGGGGGCGGCCAGATATGGCGCTGTTTAAATTCACCAAAAATATGCTGGCCGATGAGCCCATTGATGTATTCAATTACGGCAAGCACCGTCGAGATTTCACCTACATTGATGACATTGTCGAAGGGGTGATTCGCACACTCGATCATACCGCAGCGCCTAATCCCCAGTGGGATGGGGCAAAACCAGATCCGGGAACATCTAAAGCGCCGTGGCGCGTGTATAACATTGGTAATAGCCAACCGGTTGAGTTGCTGACTTATATCCACTGCATTGAGCAGGCATTGGGGAAAAAAGCTATTTTGAATTTATTGCCCCTGCAGCCGGGCGATGTGCCGGATACCTTTGCCGATGTGGCCGATTTGGTGGCTGATGTTGGCTACAAACCCACCACACCGGTTGAAACGGGTGTGGCACGGTTTATTGACTGGTATCGCGATTATTATCGCGTGTAGTGCGTTAAGCCGAGTGGCTAAGTACGATCCGATAGCGCGCTTTGCCACTGCGCAGGTGGGCGATTGCTTGGTTGATCTCGGTAAAGGCGAATTGCTCGGTGATGGGCGCAATTTGGTGCCGCTCGGCAAAATCCAACATGTTCGCGATGGTGACGGGGCTGCCCACCGGCGAGCCGGAAACCGAACGCTGCGCCATAATCAGCGAGAACGCGCCAATATCCAAAGGCTCAAGCGTGGCGCCCACGATATGCAAGCGGCCTTTGGGCTTTAGTGTGCCTAAATAACCATTCCAATCGAGTTTGACATTCACGGTCGATAAAATTAAATCAAACCGATTCGCCGCTGCCGCTAAAACGGCGGGGTCGCGGGAATCAAGCGTGTGGTGCGCGCCGAGCTCAATGGCCTCGGCGCGTTTGCTTTCTGATGAGGTGAACGCGGTGACTTCACAGCCCCAGGCATTTAAAAACTGTAATGCCATGTGCCCCAAGCCGCCAATGCCGATTACGCCAACGCGCGCCGTGGGTGAAATATCAAATTGAACCAGCGGGTTAAATACGGTAATGCCCCCACAGAATAGGGGGCCCGCGCTGGCGGCATCCACGCCCGCCGGCAAGGGGATTACGCTCACTGCCTGTGCGCGCACTTTATCGGCAAAGCCGCCGTGATGGCCCACAATTGTCGATTCCGCCGTGCTGCATAAATTATGATCGCCGGATAAACACGTCTCGCAACTCATGCAATAGCCGGAATGCCAGCCTAAGCCCACCCGCTGGCCGAGGTGAAGATGGGTGACCTTATTGAGAAATACCCCATTCGTTATCCATCATGCTCAAATCACTGTGACAAATGCCGCAGTGTTCCACATTAATTTCTACTTCATGGGCTTTTAATGGACCGGGATCATACTCAAAGGGCTTGAGCTCACCGCCCGCTTCAAATACGGCATACGCTTTAATCATGAAAATCACCTGTGGGTTAATAAAAATACAAGGGCAAAATTAACTGGCAAACCGGTTGTGAATGACCACCTCCGCTGCGCTCAATTGCCCAGGTTTTGGCCAAACCTCTTGGGTTTTCTTGCCGATGGCCACCATAAACGCGATGACATGATCACTCGGTAAATTGATGATGTTTGCCACCGCATCAAAATCAAAGCCATCCATCGGGCAGCTATCTAAACCCATGCCGCGCGCGGCCAGCATGAGGGTTTGGCCTACAATGCCGCAGCTGCGCATCACTTCATCCCGCTGCACTTGCGGGCGATCACGGTAATAGGCATCAATGGCAGGAACCATCATCTCGCGCACGGCATCTGGCGCGTTTTGCCACACTTGGGCGGCATTTTTTTGCCAACTGTGTTCATCCGCACACAAAATAATTAACAGCGAGGCATCGGTTACCTGCGCTTGATCCCATGCCACGGCGCGAATCGCTTGGCGCTGGGCGGTATCTTCCACCACAACCAAGCGCCAATGCTGCAAATTAAAGGCCGTGGGTGATTGCATAGCTAAATCAATCAGCTCGGCCTGATCTTGGGCTGATATTGTGTGCGCGGGATCAAAATATTTAACCGCGCGGCGGCTGCGAATGGCTTCATTGATGTGCATCGGGTTTACCTCTCTTAAATTAGTAAATAATCGCGAATTAAAGCAAGTTTAAACAATGGCTTGGGTTGCGTTAAACCACGCATCAGGAATGGGCAAATGCCCGGTTTTGACAAAAATTGTGCAGCCAATACGGGTGAATGGGGTGTGGTGGCTTAAGTGCGGGCTGCGAATCCATGAGCCGGCTGGATAGCTGCCCGTTTCATCGCAAAATTCACCCTCAAGCACAAAAATTTCCTCACCACCAAAGTGATGATGTGGCTTGAAAAAGGAAATGATGCAATTTAACGAAAATAATACAGCCCTCAGGGGTGCTGGGTGCGTGGCGGGAACCGGGCGGATTAACCACATAGCTGCCCTCTGGGTGGCAACCCTGTTCATCACAAAACGAACCCTCCAGCACAAAAAACTCCTCCCCATGGGTGTGCGTATGGGCTGGAAAGGCAGCCCCAGGCGCAAAGCGAACCAAACTGGTTGCCCGTGTACCATCACCGCCCGCGCGCTCAATCAACTTGCGCTGCACCAAAGGTTCTGGCGATTCAACCCAAGGGAGCGCTTGCGTATCAACGACCGCGCGCGTAAATAAATCGGCATGAAGAGGAGAAAGGCGTGCTTCGGGCATAATTTAATCACTATACTATTTAATAGTTACCAATCTAGTTGATTCTTGAAAATTTGCAACCCGCTGGGCTTTTGTCAATTAACCTCACTTTTTTCTTTAAGCGATTAAATACTTATGTCAATTAATGTTAAGTCCACGTTTTTTAAACCTTTTTCCGCGCTCGTGCTTTTAGCCTTGTTATGGGGGTACAACTGGGTGGTGATGAAAGGCGGGCTGGAGGATATCGCCGCCCTTTGGTTCGGTGCCATCCGTACCCTCGTGCCTGCCTTATTACTACTGATGTTGCTGCCCTTACTGGGGCGGCCAATTAAACCGCCCCCCTTGAGCTACGTGATTCCTTTAGGCTTGCTGCAAACCGCCGGTTTTGTGGGATTTATGATGTGGGCGCTTCGCACAGGCGCGGCCGGTGAAACCGCCGTGATTGTGTTCACCATGCCGCTTTGGCTGACCCTAATGGCGCATGTCGTATTGCACGAACGCCTATCGCGCTTGCAATGGCTGGCACTCGGCATCGCAGGTTTGGGTTTATTTATGATGATCGCCCCTTGGCGGGGCCATTTGGCGATGGCCTCCTCAATATTTGCCCTGTTATCGGGCATTACCTGGGCGGGTGGCTCGATCTGGCAAAAACGCTTTGGGCATCGCTACCGGCTCGATTTGCTGAATGTAACGGCGTGGCAAATGCTGTGGGGTGGGCTTGCTATCTTGCTTATGGCGGCTTTGTTTGAACCTTGGCACCTAAATGCCACCCCGCATTTATGGTGGGTTTTGTTCTACAACATTGTTCCCGCTGGCGCGCTTGGGTGGCTGCTTTGGATTTATGCCCTGCACAATTTGCCCACCCGAGTGGCAGGTTTTGGCTCATTAATGATTCCAACGGTCGGCGTGCTGGGTGCGTGGCTGCAACTCGGTGAAGCACTGGTGTTGGTACTGCTACCCAAGCGCGCAAAATAATCAAGTACAAACAAAAAGCCGCATCATGTTGAGACTGGCGCAAAGCGTTGTCAGCGCCGATTGTAAACTGATACAGAGCGCCGACCGAAAACTGATACACCGAGCTTGCGACAATGGCGAGATTTTGGAATCTCGGTCATGGTGCAATTCGCGATTCAGTTCGGGGATCGCTTTACGAAACGTCTGATGTAAAATCAGGCAGAAAATGATGAAACTTAATCGCCATGCACACAAAATTCGGGACACCCTCGAGTTATGATTTTATTTACATAAGCTAAAAGCGCCGATGACTTAACTATTATTTCGTACGTTTGCTGTGGTAAATGGGGGGATGTCTGGGTGCTCCACCGCATTGGCAATCACGGCGACAAAACCCCCCAATTCATCGGGTTAAGCACTGAACGTATCTGCGCCATGAGATCCGCATCCACCCGAGCTAGGCTCGAGCCACCATTGGCCAGTTGCACCCAAATCTCGGCCGATACCACGCATTTCTTATGGCACTGGTGGCATTAATCGCGCTTAAACAAGGGGTTGAGCAACGCCAATTGGAGGTATCCCGATTTTTGATCGCCGTTCGGCGTTAAGTGAGCACCGCCGGCTCAAATAAACTTATGAGCGCTGCGATAACACGAGTTGCGTTAGATTATTAAACCCTTTGCGCTGCACAAATTTGCACAACACATCGCTGGCAGGTTTGAATCGGCGGTCATCCCCGAATCCACTCGCGTGTTCTGCCGCGGGCATGCGGGTAAATAGTTCTTCCCAAGCGGGGATCAGATCGGCATTGGGGGTAAAGCGAGCTGAGCTATAACCAATGGGCGTGCCGTTGTCTAATAGGGCCGCCACACGGGTCATTACCCAATAATGATCGCCATTTTTACAGCGATTTTTAACCATGCCAAAAAATTCTTCACCGGCTTTGATGCTTTGCCACATAAGGTAATACACGGAATCGGGCATATCGGGGTGGCGCAAAATATTATGCGGTTGGCCGATGAGTTCATCGACCGAAAACCCAGAAATTTCCGCTAAAGACCGACTCGCGTGGGTGATGATGCCATTGAGGTCGGTTTTGGATTGCAACGCGCGGTGTGCGCCTAAAGCCGCCGCTTTTTGGGTAACTTGGCGGATATCAACGGGCGGGGTGTAGCCTGCGGTTAGCATGATTTTTGATCCTCAGAGAACAGGCGAGATACCCGATGCGAACATCGCTTGGGGTTCTTGTGTTCTATTTCAAAGCCTGGCTAATTAAATGAGTTAATTAATGAACCAAGTATTTTGATGAGGATGGCGATAGCATTCAACTGAGGATTCTAATGGGGTTTAATGCAATGCATTCCCGGGTATTCCCCAGCCGTGCCCCGGGTCGCGAGATGAGCCTTAACTAAATTAACGATGAGTCATCGCTCTGAGCAGTAGGCTGCGCGATACCGACCACGCGATCACGCCCTTCGGCTTTGGCTTTTAATAAACCCTCATCGGCTCGGCGCAGCAGTGTTTCTGGGGAATCGCTTTTATCGACGCAGGCTACACCGAGCGAGATGGTAAGCCCGCCTAAATCACGCCCACTTTCGGCTAACCGCAACCGTGAGGTGGCAATTTTTTGGCGTAATTGTTGCGCTACGGTAATGGCGCCCTCAAAGTGGGTGTAGGGCAGGATAATGGCGAATTCTTCACCGCCAAATCGAATCACGCTATCTTGGCCTTTAATATTGGCCATGAGGGTGCGGGCCACAAACCGCAAAATTTTATCCCCCACCAAGTGCCCATAACTATCATTAATGCGTTTGAAGTGGTCTATATCAGCCAAGATAAGGCAAAACGAGGTTTTATCTTGAATATACGCATTAATGCGTTGTTGCAGGAGTTCATTTAAGCCGCGTCGATTAGCTAGGCCGGTGAGTGGGTCGGTGCGGGCATCGCGTCTGGCCGCTTCTAGCTCTTCTTTGAGTTTGGTGATTTGCTCACCGGCATTGGTGAGCCGATCGGAGGCTTCAAGTGAGGTACGTTCGATTTGGCGAGAGTCATCAATGACCTCAGCCGTGAGTGCGCGAATATCTTCAACCGATTCGCTGCGATCGACTTTGCGAATAAAATCGCCCAAGGTTGAGGCGTAATTTGAAAACTCGTTGCCGGTATTGAGCATTTGCATCATGACGTTACGAATTAAGCGCAATAACGTGGATTGCGCATTAGCCATTTCTTTGATGGCGCCATTAAGCAAGTGGGTATCAAATATCTCTTGTGCCCGATCAACCGTTAAACCGCCTTCGCTGTTGATGGCATCGTCAATATCTTTATTTAAGCTCGCATCCCGCTTGAGGGCGCGCTCATAAAACAAGGTGAAATAGATCGGGTTGGGCGGTAAATTTAAGGCAGATAGCTCAACTAAAACCAATCGGAGCATCTCATGGGATTGGGCGTGGTCGTGCGTATAATCAAACATGCGGGAAACGTCCTTGTACCGAAATCTTGGGCTTTGGGTTATTAATTTTAGGGCACCTCGAAAAACCTACTGCGCCATCCGATTGCGGCGTCGCGTGCTCGTTCGCGCCTCGCCTATCTACTTGATATGTCTCGTTGCTCACTGCGCG
>NCFS01000051.1 GCA_002281295.1 Halothiobacillus sp. 35-54-62 | reverse complement strand
TTAATGGCACTACGCTTTTTCATCCCAGTCGGCTCCGCAAACAATCACATGGGAGAATTTTACCCAAAATTGCATGACTGAGGTTTTTCGAGGTGCCCTTTAGTGAGATTAAAAAAATTAATTAACGAGAAAATAATGAAATTCTTATATTCCAAAAGCGTTCTGGGCATTAAGTTAAGCGGCAGGCTTAAACGCAGGCTCGCGTGTTTTGTTTTAACGTGCGGGTTAATGGGGGTAAGCCAGGCTGCTGAGCTTGGCGCTTATATGGTGCAACCGGCCAGCGCAGAGATAAATTCCGTCGCTATTGGCGGCACGGTAATCCCCTTTCGTTCGGTTGTGGTTTCTGCGCAGCGTGGGGGGCGAATTACCCAGTTGTACGCCCGCGAAGGCACTCTGCTGAAATTCAATCAGCCCATTGCGGCCTTGGATGATGATGTGCTGCGCCAACAAATTTCAGGCCTGAATGCGGAAATCGAGGCGGCGCAAAGCACGCTCAATTACGCGATTTATGCGCCCGATTCTGCGGGTTCCGGCATGCCGGGTGGCGTGATGGGCGGTATGTTTTCAACGATGTTTGGCATGCCGGGCGGGGGCTCGGGGGTTAATGAGTGGTTGAATCGGGTTAATCGTATTGATCAGGCCCGTGCCCGAATCAAAAATCTTGAGGCACAGAAAAAAGCGCTTGAGGCACAAGTTAATTATGGCGCGGTAACCGCCCCGATGGACGGCATTGTGACCGATCGTTTGGTTGAAGCCGGAGAGGTTGTGCAAGCCGGTCAGCCGCTAATTAAGCTGGCTTATGTGAATCAGTTGCGGGCCGAGTTTGATGTGCCGGTTGATTTGGCCGGTGACATTGCACCCGGGCGAAGCGTCTTTGTGAAGACAGCGCAGGGCGTGATGCTGCCCGCGCCGATTAGCGAAATTGCCCCTGCCGTGGATGCCCGCACGCATACCCAGCGCATTAAATTAGATTTGCCGCCGGGTTCGGGCTTGCGCTTGGGTGATTATGTGGAGTTGCTGTTGCCTAGGCCGCTGCGAGCCGATGCCTTGGGGCAGGGGGCGGTGATGATTCCCGCGCGGGCATTAATGCAGGGTAGTGCGCTACCGATGGTGCGGGTTATTCAGGGCAATGGCGTGCTGGCAAACCGGATTGTTCGGGTGGCACAAAAGCTGGCTAATGGCATGGTTTTGGTGAGCTCGGGCTTAATCGCAGGTGAAATTGTGCAGGTGCAGCCATGAGCCAATCTGTTTTGCCAACCCCTTCTAAACGCTTGGGCCTCGCCGGAAAAATGGCCGCAGCGTTTATTCAAAACCCGATTATTTTTTTACTTTTTTTAGCCGCCATTGGGGCTGGCATGATTGGTTTGATTCAAACCCCGCGTGAGGAAGATCCGCAAATATCGGTGCCGATGGTGGATATTTCGATTGGATTGCCCGGTGCTTCGGCAAGCGAGGTGGCGCGCTTAGTGACCGAGCCTTTAGAGCGCATCATGCGGGAAGTTTCGGGGGTTAAGCATGTGTATTCCACCTCGACCGAGGGGCATTCGCTCGTTACGGTGCGCTTTGATGTGGGCGAGCAGACCGAGCCTTCGTTAGTGAAAATCTACGATCGAATTCAATCCAATATGGATCACATGCCCCCCGGCGCGACGTGGCCTTTGATTCGCTCCAAAGGTATTAACGATGTGCCCATCGTAACCTTGACCTTGCATTCAAAAACAGTGGATGACGCGACGCTCAATTTATTAGGCTCTGAGGTTATCTCCGAGCTGCATGAAATTCCGGGTGTGAGCACGAGTTTTGTGGTGCATGGCCGCACAGAATCGGTACAAATTGATTTAAGTCCGCAGCGGCTGGCAGGGTTTCATTTGCCGCCACAGGCGGTGGCGCGCGCCATTGAGCAAGCCAATGATGAGCGCTCTGTGGGCGATGTAACGGTGGGTGATGCCAGCCACCTAATCTACAGCGGCAGCCAGCTTGCCTCACCCGAGGCGGTGGGTGATGTGATGGTGGGCTCCTTTGAGGGCAAGCCTGTGTATGTGCGAGATGTCGCGGCTATTCATTTTGGCCCCGGTACGCGCAAAGCAGCGGTGATTTACACCCCGGGCGCGGCTCAAACCCACGGAGCCGATCTGGGGGTGGGCGAGGCGGCGGTTACCATCGCGGTCGCGAAAAAAGCGGGTGCGAATGGGGTGGCGGTGGCCGATGCCATTTTGGCAAAAGTCAAAACACTGCAAAAAAATCGCATTCCGGCGGATGTTGGGGTGGCCGTCACGCGCGATTATGGCAAATCAGCCAATGCAAAAGTTAATGAACTCATCTTCAAATTATTCGTAGCCACCTTGGCTGTCACCCTCTTGGTTTGGCTCACCTTGGGTTGGCGCGCTGCAGTGGTGGTGCTGGCCATTATTCCGGTTGTGATTTTGTTCACGGTGTTTGCCGCGTGGCTGTTGGGTTATTCCATTAATCGAGTGAGTTTATTTGCCCTGATTTTCTCGATTGGGATTTTGGTGGATGACGCCATCGTGGTGGTTGAGAACATTTACCGACGCTGGTTATTAAATAGCGATACGTCGGTAAGCGAAACCGTTGATGCGGTGGATGAAGTGGGTAACCCCACCATTCTGGCCACATTTACCGTGATTGCCGCGCTGCTGCCAATGGGCTTTGTGACCGGCATGATGGGCCCTTATATGGAGCCCATCCCTGCGCTCGGCACGGTGGCGATGGCGTTTTCCATCGTGGCGGCCTTTATTTTTACGCCGTGGCTCACCCGCAAATTTATGCCGCCCCTGAACGTGCTCAATAAGGCCGCTGAAAAAGAGCATCGCCAATCCGAAAAACTGGGGCAGTTTTACGAGCGGGTGATGCTTGGCATGTACCGGCATCGCAAGCGGGGCAACTACTTTTTAATCGGCGTGGTGATTGCTTTTTTTGCGGCCTGCTCGATGATTTATTTCGACGCGGTGCGCGTAAAAATGCTGCCGTTTGATAATAAGCCCGAGTTCGATGTGGTGATTGATTTACCCGCAGGGTCGTCGCTTGAGCAAACCGGCAGCTTGGCTACCGCCGTGGCGCACACCTTAAGCCAGTGGCCGGAGGTAATTTCAACCCAGAGTTATGTGGGCACCGCAGCCCCCTTTAATTTCAATGGGTTGGTGCGACATTATTACTTGCGCAGCCAGCCTTGGCAGGCCGAAGTGCAGGTGCAGCTCACCGATAAAGATGCCCGAAAAACCACCAGCCATGAACTAGCGGATCGCGCACGTAAAGCGTTGGCGGCGTTAGGTGCGCAATACCACGCGCGCTTGCAAATCGTCGAAATGCCCCCCGGCCCGCCCGTATTGCAAACCGTGGTGGCCGAAATTTATGGCCCCAGCGCGCAAGCGCGAGATGCCTTTGCCCACACCTTGCTTTCGGCCTTTAAGCAGGCGCCCAATATTGGCGATGCGGGTAGTGGCATTGAGGCGTCGCACCAAAACTGGCAATTTGCAATCAATCGTGAAAAAGCCGATCGCCTCGGGGTATCGGTGGCAGAAATCAATCAGGCACTGGCGCTCCTGCTCGGTAACAAAGCCGTGGGCGACATCCGCCCCTTGGCCACAACCCAACCCTTGCCCCTCATTATGCAAACGCCTGAGGCAAACAAAATTAACCCCGCCGAGCTTTATGCCATGCCGGTTAAGGTACTGGCCGATGGCACCAATATCACCTTGGGCGCGGTGGGGAAATTTATCTTAAAAGCGGCCGATCAGCCCATTTATCGAAAAGACATGCGCCCAGTGCAATACGTGACGGGTGAATCGATCGGCACGTTCGCCGCCCCCATCTACGGCATGTTTCAAGTGGAAAGCCTGCTTAAAAAATCAGACGAGGCTCAAGCGGTGCAGGGCGCGTATTTCTCAACCCCCAACGACAGCGCCGAGCGCGTGGGGTATCGCTGGGGTGGCGAGTGGACCGTCACCTGGCAAACCTTCCGAGATATGGGCATCGCCTTTGGCGTCGCGCTGATTCTAATTTACGGATTGATTGTGTGGGAGTTCCGGAATTTTGTAATCCCCGCGATTGTGATGGCGCCCATCCCCTTAACCCTCATCGGGATTATCCCAGGCCACTGGCTGATGAATGCCGACTTTACCGCCACCTCTATGATCGGCTTTATTGCCTTGGCCGGGATTATTGTGCGCAACTCCATCTTGCTGGTGGATTTTTCCCGCGCGCAAGTTGCACAGGGCGTGCCGGTTGAGGTGGCCATGGTGCGCGCCTGCCAAAGCCGTACCCGCCCCATCTTAATTACCGCCTTGGCCTTGGTGCTGGGGTCATCGGTGATTTTGACCGATCCCATCTTTCAAGGCATGGCTATTTCCCTCTTATTTGGCGTGGTGGTTTCAACCTTGCTCACCTTGGTCGTGATTCCCTTGGGCTGCATTACGGCACGCAAAGCCCTCTGCACCAATTGCGTTTCGACGTTGCAGCCGATAACGGCGCGCGCCATGGCGCCACACGAGCAGCCACCCGCCAAGGGGGCAGAGAACCCGTAATTTTTAACCGGTTGCGAGGGATGACGCGGCCTATTTCAACGCCAGATCGGCACAACGGCAACCCCGCTTGAAGGACAAGGCTTTGTTGCACTATTGGATGACATGAGGTTTTTTATGAACACCAATCAATTGCTTACAATGAAAAAAACAGTGTTGGCGGCCAGTGTGCTGGCAGGCTTGCTCGTCGCGACAAGCGCAACTGCCTTTGAAATGCCATTTTTTAATAATGGTGGTTATGGCCAAGGCCAAGGTCAGGGCGATGCCTCGGGTGGTTTTTCTATGAATTTTCAAGGCAGGGGCAATGCCAACCCGCAGTTTAATGGCGGCGGTCAAGGATACCCCGGCTACTATGGCGCGCCGGGTTATGCGTATCCTCAAGGCAATCCATCGGGGTATCCCCAAGGTTATCAACAGCCTTACCCCCAGCCTTATGCACAGGGCAATGTAGCGCCACAACCCGGGTACGGTTACCCCATGCCCCCCGCAGGCTATGGTTACCCTGCTTACCCCATGCCAATGCCAATGCCCATGCCGCCCATGCCAATGCCCTACGGTTATGGCTATGGCTACGCCCCCCAAGCCATGCCGGCGCAGCCGCCTATGATGCCACCGGCACAGGCCACAGAAGCCAAGCCCGCCGAAGCACATAACGGCAAAGCCCCCGAGAAAAAATAATAGGGGCAATAACGGTTAGATTCCCCTCAGTGCATTCAATTTGGCTCGGGGGCGAAGATTTACGATGGATTATTAAAGTAATACAGCGCGCTCGCTTGGGCGTGCTCTTTTGCGGCGGGAGCAAGACATGCGTGTATCGACTAATAATGGCGAATTATTGTCGTGGTTGAATTTATTGCGCTTGCCGTTTCCGGTTAAAGCCCTATGTACGGGTTATTTAATGGCGGCGGGATTGGGGTTGTTAATAGCGGTTTTTCTATTTTATTTTTTATAAGGAATATGAGTTTGAACAATCAGCCCGTTGATAATCATGTTGAGACAAAAAATATTAAACGAGAGCAAAGTAACTTAAAGCTGACGGTGTGGGTGGGGATGGCTGCTTTTTTGATTTTGGCGGCGTATGGGTTTTATCTCGTGTTTACCCTGACGCAAAATGTGGCGCATCTGGATAAAAGTGTGGGTGAAATTGCCCAAAATATGACGGAAATGACCCATGCCGTGACGCGTAACTTGGATGGCATGAATACGTCTTTTGATGCGGTGGCGCGCAATATGGATGCCATGCAAGGCAATACGGCGCAGCTGGCGCAAAATTTAACGGAGGTAACGCGAACGATGCAAATGATGAATCAATCGATGTTGTCGTTACGCCAAGATGTGGGGCAAATGAATCAATCGGTTGGCCGACCGTTATCTTTTTTCAGCCAGTTTATGCCGCAATCGAGCCCGCCACCCCCGTATTACTATCCTGCCAGACCCTAAACCGCCGGTGACACGCTAGGTTTTGTGACTGATGCTGGGCTGCCAGGCTTCTTCAAAATCGATGAGCACATCAAAGCCTACTGGCGCGGCGCTGGGTTCTAGCCACTCGAATAAATCGTTGCTGGCGGTGGCGGTTTGGCACGGCTCTGATGGTGTGCTGCACCCCCCTGAGCGACAGCCGCCCGAACTGCAACTGGCTGCGGGCTGCGTGTCAATGCGTCGAACCCGGCCGCGTTGTTGCCAAAATTCCAGAATGGCGATAACCGCATCGGTGGGCGCATCAAAGCGGTTAATCACATCGCTTAAAGGCGCCATGCCGCGTTGTTTAAGATAAGTTTTAACCTGGCTTGGGGTGAGCACTCGGGTGTCGGTATTGGGTGACATGGTGTGAATAATCCCCTGTGGCGGCGGCTAGGTGGCGTTGCTTTGGGTGTGCCGTGCCCCATTTTGGCGCAAGGCCCAGATGGTGGCAATGAGCGCGGCGGCGATGATGCCAAGCCAGATTAACGATTGCGTGGGGTGGGCGGTGAAGTTAGCAAATTGGTAATACAGCACGGCCAAACCATAGGCCAAGCCAATGCCCCACACGATAGAAAACGCAGTCCAGGCGCGGCTGCCGGTTTCCCGATAAATGGCCGCCATGGTGTTCACGCAGGGAATGTAGAGCAAAATAAATATGAGGTAGGCGATGGCTGCCGATTCGGTGAATAGGCTACCCATGCGGGCGAGGGTGGTGGTATCGAGTTTTTGTTGTTCGGCGGCTTGTTGCAAATTGCTGTTCTTGGCCTCTTCAACGGCACCAAAGCCTAAGGGGTCAAAAAAGCCATGGGCAAACGCACGGGCATTTTCGGGAATGGTGGCGACCGCTTGGGTTAAATCCCCCCAAAAATCAAAGGCGACGGTGTGGGGTGCGGGGTTTTTTGCCGCATCACCGGCATCCATACGGGTGTAGACGCCGTTGAGCGTGCCCATCACAATTTCTTTCACGACGACACCCGAGAGCAAGCCCACGGCGGCGGGCCAGTTTTCGCTTGTGATGCCCATGGGGTGAAAAACAGGGGTAATGGTTTTGCCGATGCTACCCAAGATCGAGTCGCCTACCTCCCCCTCGCCCAAGGGTTTGCCGCTGGTGCTAAAACTTGAGAGCAGGGTAACAATTACGGAGGCGACAATAATCACCTTGCCGACGCGCAAAATGAACACCGAGAGCCGCTCCCAGGTGGTGAGCAACAAGCCGCGCAGGGTGGGCACGTGGTAGGTGGGGAGCTCCATGATAAACGGGGTGGCTTCTCCGCGCAGGGCGGTTTTTTTCAGCAGCAGAGCGGTGAGAATGGCGAGCACGATGCCGAGCACATAGAGCCCAAACACAATTTGCCCGCCGTTTTCGCGAAAAAACACAGCCACGAACGCCATATAAATCACGAGCCGCGCGCTGCACGACATAAACGGCTGCATGAGGGCGGAGATCAGCCGTTCGCGCGGGTCTTCGAGCGTGCGCGTGGCCATCACGGCGGGCACATTGCAGCCAAAGCCCACAATCATCGGCACGAAGGCTTTGCCCGGCAGGCCAATTTTGCGCATGAACCGATCCATCACAAAAGCGGCGCGCGCCATGTAGCCGGAATCTTCGAGTAGGGAAAGGAATAAAAACGTCATGCCGATGGGCGCGATGAAGGTGGCCACCAATTGGATGGCGCCGCCGACCGAGGTGGCCAAAAACGTGATGAGCCATTCAGGAGCGCCCACCAGATGCAGCAGATGGGCGAAACCACTCACAAAAATCGTGTGGGCGGTTTGATCGAAAAAATCGAGAAAAATACTGCCGCCGTTAAAACTCATCACAAACAATAAATACATCATGAGCAAAAATACGGGAATGCCCAGAAATCGGTTCAGTACAACCGCATCAATGCGATCGGTGAGTGAGCGGCGCAGCTGGCCGCGTTGCGTTACGCTTTCATGGGTGACTTGATGAATAAAGGTGTAGCGCGCATCCGCGATGAACACATCGGGTTCTTCATCCAAGTGGGCGCGAATGTGCTCTTGCGCCTGCAGGGTGGCGGCGCGCACGGTATTGTCCACAGTGGCGAGGGTTAGGCGATCGCTTTCCAGTAATTTAACTGCCATCCAGCGCGTATCGACGTTGTGCGCTTGGGCGAAGGGCTCAACCTGCGGGCATAGCTCGCGCAGGGCGGTTTCGATTAACGCGGCATACTCAATTTTAATGCCGGGTTCATCGCGGTGAATGGCGCGTTCAATCAAGCGCTGTTTAAGCTCGTTCAACCCAAGCTTTTTGGCGGCGGTTATGGGGATCACCGGGCAGCCGATGCGCTTTTCTAGCGCAGCAAAATCAATATGAATGCCCGCATCTTCGGCTAAATCGAGCATGTTGATGGCCAGCACCAACGGCACGCGCATTTCAAGCAGCTGGGTGGTGAGATATAAATTGCGTTCAAGATTGCTGGCATCGAGGATATTGATGATGACATCGGCCTCGCCCGATAGCGCATATTCTCGTGCAATGGCTTCATCAAGCGAGGCGCTGGACGCGGCATCCAACGAATAGGTGCCGGGCAAATCAACGAGCTCAACGTGATCGGCGCCCACCTCAAAACTGCCGGTTTTACGATCCACCGTGACGCCGGGCCAATTGCCGACTTTTTGCTTTAGCCCCGTTAACGCATTAAAAAGCGTGGTTTTGCCGCAGTTAGGGTTGCCGATTAAGCCGACGGTATAGGTGGCCATAAATGCTCACATTAAAATTTAGTTAAGCCAAAGCGATCAGGCGGGCTTTGGCGTGTTAATCGGCATCGACCCCAGAATCAGAATCGACCCGGCTGATGCGCAGCAATGAGGCTTCATCTTTGCGCAGGCTGAGGGCTGAATTTCGAACCCGCAGCTGAATCGGATCGCCCAAAGGCGCCACGCGGGTAACCGAAAAACGCGTGCCGGGCGTTAAGCCCATCGCCAATAAGCGGCGGCGGTAATCGGCATTGCCCGGCGCAAAGCCTTGCACCACGCCGTTATCGCCGGGTTTGAGATCAAGCAAGCTTGTGGGGGTATTCATGCCGACAAGGTAACCAGAATTTTATGCGCCATGCCGGCGCCCAGTGCCACCCGCGTATTGCCCACGCGCACAATGAGCGCACCAGCCTCGCGTTGAATAATTTCAAGCTCACTCCCTAAGTGAATGCCCATGCCCTCAAGCCGCTTGGCCAGCGCCGGATGATCGCCGGCAAGCCCTGCAACGCGCACGCGCGCCCCGCGGGCAGCCAATCCAATGCCAAAACTGGCTGCGGATGCGGTGGGGCGGGGCGCTGGGGCGGGCGATATCAACGGGAAGGTACTCCGAGCAAGCCGATGAGAATCAAAAAACATGATAGCTACCTTAATTGTACCAAGGGTTGTGGGCAGACCGAATGGTTAAACTATAGCACGCGAAGGCAAATGCGAACAATAGTCATTTGCGAAACTGGGTTATCAACCCACCGCAGGGGCTTTTTGCCCCGCCGCGTGGCTAATGTAGCCCAACCCCGTGTGCCCTGAGCCTTCCGCCAAGCGGGTCAGGCCTTCACCGAGCAGCCACCAGTTTAAGTCAGTAAAATCTGTTTCAAGTTCATTGGGTGTATTAAGCATGTCGCAATTTTTTGGGCCGCCGCTTTGGTAAGCCAATTGCTTGGGGTGAAATAACTCAATAATTAACCAGCCGTGTGGCGCCAATGCGGCCTGCATTTTGGCATGAACTTGGCGGCGATCGTCGGGCATGAAATGTAAAAATATAGACACCACGGCATCAAATTCGGCAATCGGCCATGCCCAGGTTAAAAGATCGGCGCAGTGCGTGATGAGGCTGACGTGTTTGCGCGCGGCCAGCAGGCGGGATTTTTCACAGCCCACCGATGAATAATCGACAGAGGTTACCTCAAAGCCCTGTTCTGCCAACCAAACACCATTGCGCCCCTCGCCATCCCCCACGACCAGCACGCGCGCACCGGGTTTAAGGCGAAATACCTGCGAGCGAAGAAAATCATTGGGTGTATCGCCGTAGAAATAATCTGCGCGCGAGAATTTTTGATTCCAAAATTCGGACATTGAGTTAAGCCTTTGCGGGGGAAATAAGGTTTTAATGATAGCCCAGCAAACTAAATTTCCAATCTATAAGCCGCCCGTTGCAGGGTTTTTGCGGCTACATTGGCGCCAGAGGTTCCCTGGCGATTGGAACTGGTTTTCGCCTTTAATTTAAGGAGTGGGTTTATGCGCGGCATGGGAAAATTACGGCGGGTGGGCTTGGCGCCGGGCATTTTGTTGGACGAATCGCAGCCATTACCCGCGCAGATGCAGCTCGTTCATTACGGTAAAGACTCGGCAGATACGAGGGCTCCGGCCAGCATCCTTGCCGCGCAGGAATTAATTTCGGCAGGTAACGAGGGCGTCACCTGGCTGCATATTCAAGGCTTGCCCAATAAGGAAGTGTTAGAAGAGATGGGCGCGCGTTTTGGCTTACACCATTTGCTGCTCGAGGATATTCAATCGCGCGATCAGCGGCCAAAACTTGAAGAATATATCGAGCATATTTTTGTGGTGCTGGTGGTGCCGCGTTGGCAAGATGGCGAGGTCGTGCTTGAGCAAATTAGCCTGCTGCTCGGCGAAAATTTTGTGCTGAGCATTCACGATTCTTGCCAAGACATTACAGGGGCATTGCGCGAACGCTTGGCGCAGCCGACGTCCCGTTTGCGCATCCATTCGGCCGATTTTTTGTTTTATGCGCTGATGGATTTAATTATCGATCAAATCTACCCGCTATTAGAGCGTTTTGGCGCCACCATTGATGCCCTAG
>NCFS01000050.1 GCA_002281295.1 Halothiobacillus sp. 35-54-62 | reverse complement strand
TCGGCAATCCATTGTTGCAAGGATAATTGGTGGATCGATTCTATTAACTGTGTGAGCAAAATCACGGGCTCAACGGCGCGATCTAAGGCATCCTCGACACATTGAAACAGCTGCTCGGCCCGCTCTTCGGCAAGCGCTTCAATCATCGCCCAGATTAAATGATGATCGCTTAACCCTAAGATTTGGCTTATTTGTGAAGGCTCGAGTTTTCCGTCCGTAAATGCGATGGCTTGATCCAGCAGGCTCAACGCATCGCGCATGGAGCCATTAGCGGCCTCAGCAATCAGGTTTAATCCTGCGGGTTCAGCCTTAATTTGCTCACGAAGGAGCACATCGGCCAAATGCGCCTGAATTTGCGTTACGGGCAACGCGCGCAAATTAAATTGCAAGCAACGGGATAATACGGTGACGGGCAGTTTTTGCGGATCTGTCGTCGC
Source organism: Halothiobacillus sp. 35-54-62 (assembly GCA_002281295.1). GTDB lineage: Bacteria > Pseudomonadota > Gammaproteobacteria > Halothiobacillales > Halothiobacillaceae > Halothiobacillus. Next base: position 11,350 of record NCFS01000050.1, on the reverse strand, counting down.
AAGCAGAAATTTAACGTGTTCCGGAGGCTCTTCAAGGGTTTTTAATAAAGCATTAAAGCTCGATTTTGAAAACATATGCACTTCATCAATCAAATAGATTTTGAAGCGGCCACGCACGGGGGCGTATGCGATGTTATCGAGCAATTCACGGGTATCGTCCACCCCCGTGCGTGAGGCGGCATCTACCTCGATTAAATCGACAAACCGGCCTTGGTCGATTTCAACACAGGCGTTGCATACGCCGCAAGGCGTACTTGAAATGCCTTGTTCACAATTTAAGGCTTTGGCAAAAATGCGGGCAACCGTGGTTTTACCAACGCCGCGCGTACCGGTGAATAAATAGGCATGGTGCAAGCGGCTTTTATCGAGCGCATTGGTTAAAGCTTGGAGCACATGCCCCTGCCCCACCATTTCAGCAAAGCTTTTCGGACGCCATTTGCGTGCAAGGACGAGGTAGCTCATGCCGGCATATCCACGCTTTGAGGGGCGTTACCGTTGCTCCCTTCCGGGCCTGGCGGGATTCACGGCGCATTGTCGCGAAGGGACGAATACGGAACACCATAGAAGCCATTTTTTGATTAAAAAATGGAATCAGACGATACCACAAACTTGGCTCTATGGCTATGAGCGCGCGCATCATGTGGCAAGCAGCACATCGAGCGCGGCCAACAATGCGGCATTTTCTGCGGGTGTGCCGATGGTGATTCGCAGGTATTGGTTAATTCTGGGTTTATTAAAATGCCGAACGATGACATTTTGCGCGCGCAAACCTTGATATAACGCCAGCCCTGATTGGTGCTTGTGGGTCACAAATACGAAATTAGCCCCCGAAGGTAAAATATCAAATCCGCGCTGGCTTAATGCGTGCGTTAATAAGGCGCGATCTTGAATAATTTGTGCGCAGGTAGAAGAAAAATACTCATTATCCTCAAAAGCAGCCTTAGCGCCCGCTAACGCTAAACGATCGAGTGGGTAGGAGTTAAAACTGTCTTTAATTCGCACTAACGCTTCAATCAGCATCGGGTGCCCTAGCGCCAAACCCACCCGCAAACCCGCAAGAGCGCGTGACTTTGATAATGATTGCGTAATCAATACATTCGAATAACGGGCAATTAAAGGAATGGCTGTTTCCCCGCCAAAATCGATATATGCCTCATCAACCACCACGACCGTATTGGGATGGGCTTTAATTATTTTTTCAATTTCATCGAGAGGTAATACGCGACCGGTTGGCGCATTCGGGTTAGGAAAAATAATGCCGCCAATGGGGGGTAATTGCGGTGAGCTATAATCAATAGCTTGAATGTTCAGGTGCTCATCTAAGGGGATGGTTTGATATTCAATGCCATACAGTTGGCAATAAACGGGATAAAAACTGTAGCTAATATCAGGAAATAAAATGGGCTTACCATGGGCTAATAACCCTTGAAAGACAAATGCTAATACTTCATCGGAGCCATTACCCACAAAAACCTGTTCGGGGGTTAGGTGATAATAGGTGGCGATAGTTTGGCGCAATTGCCGGGCGGTTGGGTCGGGGTAAAGGCGAAGCGTGTCATCGAGTACCCCAGCCATGGCTGCAATAACCTTGGGCGATGGGCCGTAAGGATTTTCGTTGGTATTAAGTTTTACCAGCCCAACGCCTACCGGTTGCTCACCGGGCACATAAGGGGTGAGTGTTTTAACAATGCTCGACCATAAGGGAGAGTTCATACCCGATCCTTTGTTCAATTGTGCGGGGCTTAGCGATGGCCTTCAACGCGATAACGCGCCGATTGGCCATGCGCGTGTAGCCCTTCGGCCTCGGCCAACACCATGGCCAGTTCGCCCAATGTTTTGCTCCCCGATGCGGAGGCGTGAATAATACTGGTGCGTTTTTGAAAATCGTAAACGCCTAACGGAGATGAAAACCGCGCTGTGCCTGACGTGGGCAAAACATGATTCGGCCCCGCGCAATAATCGCCCAGTGCCTCTGCCGTGTATTTGCCAACGAAAATGGCTCCTGCATGGCGAATGTCAGCCAGCCGATCGGCGGCATGATCAAACGAGAGCTCTAAATGTTCGGGGGCAATGGTATTAATGAGCGCAATGGCTTCATCTAAATCAGCCACCTGAATTAAGGCACCGCGCGTTGCAAGTGCCGTGCGGATAATCTCAGCCCGGGGTTGCTCGGCAATGAGTTGGGCAATGGCCTTAGCCACCTTATCGAGAAATGCGGCATCGGGCGAGACTAAAATGGCTTGTGCTTGCTGATCGTGCTCGGCCTGCGAGAATAAATCCATCGCGATCCAATCCGGATTGGTGTGGCCGTCACTAACGATCAATATCTCTGAAGGGCCTGCGATCATGTCAATGCCCACTTTGCCAAATACGGCGCGTTTGGCCGCTGCCACATAACTATTCCCAGGGCCCACTATTTTATCCACGGCGGGAATTGTTTGGGTACCGTAAGCCAAAGCCGCTATCGCTTGGGCGCCACCAATGCGATAAATCCGATCAACCCCGGCCACGCGCGCAGCCGCCAGCACGGTATCGTTGGCCACACCATCAGGGGTGGGCACCACCATAATGAGTTCGCGCACGCCAGCCACTTTGGCCGGTATGGCATTCATTAATACCGAGGAGGGATAGGCCGCTTTGCCGCCCGGCACATAAAGCCCTACCCGATCTAGGGCGGTGACTTGCTGCCCCAGCACCGTACCATCTGCTTCGGTATAAGACCATGACGCTAATTTTTGATGCTCGGCATAAGCGCGAATACGCTCTGCGGCCTGATGCAGCGCGGCAAGCAAATGCGCGGGTGTTCGGGCAACGGCGGCATCAATTTCTTCAACGGTGAAGGCTAAGGCCGCAGCCGAGGGCAGTGTGAGCCGATCAAACTTGGCGGTGTATTCCAGCAAGGCGGCATCTTGGCGTGTGCGGATGGCACAAATCACCTCATCGACGGTTTGTTGCACGCCCGCATCGGCCACATTAGACCAATCAAGGAGTTGCGACAACGCGGCATCAAAACCGGCATCTGCCGTATTAAGACGATTAATCATGGGGTGGCACCTGCGTGCAAATACGCGTCGAGTTGTTTAACCAAATCAGCAATCACGCGATGTTTAAGCTTTTGCGCCGCGCGATTCACAATTAAGCGCGATGAAATATCCGCAATATGAAGCAAAGGCTCTAAGCCATTGGCGCGCAGAGTATTGCCGGTGTCAACCACATCCACAATGCAATCGGCTAAATCGACGAGCGGGGCGAGCTCCATGGAGCCATACAATTTAATTAACTCGATTTGGCGCCCTTGTTCGGCGAAATAACATTCCGCCGAATGCGTATATTTGGTGGCCACCCGAAGCCGTCCTGTTTGTAGCATTGCATCTGGTCGGCCGGCCACCATCAACCGGCAGCGGGCGATATTTAAATCCAGCAATTCAAACAACCCTTCCCCACCGTGCTCAATAAGCACATCTTTGCCCGCCACACCCATGTCGGCCGCCCCATATTGCACATAGGTTGGCACATCAGAGGCGCGCAAAATAAGCAATTTAATATGCGGGTGATTGGTATCTAAGATGAGCTTTCGCGTGGTTTCGGGGTCATCTTGAGGGGTAATACCTACATGCGCCAGCAGCGGCAGTGTGTCTTTAAAAATGCGCCCTTTGGATAGCGCGATAATAATGTTTTGGTTAACCATAATAGAGCGCGTCTGGATGTTATTGATTAATGCGCTGAATATTCGCGCCAAGTTTGGAGAGTTTTTCTTCGATGGACTCATAACCCCGATCAATATGATAGATGCGATTAATGGTGGTTTCACCCGTGGCGATCAAACCGGCTAAAATTAAGCTCGCTGACGCACGTAAATCGGTCGCCATCATTTGCGCGCCGGTGAGTTCGGGCAAGCCACGCACAATGGCCGCATTGCCCTCGATGCGAATATCTGCCCCAATGCGCTGGAGTTCATTGACGTGCATAAACCGATTCTCAAAAATGGTTTCCACCACGGTGGCGGTGCCCTCCGCGATGCAGTTGAGGGCTAAAAACTGTGCCTGCATATCGGTAGGAAAGCCAGGATGCGGGGCGGTGCGGATATTAACGGATTTTGGCCTGCGCCCTTGCATATCTAACTCAATCCAATCTTCACCGGTCGTAATCACAGCGCCCGCTTCGGCAAGCTTGGCTAAAACGGCATCCAGTAAGCGGGGATTGGTATCCCGGGTGCGTACTTTGCCGCCCGTCATAGCCGCAGCCACAAGATAAGTGCCGGTTTCAATACGATCAGGCAGCACGCGATAACGAACGCCCTGCAAGGCAGGCACGCCGCGAATGGTAATCACATCCGAGCCCACGCCGGAAATATCCGCCCCCATGGCAATGAGAAATTGCGCTAAATCGACGACTTCAGGCTCACGCGCCGCATTTTCTAAAATTGTTTCACCTTGCGCAAACACGGCTGCCATCATCAGATTTTCTGTGCCCGTGACGGTGACTTGATCCATCACAATGCGCGTGCCCACCAATTGCTTGGCACTGGCCTCAATGTAGCCATTTTCGACTTTAATTTCAGCGCCCAAAGCCATAAGGCCGTGCAAATGAATATCCACCGGACGCGAACCAATAGCGCACCCACCCGGCAAAGAAACCCGTGCCTGGCCAAACCGCGCCAACAACGGCCCCAGCACAAGAATGGACGCACGCATGGTGCACACCAAATCATAGGGAGCCACTAATTTCGTAATTGTTGAGGAATCAATCTCAACGCTCATTTTGTCTGAAATGGTTAAGGTGGCGCCCATGCCGCCCAAGAGCTCCATCATCGTGGTGACATCTTGCAAATGCGGCACATTCTCGATAATGCACGGTGATTCACACAAAATGCCGGCCGCCAAAATGGGGAGTACCGCATTTTTAGCGCCTGAAATGCGCACATCGCCATGCAGTGGCGCGCCGCCCCGAATTAATAATTTATTCATTCAATTTGCTTTAGGTTAACTACGTTTTATTAAGCGTTTTGTGGCGCCATTGGATCTTTAAGTTGTGCCGCACGGCAGCAATAACAGGGTACCCCCCTAATGTCACAGCGCACTAAACCCCATCCATAACCATCCAGTCATCCAATCCATAAACATGCACCATGGCACGCATCGCTTTTGGGGGGTGAGTGTACCGCAGAGTCACCGATTGTGCGGCCGCATCGACTTGCCAACCCAATAAAAAAGCCAGACCTGCGGTATCTATTGCATTGATTTGCCCGAGGGCAATTTCAAGTCGCGAACCAAGCGTTTGGCCTTCAGGCATCGGCAAATGCATATTATTTATAGGCTCTATAGCCGCGCACAACAAAACACCTTGCAACCGAACCACGCCCGGCTCGGTTCTGATCCGCAGCAAAGAATCTGCCCCGGGCTCAGCCATTATTTTGAGATTTCATGGTTTGAATTAGGCTATCCAAGCCCTTTTGCTGAATCACTTGCGCAAAACTGCCCCGATAATTGTTAATCAAACTGATGCCATCAATCACGACATCAAAGGCCTTCCACTGGCCATCGACTTGCGACATCCGATAATCCACCGGCACCGAGCCCATATTGCCACCTGAAACCACCGATTGCACCACGAGCTCATCGGAATCTGCGCCCGGCTTGGTGCCGGTGACCGTAATTTTTTGATTCCCTAATTTAGAGAGCGGGCCTGCGTAGGTGCGCACTAACAGTTGCTGAAACTGATCGGTAAAAGCTGTTTTTTGCGCGAGGGAGGCGGTTCGCCAATACCGCCCCAGCACCAGGCGACTCATGCGATCGGTATCCACTTGCGGCAATAATTTCTTTTTCACAATATCGAGCAAGACACTGGGATTTTTAGTGATTTCCGCCTGCTGAGCCGCAATGTCGTGAATAACCGAATCAGCCGTTTGCTGCACCTCATTCATAGCGGCGGCTGAGCTGGGCGGCGCATCCGCTTGCACCGGCATAACCACCAAGGCATTTAAGCCCAAAAACAAACCCGCCGCGAGCACATGGGCGCGAGAAAATAAGCGAAAAAATACGTTAAATCGGTTCATTGAGGATAATCTCCTGTGGCTACATTGAGCTCGGCCACTTGCATATTAAAATCATTTAAGGCTTTGAGGTAATTGACTTGCGTAGACACATTGCCCGCCACCGCCATGCCTAAGGTGCCGCCATCAACTAAGCCGGCTTGAAAATCCAGAAAGCTTGAAATCATCCACCGTTTTGCGGCAACACGGGCTTGGTCTAAGGCGGTAATTTGCCGGTTTAACGCATGAACCGAATGATAGGCTTGCGACACTTGGAACGGAATCCCCACTTGCGCCAGCTGCGCTTTGGCCACAGCCCCGCGCAAATCCGCCTCGGCGCTGCTGACATTGGCCGACAAAACACCGGGGTTGAAATCCCATTTAACCCCAATCACCGGCGTGGCGAACGCTTGGTTCAAAGGATCATTAATGTACGGGTTATTGATTTGCTGGCGCCCCGGCGTAAAGGCCGCAGTGGCCACAACACCGGCATAAATATCGGGGTACCGTTCTGCTTTTCGCGCCTGAACATAAGATCGCAGCGCACTTAAGCCCGATTCGGCCATGTGCATCTCAGGGCGATCGACCAAGGCCTGATTGGCATACTGCGCCATGCTGCCTTCCGGCATTTTAACGGCCGTAATGTGCGCATCGGCCACATCGAGCGCGTCATTTAAGGGCACACCAATAATGGTTTTCAGACCATCTAGGGCAATTTTTTCAACCCCTTCGGATTCAGCAATATAGCGATTAAGTAAGCCTAGCCCATTTTCTAAAGCATACACATCGCGCATCGCGGCTTTGCCTTCATCGGCCTTTTTCTTCATCGGTTGTTCCGATTCGGCCAATTGATTACGCACCCCGACCAAAAAAGCATGGGTATCCCGTGCCGTTAAATAGCCGTAATAAGCGCGCCGAACCGTTAACCAGGTTTGACCCTTGGCCAATGCGACTTCATCGGATTTAAGCTGCTTATTGTATTGCGCCGCTGTTTTGTAATTTTCTAATTTACCGAAGGTGTACAGCGGCTTAATGATCGAAGCGGTAATGCCGGATGTGACAGTAACGCCATCATTTAGGGTATTGCCATCACTGCGCAGAGTGCAGTTTTGCCCCGCCGAGCAGGTGTTGCTGCCATTTGTGAAAATACCATCCGTGGCCTTGGGCGCCAGCGCTGCATATAAATTCACGCTGGCACGGATACCGCCCTCACCTTCTACCCGCGCAATTAAGGCTTGCGCCGCCGCCACATTCGCCCGCTGCTCTTCGATGCGCGGATCGGCGTTCATCGCCATATCGGTCGCCTGTTGCAGGTTAACCGTTTGCGCCTGCGCGCTCACACTGGCACCAAAGGCGCTGAGCATCACAAGCAAAAGATACGATTTTTTCATTTGTCTGCCGCCTTATTAAATAAAAATTTAGAAATAATTTTCTCAAGCACCACCGCCGATTGCGTCATGGTGATTTTGTCGCCATTTTTGAGCACTTGGGTGTCGCCACCAGGGGATATTTCAATATATTGCGCCCCCAGCAAGCCCGCCGTATAGATACTCGCAAAGGAGTCTTTGGGTAAATTATTGTATTGGCTGCCAATCACCATCGTGACCACTGCCTCAAAGGTTTTGGGATCAATTTGAATGTGCGATACGCGGCCAATCGTGACCCCCGCAAGCTTAATAGGCGAGCGATCGGTTAAGCCGCCAATATTATCGAATTGCGCACTCACCGTATAACCACTCACCGAGCTTGTGCCGAAATCGCTCCATTTCAGGGTCAGTACCAACAAGGCAACGATGCCTGCCAGCACAAAAACACCGACAATAATTTCAATACCCCGTTGCGTATTCATCATTCAAGCCCCAAACATCCAAGCGGTCAAAATAAAATCCAAACCCAGCACCAATAATGAGCTCAAAACAACCGTTCGGGTCGTCGCCCGCGAAATACCCAGTGAGGTCGGCTCCGCATTAAAGCCTTCAAAAACAGCAACCAAACCAACCACCACGCCAAACACAAGGCTTTTAATGGCCCCATTCATCACATCATCGATAGGCTGCATTTGCTGCTGAATTTGCCCCCAATACGAGGCAGAATCGACCCCCAACACCAGTACACCGATAAAATAACCACCGGCAATCCCCACTAAAGAGAACAAAGCGGCCAACAGCGGCATCGCAATCACAGCCCCCCAAAACCTAGGCGCAATCACGCGGCGAAGCGGGTCTACCGCCATCATTTCCATGGCAGAAAGCTGCTCGGTTGTTTTCATGAGCGCAATTTCAGCCGTTACCGCCGAGCCCGCGCGCCCCGCGAATAGCAAGGCCGTAACCACAGGGCCTAGCTCTCGCACCAAAGATAAGGCCACCATCACCCCCAAAGATTCGGTGGCATTGAATTTAGATAAAATATTGTAGCCTTGCAGCCCCAACACTAAGCCAACAAACCCACCCGAAATCACAATAATGACCAGCGATAACACGCCGATGGCATAAATTTCTTGCACAATGAGTTTCGGTCGAGTCCAGGCGGGAAAAAGCCGCCACAGTAATTGCCCCGTAAAAAGCACCAACTGCCCCGCGTGCGCTGCGGCCGATAAAACGGCATGCCCCAGGGCAGCTAGGCTATTGAATAAAGGGCTAACTAGGCGATTCACAGCATACCTCGCGCTTTTGACGGCGCCACGGCGGGGCTCAACCCCAGAGCGGCAGCCAAATTAACGGCCGATTGCTGGCCTGCAGCCGACTGATTATCATCCGGCGCCCCTTCAAGAAACTGGCGTAAAAAAGGCACCTGCGGCATTTGCGCCCGCAGCTCATCGGGCGAGCCTGAGGCGACCACTCGGCCTTCATTAATCACAAAAACACAATCGGCTATGGCAAAAACCTCGGCCACATCGTGCGATACCAGCACACTCGTAAGCCCGAGCGCTTGATTTAATGAGGCAATTAACCGAAGCAGCACGCCCACGTTAATCGGGTCTTGGCCGGTGAATGGTTCATCGTAGAGCATCAGCTCTGGGTCGAGCGCCAGCGCGCGCGCCAACGCCACCCGCCGCGCCATGCCGCCCGATAACGCTGCGGGCATTTGGTCTGCCGCCGCTAACAACCCCACCGCTTGCAGCTTTAGCGCCACCATGCGCGCAATCATGGAAGGCGGCAGACGGGTGTGCTCACGCAGTGGGAAGGCCACGTTATCTGCCGCCGTTAAATCGGTAAATAACGCGCCGTTTTGAAACAACATCCCTAGCCGCCGCCGCATGGCGAGTAACTCTTTACTCGAAGCGCGTGCCATATCCAAACCATCAACCAGAACACGCCCCGACTGGGGTTTAATTTGACCCCCAATAAGTCGCAATAACGTGGTTTTACCCGTGCCAGAAGGCCCCATGATGGCGCTAATTTTGCCCCGAGGAATGGCCATATCAATCCGGTCGAAAATTAAATTTCGCCCACGAGAAAAGCTCATTTGTTCAAATTGAATATAGGATTTCATGCAATTAACACAGCCTTACCACCCCAAGAGTTCAAGCAACGTTTGCGCCCGATTTAACGTGGCCACCGAAGGCGTATCACCGGCAATAAACAAAGCACAAGCCGCATTCGGGGCTTGCGCCGCAAACGTCATAAGCCAATCGCGAAGCTCGGCCGGTTGCGTACTGGCCGGAATTAACCCAACGCGGGCGCCCACAACGCCGCTATCTGGCGACCAGATTGGCGCATCCGGCGGCACAACAATCACGCTTAAATCAGGGTACGCGCGCTGCCAATTGTGCAGCACGGCAGAATCCCCATCGCCCGCCCAAACCAGCCGCACCGGCTTGGGTGCCGTGGCAATCGCTTCGAGCACAGAGACGACATCGGGGTCAGCCTCGCCCACCCAAATCGCCTGGGTGAGCAACACTAAATAATTTGCCCGCCAATCTTCGGGCATGCCTTCAGGGTAAAAATCTTGCACCAAAGAAGGCGCTAAGCGTTGGTGCAGGCCTATTTCAATATCGGGGCTGGTAGGTGAAATAGGCCTCATTAAGATAGTTCTCGCAGCAGCCGAAACCCTAAATTCAGATCAATCTCATGCTCGTGACGCATGGCGCGAGACGCGCTCCGACAAGCACCCGGCCCATCAAACCAAGAGCCACCGCGCACCACATAAAAATGCCGATGCCGACTATCCGGGCTTTTAAATGGGTTATCACCCGAACGTGGGGTTGAGCGATAACTATCGCGCCAATGATCTAGGGTGAACTCCTGCATGTTGCCATGCATTTCACACAAGCCCCAGGCATTGGGCGGCAAAGCGCCCACACGAACGGGCCGGCCAATACCGCAAATAAATAACCCGCGTGTGCAATGCAAGCCACCAGAACAATTTACTTCTTCCCGCCGAATTTTATCGCCAAAATAAAACATGGTTTGCGTATCGGCGCGGGCGGCATATTCCCACTCCGCCTCCGTGGGCAGGCGATAGTGCTGCTGCGTTTCAGCGGATAACCAAGCGGCATAAGCCATGGCATCTTTAATTGATACGTTAAAGACGGGAAACTCCTCATCCACCCAAGAATAAGGACGGGGGCGCTTATGCCCCGTAGCGATTAAAAATTGGTTGTATTCCCGGCGGCGAATCGTGCCTTGGGTTAAGGCAAAGGGGCACGAAAAAGTCACCTCATGCTGGGGCATTTCGCAAGATTGCACCTGATATTCCGATGATTTAGCCCCCATGATGCACTGCCCGGCGGGAATAAATACCAAGGCGGGCGCAGAAGTGCCCTCTTTAAGATGATCACAAAAGAACACCTCATGATTTAACGCGGCAGCCGCCTGCCTTTGACGCGCAGCGGCAGGCTCAGGTTCATCTGAAATGACATTCATCACGGCCAAGCTCACAAACCGAACCCCCACCTGTTCAATCGAGATAAAATCGACTCAATGGCTAACGAGTGCCCCATCGGCAACATCATTGGCCAATGATAGCAGCTAAAATAATAAGCAACCTACCAAATCAATCCGACCTCCGTGTCCCCACGTTAAGATTAGCAAACAGACCGCCGTTCTTCTGGGCGGCGCCTGCTATACTTTGCAGCCGTTTGAACGCGACATCATAACGAATATCTATGAATCCTAATAATCTTCTTAGCATGGCGAAACAAGTCATCGAAATTGAGGCTCAAGCCTGCCAAGCGTTAAGCAGCCGCCTTGATGGCACATTTATTACCGCTTGCGAGCTCATTTTACGCTGCGATGGCCGAGTCATTGTGACCGGCATGGGTAAATCCGGCCATATCGGCGGCAAAATTGCGGCCACCTTAGCGAGCACAGGCACCCC
>NCFS01000143.1 GCA_002281295.1 Halothiobacillus sp. 35-54-62 | reverse complement strand
ATGCGGGCAATAATGCGGGCAATGGGTTGGCCGGAGCCGGTGAGCTGTGGCTCGGCCACGCGCCCGATGTCATGCAAGAATTTGAGGGCATAAGCTACCGATGCGACGAACACACCCTTTTTGGCGTGTTGCACTTAACTAATTCAGCCACGAACTTGCAAGATCACGCCCACACCGCGTATGACCGCATGTTTCGCTTACTGGCCAAAACCGGTTACCCGCACGTGTGGCGCACTTGGAATTTTCTTCAGGATATTCACGCCCAAGAGCCGGTTTTAGCGGCATCCCCCCGCGCAAACTCCGCCACAGACAACACATCGGAGCGCCCCACGCTTGAGCGCTACCGCCAATTTAATCTGGGCAGGCAAGCCGCCTACGATGCCTTCGCCCAATCGGCGCCCCACACTGCCCCAGCCGCCTGCGCCTTGGGGATGCCCACGGGGGGATTTTGTTTTGCGTTTTTGGCGGGCAAAATTCCGCCAATTTTGCTTGAAAACCCAAGGCAAACCAGCGCCTACCATTACCCCACAACCTATGGCCCACGCAGCCCGACCTTCTCGCGCGCGGCGCTTATTTTGCAGCAAACCCATGCCTTATTGCTCATTTCCGGCACCGCCAGCATCGTGGGGCACGAGAGCCGGCATATCGGCAATGTGCGCGCCCAAACCCGCGAAACCCTCAACAATTTGTCAGAAATTGTGGCGCAAGCGAACGATCGGCTGCCCGAGGGCGAGCTTTTTAACCTATCTAAACTGCATTTACGGGTGTACGTGCGCCGCCCCGAAGATGCCGATGCCGTGCGGCGGGAGCTGCGGGTATGCCTAGGCTGGCAACTCAACCTATGCTTTGTGCAGGCCGATGTGTGCCGCCAAGAGCTTTTGGTTGAAATTGAGGCCAGTGGCCTGAGCATGAGCATGAGCCGCTAAGCATGCACTTCGCCATCCTGCCGCCCGCGCCCATTCGCCGGCTTGCGCGCCAGCTTACTCGCGGGCTTTGGGCTGCCTATGAAACCCTTGCCATGGGGCTGGGCTGGGGCACATTCGCGCTGTTGTGCCTGTTTGCGCTGCCCTTAGTTTGGGTGCTCAGCATTCTGCCTAGCCGTGCCTGGGTGCGCCGAATGGCCCGCACAACAATTCACCGCGTGTTTCATTTTTATTTAGATATTTTGCGATTTTTTTGCAGCAATCGCTTTGATTTGTCCGAGCTTGATGCCCTTAAAACCGCGCCCGCGCAGGTGCTCATCGCCAATCACCCCTCCTTGATGGATGTGGTGCTCATTGTCTCGCGCCTGCCCAATGTGGTGTGCATTATGAAAGCGGGGCTCATGAACAATATCTTGCTCGGCGCCGCCGCCCGCGCGGCCGGATACATCCGCAACGACAACCCCCGCACCATGCTGTTCCAAGCGCATGCCGCCCTTAAAGAAGGAGCGCATGTGCTCATTTTCCCCGAGGGTGGACGCACCCGCCACTTTCCGCTCGATCCGTTCGGCAAAAGTGCCGCGCTCATCGCCAAACAAGCCGGCGCACCCATTCAAACCGTTTTCATTACCTGTTCAACGCCTTATCTCGGCAAACACTGGCCGCTATGGCGCCGCCCTGCGCTGCCGCTGCGTTGGGCTGTGCATGCGGGGGCACGCTTTGATCCCCCCACCCACATAAGCCAATGCACCCAAATGCTAGAAGCCAGCGTGCGCGCGCAACTGGCACTGTTTGCCAATTCGCAACCAAGCCCGCCACTCGGCGTAGAACCCCGCCCGCCGTCATGACGCCCCCGCGCGCCTTGGTTTTAATCCCTTGCTTTAACCCCGGTGAAAAGGTGTTTGAAACCGTCGCCGCCGCCCGCGCGCAATGGACACCCGTTTGGGTGGTCATCGATGGCAGCACCGATGGCACCACCGAGCGCCTCATCGCAC
>NCFS01000142.1 GCA_002281295.1 Halothiobacillus sp. 35-54-62 | reverse complement strand
GACGCGGGTCGCCAAGGCCTTAATTTATCTCACAAACGGCATGAAAAAACCGCTCGCTGAAGTCATCGGCAACGCCTTATTCGCCTCCCAGAACGATGAACTGGTCGTGGTGCGCAATATCGAGTTTTACAGCCTGTGCGAGCACCATATGCTGCCCATTATTGGCCATGTGGACATTGGCTATATTCCCAATGGCAAAGTCATCGGCCTATCCAAGCTTGCCCGTATTGTGGATTTATACGCGCGCCGCCTGCAAATCCAGGAAAACATGACCCAACAAATCGCCGATACCGTGCAGGCTGCCACCGGTGCGCGCGGCGTGGCGGTTCAAGTGCGCGCCGCCCACATGTGCATGGCCATGCGGGGGGTTGAAAAGGTGAACTCAGAAACCATCACCTCGATGATGCTCGGCGCCTTTCGAGACAATGGCCAAGCGCGCAATGAGTTTTTACAACTCATCGGACAGGGGCGCAAATGACGCCGCCCCGCACCGTGCTGATTACCGGCATTGGGCGGCGGATTGGCCAGCATTTAGCGGCGCATTATTTAGCCCAAGGCGACCGCGTTATTGGCACCTACCGCAACCACACCGATACGGTGGCGCGCCTTGAAGCGCAGGGCTTAATTGCCCTGCCCTGCGATTTAACTCAAACGGTTGATCTGGCGCGCTTAGTTACCCGCATCACACAACTGACTACGCAATTAGATGCCATTATTCACAACGCCTCGGTATGGTTTGATGATGCCGAGTGCGCCGCCGACCCCAATAAAATCCTCGCGCTTTACGCCGTTCACGTGACCGCCCCCGTGGCCCTCACCTTGCAACTGCACACCGCGCTCCCCGCGCAATCACAGCACGGGCAAGCGGGGCGCTTGGTGGTATTTATCACCGATGCGCAATGCCTTAATGGGGGTTCTGCGCACGCGCACTACTTCGCCTCGAAAGCGGCCGCAGAAAGCGCGGCACGTTCGCTGGCCAAAAAACTTAAACCCCACACCCGTGTGAACACCATCGCACCGGGGCTGATTATGTTTCACCCGCACGACACCGCGACCGAGCGCCAGCAGCGGTTAGCGCAAAATTTGCTCCCCTTCGAACCCAGCGCCACCGCCATCGCCCAGACCTTAGATTATATGCTGGCATGCCCCGCGCTGGATGGCGCCCGCATCACCGTAGACTGCGGCTACACGGCCTAAAAACCCCAAACACACAAAAGCCCGGCATAACCGGGCTTTTAATGCGCAAACCAACACTTAGCGAATTATTTAGCCGCTGGTGCCATTTTCTTAGCGTGGTGCTTTTTAGCGGTGTGTTTTTTCATGTGTTTTTTAGCCACTTTCATGGGGTGATGCTTAACAGCGGAGTGTTTAACCACATGATGCTTGGCCGCATGATCCATCGGCGCAGGCGTTGCCGCCATAACCGCGCTTGAGGCAACCAGTGCGCCCGCAACACACACACCCATGATCCATTTTGTTACATTCGTGCTCATACCAATACCTTTCAAGAATAATAATTACAGACGCAAACAGATAATACGCCTGACTATTGCAAAAAACCAGCACCCAAGCAAACAAAATAAATCTTTAAAATCAATTGGATAATTATTTTATAACAATGCGTTTGCAAATTTGCAACAAGAAGCCGACCGCGCAACGCACAAGAAGTGCCTTTTGCAAAAACCCGCGCTCAGCCGCAGCAGGGTGGGCTTTGCCCAAAAAAAATCAACAAACAAATCCCCAAACAAACCCACAATCAAACCCACAATCGGCGGCGAACCATCGCCACGGCACCGTAAAAGCTCACCGCCGCAAACCCTGTCAACACCAATAGATGCAACCCCAGTTGCGCCACCGGCTGCCCCACAATCAACGGGCGAATCACCTCAACGGCGTGCGTTAACGGCAAAAACTGCACCACCACCTGAAGC
>NCFS01000049.1 GCA_002281295.1 Halothiobacillus sp. 35-54-62 | reverse complement strand
TTAGTGATTGGCGGCGGTGGACGAGAGCATGCGTTAGCGTGGAAACTGGCGCAGTCGCCTCGGGTGACTACCGTATTCGTTGCGCCGGGCAACCCGGGCACAGCGGCGGAACCCAAATGTGCAAACGTGCCGATTGCCGCGACCGATGTGGCCGGTTTGGTGGCCTTTGCCGCGCGTGAAGGCGTGGCGCTCACCGTGGTCGGCCCCGAGGCGCCCTTAGTCTTGGGTGTGGTTGATACCTTCCGCGATGCGGGCTTGGCGATTTTTGGCCCCACCCAAGCCGCCGCGCAGTTGGAAGGCTCTAAGGCATTTACCAAAGATTTTCTCGCGCGGCATCGCATTCCCACCGCCGCTTATCGCGTGTTTACCGAGTCAGCGCCCGCCCTTACCTATGTGCGCGAACATGGTGCACCGATTGTCGTGAAGGCCGATGGCTTGGCGGCAGGCAAAGGGGTGATTGTGGCGCAAACCTTAGCCGAGGCCGAAGCGGCCATTATCGATATATTCGGCGGCCAATTTGGCGCGGCGGGTTCGCGCGTGGTGGTTGAGGCGTTTTTAGCCGGCGAGGAGGCAAGCTTCATTGTGATGGTCGATGGCGACAATATCCTGCCGATGGCCACGAGCCAAGATCACAAAGCGCGCGATCAGGGTGATACCGGTCCCAATACCGGTGGCATGGGCGCGTATTCACCCGCACCGGTCGTTACCCCTGAAATCGCCGACCTAGTAATGCGCAGCGTAATCGAGCCCACCGTAAAGGGCATGGCGCTGGAAGGCGTGCCCTACACCGGCTTTTTGTACGCAGGTTTAATGATTGATGCCGCCGGCAAGCCGAGTGTGCTGGAATTTAATTGCCGCTTTGGCGATCCTGAAACTCAGCCGATTATGATGCGGTTGAACACCGATTTGGTGGGGTTACTGCAAGCCGGTATCGCGGGCACGCTCGATTCGGTGACCTGCGATTGGAATCCCCAAACGGCGGTTGGCGTGGTGTTGGCCGCAGAAGGTTACCCGTTCGAGATTCGCACAGGGGACGAGATTCATGGTTTAGCCTCACTGCCCGCAGGGGTTAAGGCCTTTCAAGCCGGCACGCGTCTCGTTGATGGGGTGGTGCTCACGGCGGGCGGGCGGGTATTGTGCGTGACCGCGCTAGGCGACACAGTGCGCGCAGCGCAAGCGGCGGCCTATGCCGGCGTTAAAGCAATTGATTTTAAAGGCGGTTTTTATCGGCAAGACATCGGCTGGCGTGCCGCCGCACGGGAAGATGCGGCGCGGTAACAGGTCGTAACAATTCAGACATTTTTTGGTTAACGTTCTCGAGGATATTAGCGCAATTGGTTCAGGCATAAATAAATTAATGCCCCAGTTCGCTTTTTTCACCTCGAGGATGCCCAAATGTTTATTCCACGTTATTCGCTCGCCGCCGCTTTGGTTTCAGCCACTTTGCTTGTGACGGGCTGCGGTGGTGGCGGTTCGGCCACAACGGCTGCCGCAAACACAACCGTCGCCGCCACCCAGGCGCCCACCGAGTCGTATATCTCTTATTTAGCCGCCAATTACGCGTCCTACACCACGGCCGGAACCAGTAACTCACCGGTGGCCACGTTTGATGATACCAATATGAGTGTGCGCTGGGCGATTGCGACCCAAACCACCGAACAAGCCAATAACCTTAAAAGCCATGTGATTTATATGGAGCAGGCCATTTTAAGTGGCCAAAATCCACGGGCTTGGGATAAGTTGTTTTTAATGGATGCGTATATGGATCAATCACATACTTATACAACGACCATTACCGTCAATGGCACAGAAGTGGTTATCGACAAGGTTGCCAATAATGCCTGCGCCTACGAGCTCATTAAAACGCACGCGCAGGGCGTGGGCGGCTGGTTTTTCCACGGAGATATTAAGGTTAGTTTCAGCAATTTAGCCGATCAGATTATCGCCCTGCCTGCCTGCGATGCCGAACGCGCGGGATTAAATGCGTATATCGCCGCGAAACAAACCGCCTTGCCTAAAGGCATTACCTTGATTCCCGCACAGTAATTTTTTTAAAAGCCATAAAAAAACCCCGCTTTGATGCGGGGTTTTTTTATGGGCAGAGGAGTTAACCGCGCCGCATCGAATCGTAAAACTCGTTATTGGTTTTGGTTTTTTGCAGTTTATCGAGCAAAAATTCCATCGATTCAAGCTCACTCATCGGGTGCAAGAATTTGCGCAAAATCCACATTTTTTGCAGTTCTTCCGTGTCTGTCAGCAGCTCCTCGCGGCGGGTGCCCGAGCGGTTGATATTGATCGCGGGATAAACCCGTTTTTCGGCAATTCGGCGATCTAAATGTAATTCCATATTGCCGGTGCCTTTGAACTCTTCGTAAATCACCTCGTCCATTTTGGAGCCGGTATCGATCAGGGCGGTGGCGATAATCGTCAGGCTGCCGCCTTCTTCAATGTTGCGCGCCGCGCCAAAAAAGCGTTTCGGCCGATGCAAGGCATTGGCATCAACCCCGCCGGTTAATACTTTGCCCGACGAGGGGATGACGGTGTTGTACGCGCGGGCTAAACGGGTAATGGAATCGAGTAAAATCACCACATCGCGCTTGTGTTCAACTAAGCGCTTGGCTTTTTCAATCACCATTTCGGCCACTTGCACATGCCGGGTTGCCGGCTCATCGAACGTTGAGGCCACCACCTCGCCGCGCACAGTGCGTTGCATCTCGGTGACCTCTTCAGGGCGCTCGTCAATGAGCAGCACAATCAAGTCGCACTCGGGGTAATTACTGGTAATACTTTGCGCGATGTTCTGCAGCATCATGGTTTTACCCGCTTTAGGCGGAGAGACAACCAAGCCGCGCTGGCCTTTGCCGATGGGCGACACAATATCGATAATGCGCGCGGTTAAATCTTCGGTTGAGCCATTGCCCCGCTCCATGCGCATGCGAGAATTGGCATGCAGCGGCGTTAAGTTTTCGAATAACACTTTGCCTTTAGAAACATTGGGTTGTTCAAAATTGATGGTGTCGATTTTAAGCAGCGCGAAATAACGCTCGCCATCTTTAGGCGCCCGAACGGTGCCCGCTATCGTATCGCCGGTTTGCAAATTAAAGCGGCGAATTTGCGACGGGGATACATACACATCCGCAGGGCCCGCAAGATAAGAGGCATCCGCGCCGCGTAAAAACCCAAAGCCATCGGGTAGAATTTCGAGCACCCCATCACCGAAAATGGATTCGCCGGTTTTGGCATGCGATTTAAGCAGGGCAAAAATAACATCTTGTTTGCGGGTGCGGGCGATATTCTCAATGCCTAAGGACTCGGCCATGGCAACAAGATCGGTAACGGGTTTTGCTTTGAGTTCGGTGAGATTCATCGGGTAGATTTATGCAGCTATGAAAAAGGAAGCTAAAACAGCTTAGGTGGAGGAAAATTGAGATTGGCGAGGCGCCAGATGACGATTGCGCTTATGGGAAACGATGAGTATCGTAAATTGTTATTGATTTTGGCACAGATTCGGCGAACTGCCAACAGGCAGCCGCCGATGGAACCACAATTAAAGCGCGCCGTCGATAAACGCGGTGAGTTGTGATTTAGATACCGCACCCACTTTGGTGCCTTCGACTTTGCCATTTTTAAACAGCATTAAGGTGGGGATGCCCCGAATACCATGCGCGCGCGGTGTTTCTGGGTTTTCATCAATATTGAGCTTGGCCACTTTAATTTTGCCGGCGTATTGCTCGGCTACTTCATCTAAAATGGGGGCAATCATTCGGCAAGGGCCGCACCATTCTGCCCAATAGTCGACGAGAACGGGTAGATCGTTTTTCAGCACTTCAGTATCGAAGTTGCCATCATTGATATAGGCGATTTTGTCGCTCACGGTGATACTCCTCAGTGTCAATCATTACCCATGAAGATAGATCATGGATGCGCCATGGGGGATAATTGTTCACGGGCTTTTACTGCTTTGCAAGTTTTAACTGTGATATTGCATCGAACGCGCCTTGAGTTTTTAACGAACCGCTGATGGATTTGCATGACATTAACTGAGTTGAAGTACATTGTAGCTGTTGCGCGCGAGCGACATTTCGGCCGTGCGGCCGCCGCTTGCTTCGTTAGCCAACCGACATTAAGTGTCGGCGTTAAACGGATCGAAGATACCTTAGGCGTGCAAATATTCGAGCGTGCCAGCCGCACGGAATTGCGCATTACGCCGCGCGGCGAGGCCATCATTGAGCAGGCTCAGCGGGTTTTGCAAGAAGCCGAGCAATTACAAACGCTGGCCGATGCCGCGAAAGATCCGTTGGTCGGCACCCTGCGGATTGGTTTGATTTATACGATTGGGCCCTATTTATTGCCGACCTTGATTCCGGCGTTGCATCAGCGCGCGCCGCGCATGCCGGTAGAAATTGTCGAAGGCTTTACCCACGATTTGGCGCATCAATTACACCAGGGGGCGCTGGATGCGGTGGTGCTTTCCCTGCCTTTTAGTGCGCCTCGGTTGGTGATAACCCCTGTGTACCGTGAGCCTTTTACGGTGGCCGTGCCAAGCGAGCATCCTTTGGCCTCTGAGTTGGGGCGGGCGGGCGCTGTCTCGATGGCGTCATTGGCAGCGCAAGATTTGCTCATGTTGGGCCAAGGGCATTGTTTTCGCGATCAGGTCTTGAGCATGTGCCCTGCTTGCGCGCAGCCGACAAGCTCAGGGCGTTTGCAAAAAACATTAGAAGGCGGCTCGCTTGAAACCATGCGAATGATGGTGGCTTCGGGCGCGGGCATTACCGTGTTGCCGTGCTCATCAAACACGGCGCATGCCGGTCAGGCCGGCGATTTAATTCGGTATTTTCCCTTTGAACAACCGGCGCCCTACCGAGATGTGGCGGTAGCCAGCCGCGAGCGGTTTGCCCGCTATGCGGCGGTCGATCTTCTGAGCGATTTAATCCGCGCCCATAAACCGGCTTGTTGCCACGCAATATAGGCGCGTTGGCTGACGCTTAATCCAGCACCACGACCTGTTCCGCCTGAGGGCCTTTGCGGCCTTGGCCAATGTGATATTCCACTTTTTGCCCCTCGACGAGTTGCAGGGTGGAGCCATCCCCGACGGCACGAAAATGGACAAATAAATCTTCACCGTTGTCGCGCACAATAAAACCAAAGCCTTTTTCGGTATTAAACCATTTCACGTGGCCGGTTTCGCGTTCAGGCGTTAAAGGCTCGGCAAGGGCTGTGGTGGGGGCATTTGCGGGTGCTTTTCGGGGCAAAAGGCCGGCTAATAAAAGAACAATAAAAATAATGGCCGTGGTTGCAATAAATCGCAGTGCCGTGGATTCAATTAATTGTGCCGATTGAATCTGGGAAATCGCCAGTGCGGCAATCAGGGCGATACCCAGCATGATTAGGGTGGAAAAAATACGGGATTCGGTCAATGTGTTCATTCTTACCTGGTTCTAGAAAAATAGTTTAAAGGGTGCATTCGGATCAGTAGGGTTCCCTAAAAGTTGCCTTATCTTCGTGCCGGCTTGTTTAGGCGATGTTTGCGCGCGCTCAGTGTGCCACACGATACCTAAGGCGCCTTGAGGGGCGCGTTTTAACTTTCTCACCCACGCGCCTGAGTGAGCCGAGTATTCTGCCCGAAAAAAAGCAGTGTATAAAGTAGCCCCAAGATTCGGGTTGCACGTTATCTTGTTTGACCGTGCCAAGCGCTGGGGAAAGGGGGATGAGGTCATTTCGGCGCCTTCTTTCTCCTATCACTCTGTTTTCTTGAGATATTTTGTTATTTATCTCGATTTTGCCGGCGGTTGGTCGTAAAATGCCCCACCCAAAACGTAACGAGCCTGGCTAAGCGCTTGGGGTGCTATGGTGCGGGCGCGTGTGGGATTGGCTTATGTTGTTGATTGATTGGGGTTATCCGTGCGTTATCCAGAAATTTTTGATGTGATTGTTGTGGGCGGCGGCCATGCGGGCACTGAGGCCGCGCTGGCGGCCGCGCGCATGGGCGCCCAGACCTTGCTTGTGACGCACAACATCGAAACTTTGGGGCAAATGAGTTGCAACCCAGCCATTGGCGGCATTGGCAAAGGCCACCTCGTTCGGGAGATTGATGCCTTAGGCGGCGCGATGGCGCGGGCCGCAGATCAAGCGGGCATCCAATTTCGCACGCTAAATGCCCGCAAAGGCCCTGCCGTTCGGGCAACGCGGGCGCAGGCCGATCGAATTCTCTACAAGGCTGCCATTCGGCAGATGCTGGAGAATCAGCCCAACTTAATGCTATTCCAGCAGGCCATCGACGATCTCATTTTTGAGGGCGATAGCGTCACGGGCGTGCGCACTCAGGCGGGTATTGAGTTTACAGGCAAAGCGGTGGTGTTAACGGCGGGCACCTTTTTGGCCGGCCAAATTCATATCGGTATGAATCATTACCAAGGCGGCCGGGCGGGTGACCCCCCGGCGCAACGTTTGGCCGAACGGTTGCGCGAGCTATCGCTGGGCGTGGGGCGGCTTAAAACCGGCACGCCCCCACGGATTGATATTCGCTCAATTGATTTATCCGTTATGCAAGTTCAGCCCGGAGACACCCCTGAGCCGGTATTCTCATTTATGGGGTCGGTGGCCGATCACCCGCGCCAAATCGATTGCTATATCACCCACACCAATGAACGCACGCACGACATTATTCGCGGGGGGTTAGATCGATCCCCCATGTTTACGGGCGTGATAGAAGGCGTGGGGCCGCGTTATTGCCCCTCCATTGAAGATAAAATCCACCGTTTTGCTGATAAAGATTCGCATCAGGTGTTTGTTGAACCCGAAGGGCTAACCACCAACGAGATTTATCCCAATGGCATTTCAACGAGCTTGCCGTTCGATATTCAGTTGGCCTATGTGCGCTCAATTCGCGGCTTTGAGCACGCCATTATTACCCGCCCAGGCTACGCGATTGAGTATGACTTTTTCGATCCACGCGGCTTAAAACCCACGCTGGAAACTCGTGCGATTGCGGGGCTTTATTTCGCGGGGCAAATTAACGGCACCACGGGCTATGAAGAAGCCGCCGCGCAGGGCTTAATGGCCGGCGCGAATGCGGCCGCGCGCGTACTGGGGCGTGCGCCACTCACCTTGCGGCGCGATGAAGCCTACATCGGCGTGATGATCGACGATTTAATCACCCAAGGCACGCAAGAGCCCTACCGCATGTTCACCAGCCGGGCAGAATATCGCCTCATGCTGCGTGAAGATAATGCCGATCAACGCTTAACCCCGCTGGGTTATGCGTTGGGTTTGGTGGGCGAGGCGCGCTGGCAGGCCTTTGGCGAAAAACTCGAAGCCATTCTCGCCGAGCGAAGCCGCTTGGCCGATTTATGGTTGCACCCTGATCATCCAGAAGTTACGCAAGTGGATAGCATGATTAGCAAGGGCGTTAACGCGCTGGATCTCCTGCGCCGCCCCGAGATGGATTACGCCCATTTGATGCAGGTGCAAAGTTTTGCCCCCCCCGTCCCCTTGCCCGCTTTCGTGACCGAGCAAATTGAAATAGAAGTCAAATATGCCGGTTACGTTGATCGGCAGCGCGATGAAGTCAGCCGCACCATCAAACTTGAAACACAAGCGCTGCCTGATGAGCTGGATTACGCGCAAATTCATGGCTTATCCAATGAAGTACGCGCCAAGCTTGCCGCGCAAAGGCCGAGCACTATTGGTCAAGCGGGGCGAATTGCGGGCGTCACACCGGCGGCTATTTCATTGTTGCTGGTGCATTTAAAGCGCCGTACTTTGTTGGCGGCCTCCGCTTGATGGCTATGCCCACACCTGCCCCCAGGGCTGTGCTGGCCGAACAGATAGCGGCCGATATGGCGCAGATGCAGCAGCCCGTGCAGCCCGAGGCGGCGGAGCGCATCGCCGCTTACTTGCAGTTGCTGGCCAAATGGAATCGCGCCTATAACCTCACCGCCGTGCGGGCAATTCAAGATATGCGGGTGCGCCATGTTTTGGATTCTGTGGCCGTGCGCCCTTGGATTAAATCAGGGCAACGCTTAGTTGATGTGGGCAGTGGCCCAGGCTTGCCGGGCATTATTTTGGCGCTTGCCGATGACGCGTTGGATGTCACCTTGATTGATGCCAACCTCAAAATGACCCGCTTTGCTGAAGCGGCCGTGCGCGAATTGGCGATTAAAAATGTGACGATTGTGCGCGGCCGCGTCGAAACGGTCATAGGCGCACAGTACGACCAAATCATCTCGCGGGCCTTTGCCAGCACCGCCGATTTTCTGACCCTGACCGAGCATCTGGCTTCGCCAAACAGCATGTGGTTGGCTATGAAGGGGCGGCCGGATGAGTCGGTGCAATCACCGTTTATTTGCCGCGCAACGCACGCCCTCATCATTCCGGGGCTTGATGCCCAGCGTCATCTGCAAATTTACCAAAAAGAGGGCGCATCATGAGCTGGACGCTCGCCATCACCAACCAAAAAGGCGGGGTCGGTAAAACGACCACGGCCGTCAACCTCGCGGCGGCATTGCAAGTGCTGGGTCAGCGCGTGCTCTTAATCGACATGGACCCCCAGGGCAATGCCACCGTGAGCTCCGGCTGCGATAAATCTGCGGTGGCGCTCAGCATGGCCGATGTTCTGCTCGATGAGGCTCAAATTACCGAAGTCATCATAAAAAGCGAACCCGCCGGTTTTAGCCTGTTGCCCGCCAATATCGAGCTGGCCGGTGCCGAGTTTGCGCTGGTCAGTCGCATTGGCCGCGAAACCAAGCTTCGCCGCGCCCTTGCGCCCTTACAAGAACAGTTCGATTTTATTTTAATCGACTGCCCGCCCGCGCTAAACACCCTAACAATTAATGCGCTGGTCGCCGCCGATGATGTGTTAATCCCCGTGCAATGCGAGTATTTTGCGCTTGAAGGCTTAAGCTCGCTCTTGGAGACCATCGAGCAAGTTCGGCTGGCCTTGCAGCCCGCTTTGGGCGTGGCGGGCGTGGTGCGCACCTTATATGACGCGCGAAATTTACTGGCACAGCAAGTCTCCGAGCAACTGTTGGCGCACTTTGGCGCGCAGGTGTTTAGCACCCTAATTCCCCGTAATGTGCCGCACAAGCAAAGCGAGAAGCGCCCCATGACCGTTAAGAAAAAAGGCCTGGGGCGCGGCTTAGATGCCCTGCTTCGTTCCAGTGAATCCCAAGAAACACAGGAAATGCACTATCGGGATGTCGCGGTAGAACTGATCCACGCCAGCTCATTTCAGCCCCGCACGCATTTTGATCAAGACGCACTCCAAAGTTTGGCCGATTCCATTCGAGCGCAAGGGCTGATACAGCCCGTCGTGCTGCGCCGGCGATCCGGTGAGTATGAGCTGATCGCAGGTGAGCGACGTTGGCGCGCGGCACAAATGGCGGGTTTGCAGCAAATTCCCGCCATTATTCGAGAAATAGACGACACACAGGCCGCCGCACTCGCGCTCATCGAAAACCTACAGCGGGAAGATCTCAACCCCATCGAGCAGGCCGAAGCCATGCGCCGCTTGATTCTCGAATTTAAAATGACCCATCAGCAAGTCGCGGATGCGCTCGGCCTATCGCGCCCCGTTGTGAGCAACGCGCTGCGGTTGCTTGATCTGGCCATGCCCGTGCGCAGCTTGCTGCAAAATCAGCAATTAGATGCGGGTCATGCGCGCGCCTTAGCCGCATTGCCCGTCGAGCAACAGATTGAATTGGCAGAAAAAATAATCGCCAAAGCGCTCACCGTCCGCCAAGTTGAAAGCATGGTGCGAAAGCTAAGTGAGCCCGCGCCAGTCAAAACGGTAGAGGAAAAGGCAGATCCCGATACCGATGCCCTAGTGCGTAAAATGGCAGACGCGCTGGGTCTGCCTGTCGAGCTTAAGCGCACCGAAGGCGGGCGGGGAATGGTGAGCCTGCGCTTTAGCAATGCCGAGCAATTCGATCTAATTTTGCGGCGCTTGCTGGGTGATAATTAACCGAGCAAGGCAAAACGGAGTACGCACGGAAATTCATAGCCTTGGCAACAGTTGTTGATGCTGAAATATGACGGTACACTAGCCACCAAATTTTGGCCGCAGATATGACGAGAATCACCATGGCCGATCAGCACAAAACCAAAACGACCGATTTGGCGCAGCAAGAAGGATATTTTGCGCTGCGTTTGCGTGGCTTGATGAACGTGGGCGCGGGCAATGTGTTTGCCTCAACCGTTATCGCCGGGTTGTTGTTGGGTTTTCTGGTTGATCGATGGCTCGGTATCGCGCCGATAGCCATGCTCCTCGGTGGGCTGCTCGGGTTTATTGGTGGCATGCGTAATGCGCACCGTTTAATGATAGCGAAACACAATGACGATAATGTCTGAAGGAATCGCGCGGCGTGGCCGACGGGTGCTGGTGATCCAGCTGGTTGTCGCACTGTTGGCTGGCGGGTTAAGTTTTGTGGCGGCTGGCATGCCTGCCTTCAATGGCATTCTAGGGGGTTCCCTCATCGCCATTGCGTTGATGCTAATGCTGCGGTTTACGATGCAAAAAGCCAGTGAGCTTGCCGTCGAATCGCCGCAAACCAGCATGAGCATCATGTATGTTGGCGCGGTGGTGCGATTCATCATGGTGTTGGTGCTGTTCGCCATAGCGCTCGGCGGCTTTAAATTATTGCCAACATATACCGTTGGCGGGTTCATCGGAATCATGATAGTGGGCGTGGTGTTCTCGCGCAGCCGTGATTCGGGTCGACCGATCAGTAAAACAGATTTGAACTAGGATTTTAAGGAGAAGCTCGTGTCTACAGAAACCGCCGGCGGAAGCTCGGTTGAGTACATTCAGCACCATTTGGCTAACCTATCGGTTGGCCAAGGGTTCTGGCAACTCAACATTGATACCTTGATTTTCAGCTTTTTGCTGGGAGCCTTGATTTTATTTGTGGCGATGAAAATCGGCCAAAATTTGCGCACAGAAACCCCCGGGCGTTTTCAAAACGCTGTAGAGGGCGTTTTAGAGTTTGTGGATAACCAGGTCAAAGATTCTTTCGGCGGCAAAGCCCCCGCATTGATTGCACCGCTGGCGTTAACCATCCTTATTTGGGTTTGGCTCATGAATTTCATGGACTTAATCCCAATCGATTTGCTGCCCGCCATTGCGCATGGCCTAGGGATATCGCATCTTAAAATTGTGCCGACAACCGATTTAAATACACCGTTGGCTATGGCGCTGGTTGTCTTTGTTCTCACGATTTATTACAACATTAAGGTCAAAGGTTTTGGCGGCTACTTGAAAATGTTCCTGTTTCACCCCTTTGGCAAGTTTTTTGTGCCCATCAACGTGGTCATGACGTTAATTGAAGAACTTGCCAAGCCCATCAGCTTAGGCCTGCGATTATTCGGTAATATGTTTGCCGGTGAGTTGGTCTTCATGCTGATCGCGCTGCTCACCTTGGGTGCCACTCTGAGTGCCAGCCTGCTGATTTGGTTTCCGTTACAAGTTGTGTTGGATTTGGCTTGGTTAATTTTCCATATATTAGTTATCTCGCTTCAAGCGTTTATCTTTATGGTTTTAACCATCGTGTATTTGGGCATGGCGCACATAGATGCGGATTCCCATTGATTTTTGATTAAGTTTTTTTGTTTCGTTTTTTAACTGTTCGTCTGAGGAGACTTTAAATGACCCCTGATATGCTCGCGACAATTTATGCCTATACAGCAGTAGGCGTTGGTGTGATTCTAGCTGCGGCTGGTTTAGGCTCAGCGATTGGCTGGGGCTTGATTTGCTCTAAAACATTGGAAGGAATCGCGCGTCAGCCAGAAATGCGCCCTCAATTAATGACCAATATGTTCATTTTCGCCGGCTTAATGGAATCATTTCCGTTCATTATTTTGGCGTTCGCGATGTGGTTCCTGTTTGCTAACCCGTTTGTTGGCGCTTTGACCGCGGCTATTAGCGCGCTCCCTAAATAAGTGGTTGAATTTTGAGACGGTGGTCTGCGCATAATTTAAGCGCGCAGATTCCCGCTTCATAAAAACTTCAAACAAAACCAAACCACAACAAACCGAGGGAAAGCTGTGAATATTAATATCACACTGTTAGCTCAGATTATCGCTTTTGTGATACTCGTTTGGTTGGTCAGCAAATACCTCTGGACACCGCTTTCTGCCTTAATGGAAGCGCGTCGCCAGAAAATTGCTGATGGCCTTTCGGCATCCGAACGCGGCAAGCATGAGCTCAAATTAGCGCAAGAGCGCTCAGCAGAAATTCTGCGTGAAACCAAAGAAAAAGCGAACGACATTGTGGCTCAGGCCAATGCCCGCGCGAATCAAGTTCTTGAAGACGCGCGAGTGAATGCGAAAGTGGAAGCGGAGCGAATTGTTGCTCAGGCCTCGGCTGAAATTGATCGTGAAGTTAATCGTGCGAAAGAAGTTTTGCGCACCCAAGTTTCTGCTATTGCAGTGACAGGCGCAGAGCGGATATTGAAACGCGAAGTGACGATCAAGGATCATGAAGCAGCGCTTGCTGATCTGATTGCGCATATTTAAGGATATTAAAGGTAAAGCAATATGTCCGAAAATATCCAAGTTGCTCAATCGTATGCAAAAGCCGTCAATGAACTGTGCGGAGCGGCAAATGCTGCCGCTGCGTGGTTAAAACAGCTTCAATTCTTGGCAGATGTCGTTAACAACGCAGACATGCAACAGTATCTCGGCGATGTCGCCCGATCCTCAGAGGCGCGCACACAAGGTTTTTTGGCCGTGGTATCTAGTGAGCTAGATGCGCATGCTCTAAATCTCGTTCGGCTGATGGGTGAAAATGGACGCATCGGGCTTTTGCCAGAAGTGGCCACCCAGTTTGAGCTTCTGCGTGCAGAAGCCGAGCACCGAGTATCTGCAACCGTTGTCTCTGCGCATCCCTTGACGGAAAGCGAAATTACCCATATTAAATCTGCGCTGAACAAGCGATTGAACCGATCAATCGATCTTTCAACACGAGTGGATGCTGCCTTAATTGGTGGTGCGGTCATTCGTGCGGGAGATTTGGTGATTGATGGCTCAATGCGCGGCGGCATCGATAAACTTGCCACTCAACTGAGTCGCTAAGGAGATCACATGATCAATCCCTCTGAAATTAGTAATCTGATTAAGCAACGCATTGAGAATTTCGATCAAAGTGCGGATGTTCAAACTGTTGGCACCATCGTTTCAGTTAGCGATGGTATTTTGCGCATTCACGGCTTAAATGACGTCATGCTGGGCGAAATGGTTGAATTGCCTGGGGGCGGCTTTGCGGTCGCCATGAACCTAGAGCGTGATTCGGTTGGCGCCATTGTGTTGGGTGGGTATGACCATCTGCGCGAAGGCGACCAAGTCAAATGCACTCAGCGTATTCTTGAAGTGCCGGTAGGCAAAGAATTGCTGGGTCGTGTGGTCAACACACTGGGTCAGCCGATTGATGGTAAGGGTGATATTCCTGCCAAAATGACAGCCGCAATTGAAAAGATTGCGCCGGGCGTTATTGAGCGCCAAAGCGTTGACCAGCCCCTGCTCACTGGCATTAAAGCACTTGATGCCATGGTGCCGATCGGCCGTGGACAACGCGAACTGATTATTGGTGACCGCCAAACCGGTAAAACAGCCGTTGCCATTGATGCCATCATTAACCAAAAAGGCAAAGGCGTTTATTGCGTTTATGTCGCGATTGGTCAAAAAGCCTCGGCTATTGCCAACGTTGTTCGTAAGCTCGAAGAGTATGGCGCACTAGAGTACACAATCATTGTGGCGGCCACCGCTTCTGATCCTGCGGCCATGCAGTATCTTGCCGCCTACGCGGGTTGCACGATGGGTGAATACTTCCGCGACCGCGGGATGGATGCCCTGATCGTTTATGATGATTTAACTAAGCAGGCTTGGGCCTATCGTCAAATTTCATTGTTGCTGCGTCGCCCGCCCGGACGCGAAGCCTATCCCGGCGATGTGTTCTATTTACACTCACGTTTACTTGAGCGCGCCTCGCGTGTGAATGCAGACTACGTATCTGAATTCACTAAAGGCGAAGTTCAAGGCAAAACGGGTTCATTAACCGCACTTCCTATTATTGAAACTCAGGGCGGCGATGTGTCTGCATTCGTTCCTACCAACGTGATTTCAATTACAGATGGCCAGATTTTCTTAGAAACCGATCTGTTTAACTCAGGCATTCGTCCTGCCATTAACCCCGGTATTTCAGTATCGCGGGTGGGTGGTGCGGCGCAGACCAAAGCGGTTAAGAAACTGGCCGGTGGGATTCGTACCGATTTGGCGCAATACCGTGAACTGGCTGCGTTCTCTCAGTTTGCCTCTGATCTAGATGAAGTGACGCGCAAGCAACTTGAACGAGGCAAGCGGGTTACTGAATTAATGAAGCAAAAGCAATTCAAGCCTTTATCTGTCGCTGAAATGGCACTGTCACTCACGGCGGCCAATGATGGCTACTTGGATGACGTGCCGGTTGAAAAAATCAACGACTTTGAAACCGCATTGCACGATTATGCGGCTGTCAATGCCAAGGATCTTGCTGAGAAGATTGGCAATAGTGGTGCGTACAATGATGAAATTGCAGCCCAAATCAAGCACGTGATCGAGTCCTTCAAATCGAAGGGCGTTTATTAATCAGGGGGCGATGTCATGGCCGTAGGCAAAGAGATTCGCACCAAGATTAAGAGCGTGCAAAACACGCGCAAAATTACCAAGGCGATGGAAATGGTTGCCGCATCTAAAATGCGGCGCGCTCAGGAAGCGATGGAAGCAACTCGTCCTTACGCCGAGAAGTTTCTGGAGGTGGTGGGTCACATCACCAATGCGCATCCTGAGTTCCGTCACCCATTGATGATCGAGCGTGATGTGAAGCGGGTGTTAATGATTGTTGTCACGACCGATCGCGGTTTGTGCGGTGGTCTTAACGTCAACTTGCTTAAGCAGGTGCTGCTGAAGATTAAGGATTATCAGAAAAATGGGATCGAAGTTGATGTGATTCCGGTCGGAACCAAAGGCCGGTCTTTTTTCAAACGCTATGGCGGCAATGTGCTCGCCTCTGTGACGCACATGGGCGACAAACCCAGTTATGCGAAAATGCGGGGTGCGATTACAGCGGCGATGGGCGCTTTTGAGCAAGGTCATGTTGATCGTATCGAAATTGCACGTAATACCTTTGTGAATTCAATGGTTCAGCGTCCGGTGGTTGAGCAGCTGGCGCCCTTGGTTTATACCGAGTCGGCCGAGCTTAAGCATCGTTGGGATTATTTGTATGAGCCAGATTCTCATGCGGTTTTAACAGCGGTGTTGAAGCGGTATATCACGGGGCAGATTGTGGCCAGTGGCATTGAAAACGTGGCCTGTGAAATGGCTGCGCGCCGAATCGCCATGAAAAATGCGACCGATAACGCAGGCGACATGATTAAGTCGTTAAAGCTGGTTTATAACAAAGCGCGTCAAGCGGCGATTACTCAAGAAATTTCTGAAATCGTATCGGGTGCCGCAGCGGTTTAATTACCCACGGGTTAGCTTATTTATATTTTTGAGGGGTCAGACATGAGTTCTGGAAAAATTGTCGAAATCATCGGTGCCGTCATCGATGTCGAGTTTCCGCGTGACGCGGTTCCCAAAGTCTATGATGCGATTAAAGTCGATCAAACAGGCTTGGTTGTTGAGGTTCAGCAACAAATTGGTGATGGTGTGGTTCGTGGCATTGCGATGGGATCATCCGATGGCCTGAAGCGCGGCATGCGGGTTACAGGAACGGGGGCGCCAATTCGCGTCCCTGTGGGCAAAGGCACGCTGGGTCGTATCATGGATGTGCTGGGTCACCCCATTGATAACGCCGGTGACGTTGTGTGCGAAGAGAAATGGTCGATTCATCGCAAGCCCCCTTCATTTGATGAGCAATCTAGCAGCACTGAGTTGCTGGAAACGGGCATCAAGGTGATTGATTTGCTTTGTCCCTTTGCAAAGGGTGGCAAGGTTGGCTTGTTCGGTGGCGCCGGTGTGGGCAAAACGGTCAATATGATGGAGTTAATCCGGAATATTGCGGTTGAGCACAGCGGTTACTCGGTATTTGCCGGCGTGGGTGAGCGTACCCGTGAAGGGAACGATTTCTACCATGAAATGAAAGATGGTGGCGTTTTAGACAAAGTGGCCTTGGTGTATGGCCAAATGAACGAGCCGCCAGGTAACCGGTTGCGCGTTGCTTTAACCGGTCTGACCATGGCGGAGTTTTTCCGTGATGAAGGTCGCGATGTATTGATGTTTATCGATAACATCTATCGTTACACCTTAGCCGGTACCGAAGTGTCTGCTTTGTTGGGTCGCATGCCTTCTGCGGTGGGTTATCAGCCGACGCTGGCCGAAGAAATGGGCGTTCTGCAAGAGCGGATTACGTCAACCAAAACGGGTTCAATTACCTCCGTTCAGGCCGTTTATGTGCCTGCCGATGACTTGACCGATCCGTCACCGGCCACTACGTTTGCCCATTTGGATGCCACCGTCGTGCTCTCGCGTGATATTGCCTCATTGGGCATTTACCCCGCGATTGATCCCTTGGATTCCACCAGCCGTCAGCTAGATCCCCAAGTGGTGGGCGAGGTTCATTACAACGTGGCACGCTCCGTGCAGAAAACCTTGCAGCGCTATAAAGAGCTGAAAGATATCATTGCGATTCTTGGCATGGATGAATTGTCGGATGACGATAAAGCAGCGGTTTCTCGTGCGCGTAAAATCCAGCGCTTTATGTCGCAGCCATTCTTCGTAGCCGAAGTATTTACGGGTGCGCCGGGTCGTTATGTCGCGCTCAAAGATACCATTCGCGCCTTCCAAGGTATTGTTGCCGGTGAATATGATCATCTGCCAGAGCAGGCGTTCTACATGGTTGGCACCATTGATGAAGTGGTCGAAAAAGCGGCCAAACTCGCCGCCAAAGCCTAATTGGAGGTGCTGATATGGCTATGACCATTCGGGTAGATATCGTGAGTATGGAGCGCCCCATTTTTAGTGGGGAGGCATCTTTTGTATCGATTCCTACTGAAGCGGGTGAGATGGGTATTACCCCCATGCACACCCAAACATTGGCGATACTTCGCCCCGGTGAAGTGCGCGTGCACCTCACAGATGGCTCGGTTGTTCGCTATTACGTAGGCTTTGGTGTGCTTGAAGTTCAGCCGATGGTGGTGAGCGTGATCGCTGACTGGGCATTGACTGAAGCGGATGCACACGGGATTGATGCCAATGAGCTTGAAGCGACGTTGGCTGAAGAAAGCGTCTACATGCACGATTATGAACAACGTGGGCAACTGGATTTCACCTCGGCGCAGTCCATTATGATTGAAGCGTCTGAACGCTTGAAATGGGTGCGTTCCATGCGAGGCTTGGGCGGCGGACGTCACTAACGATCAATTGCTCATTGTGAATCTTCTGCGAAAACCCCGTGGTTGATTCTTATTTGATTTCAAGGAGCTTCGGCTCCTTTTTTGTTGAGGTAGTTATGTCGGATAAGACGCATTTAAGTGATTCAAAACTTCACGTGGTTATTTTGGCGGCCGGCAAGGGCACCCGAATGCACTCAACGTTACCCAAAGTACTGCATTCTCTCGCGGGGCGCAGCCTGTTGGCGCGGGTTTTAGATGCGGCAGAATTGCTTAATCCGGCATCGATTCGCGTTGTGGTTGGTTTTGAGGCGGCTGTTATTCAAGCGGCCTGCCCTGAGCCGCATCTGCATTGGGTGATGCAAGCGCAGCAATTGGGCACGGGCCATGCCTTGGCTTGCGCGGTCGCTGATTTGCAGCAAGCCGCCAGTTTACCCACGCCTGATGACCGAGTGCTGGTGCTGTATGGTGATGTGCCCTTGATATCGGTGTCGGTGTTGGCTCCGCTTATTTTGGCGTCACAAGAAAGCGCGCTTGGTGTGCTGTCAACGCAGGTGGAAAATCCGGCGGGGTACGGCCGGATTATTCGGGATGCAGCGGGTGAGGTGGTGGCCATCCGTGAGCATCGGGATGCTGCGCCAGATGAGCTCCGTGTTCATGAAATCAATACCGGCATTCTGGTTGCGCGTCTGGGGGATTTGAGTGCTTGGTTACCCCAATTGGTGCCACATAATGCGCAGGGTGAGTTGTATTTAACGGATATCGTGGGCTTGGCTCATGCAGAACATAAGGCCATCACCACGCGGATTGAACCCGATCCCTTGCTGGTTACGGGCATTAATGATCGCGGAGCCTTGGCTGACATGGAGCGCGCTTGGCAGTTGCGCCAAGCGCAAAGGCTTGCGCTATCGGGCACGACGATTATGGATCCGCGCCGCTTAGATATTCGGGGCGAGGTGATCAGCGGCGTGGATAATTTGATTGATGTGAATGTGGTGCTCGAAGGCCGGGTGACGCTTGGCAACAATGTCATCATTGAGCCCAATTGTGTGTTGCGTAATGTCACGCTGGGGGATGGGGTTCGGGTGCGGGCGTTTAGCCATCTCGATGGGGCTGAGTTAGCCGCCGGGGTTGAGGTAGGGCCGTTTGCGCGCCTGCGCCCGGGCACGCAGCTTTCGGCCAATAGCCGGGTGGGTAATTTTGTGGAAATTAAAGCCAGCCGCATTGGGGCGGGCTCAAAAATCAATCATTTATCTTATGTGGGTGATACCACGATGGGTGCAGATTGCAATATCGGCGCGGGCACCATTACCTGTAATTACGATGGCGCCAATAAGCACCGAACGGACATCGGCGATTCGGTGTTTGTGGGTTCAAGCTCGCAACTGGTCGCGCCGGTGCAGATTGGCGATGGGGCGACCATCGGCGCGGGCTCAACCATTACGCATGATGTACCGGCGGGGCATTTAGCGGTGGCGCGCGTGCGCCAAACTAATCGTGCCGGATGGCAGCGCCCTAAAAAAATGGCGAAATAACGAGGCGGCGCTAATCGTCGGGAATAAAGCGTTGCAGCACATCGTTGAGGTAACGGGCGCCGCGCACGGTGGGCTTAATGCGGGTAATTTGCCAATCAATGAGCTGTTCGCGTTCCAGTTGTTGGAGTGTGTCGGTGATCACCTTGAGCGGCAGCCCTGTGCGCGCCGAGAAGAGCGGTACATTAAAGCCGTCCATCAGCCGCAGTGCGTTCAGCATAAATTCAAAGGGCAGCTCTTGGGTGGGCACGTTATGCGCGCTGACCGAAGCCTCGGTGCCGACGGTGGCTAAATAGGCCGAAGGATGGCGCGTGCGAACCCGGCGCTCAACCCGATTTTCGCCCGCGAGCGTGATTTTGCCGTGTGCGCCGGCGCCAATGCCTAAATAATCGCCAAATTCCCAGTAATTGCGATTATGTTGGCAAGCGTGATGGGGCTGGGCGAAGGCGGAGACTTCATAGTGATCAAACCCTGCGTTGTTGAGTAACTTAAGCCCCGCTGATTGCATGGCATCTAGCGTATCGTCCTGCGGGAGTACGGGCGGAAATGCGGCAAACGGCGTATTAGGCTCCAGCGTGAGCTGATACCACGATAAATGCGGTGGGTTCAGGTCGATAGCCGTTTGCACATCGGCCAGTGCTTGCGCTTGGGTTTGCTCGGGCAAGCCAAACATTAAATCAATGTTAAAACTAGTGAGCCCCGCGTTATGTGCCGATTCAATGGCGCGATAAGCGGCTTTAGCATCGTGAATGCGCCCGAGGCGCTTAAGGTGGGTTTCATTAAAGCTTTGCACGCCAATGGAAGCGCGCGTGATGCCGGCAGCGCGATAATCGGCTAGTTGGCCGGCCATTTCGGTGCCGGGGTTCACCTCAAGGGTGACTTCGCGGCAAAAGCGTAAATCCAGCAAGGCGCGCAAGCCGCAAAATAGGCGGTCGATCGCCTCAGGGCTGAATAAGCTGGGTGTGCCGCCGCCGAGAAAGATCGTTTCGATGGGGCGCCCCCAAATCAGTGGCAACTCGCACTCCACATCGCGCAACAAGGCATCAATATACGCGCGCTCAGGTAGGGTGCCGCCTTTGAGTCCATGCGAGTTAAAATCGCAATACGGGCATTTTTCCACGCACCAAGGTAAATGAATATACAGAGCCAGCGGCGGGTTTTCGTTAAATTGTAGCAGTTGCATTAGAGTGAATGTGATCCCAGTTGGGTCAGCAGTTGTGCCAACGCGAATGCCCGATGGCTAATTCGGTTTTTTAATTCAGCCGGGAGTTCAGCGGCGCTTTTGCCAAGATCTGGCAGAAAAAATAACGGGTCATAGCCAAAACCGTGCGCGCCTTGCGGGG
>NCFS01000141.1:1687-5892 GCA_002281295.1 Halothiobacillus sp. 35-54-62 | reverse complement strand
CGCGAAATTAGGCTATGAAAATCATAGGCTTCAAAATCGGCCAGCACGGCTTGGTGCAGGGTGGCGGCATGATCGGCCAGCCAGGCATCTAAGGGGAGCAGCTCGGCATCCGGCACGCAATCGGTGGCGGGGTTGAAGTCGTTAATATTCGCCAGCAAATAACGGGCGGTGTTGCGAATGCGCCGGTAGGCATCGCCCGCCCGTTGCAGAATTTCATCGGAGACGGTCATCTCGCCCGAGAAATCGGTGGAGGCCACCCACAGGCGCAATACATCGGCGCCCATTTTGTCGATGACTTTTTGCGGGGCAATCACGTTGCCGAGCGATTTTGACATCTTGCGGCCCTGCGCATCCACGGTAAACCCGTGGGTAAGCACGCCGCGATAGGGCGCGGCTTCTTTCAGCGCGACAGCCGTGAGCAAGGACGATTGAAACCAGCCTCGGTGCTGATCGGAGCCTTCTAAATATAAATCGGCCGGCCAAGCAAGCTCGGGGCGGCGCGCCAGCACGGCGGCATGGGTCACGCCAGAATCGAACCACACATCCAACGTGTCGGTGACTTTTTCATAGCGGTCGGCCTCGGCGCCCAAGAGGGTGCTGGGCGCTAATTCAAACCAAGCATCAATGCCTTTTTTCTCAATGAGTTGGGCTGCTTCTTCAATTAAGCGGGCCGTTTCAGGGTGCGGCACGCCGGTGGCTTTATCCACGAAGAGCGCGATGGGCACGCCCCAAGTGCGCTGACGTGAAATGCACCAATCGGGGCGATTTTCGATCATGCCGGCCATGCGCGCCTTGCCCCAATCGGGGACGAAATGCACCGTGTCGATCGCGGCCATGGCCTGCTCACGCAGCAGGTTTTGCTCCATCGAAATAAACCACTGCCCCGTGGCACGGAAAATGAGCGGGGTTTTGTGCCGCCAGCAATGCGGGTAGCTGTGGGTAAAGCGGCTATGCGCGAGGAGCGCACCCGATTCACGCAAGGTATCCAGAATTTTGGCGCCGCCTTCTTTCAGGCTCAAGCCGCCAACAAGCGGTGTTTCGGGCAGAAAATGGCCGCTGCCATCAACGGGGTTATCCACCGGCAAGCCATAACGCAGGCCAACTTTAAAATCATCCTCGCCATGGGCGGGCGCGGTGTGTACGGCGCCGGTGCCCGCATCCGTGGTGACATGCGCACCCAAAATAACCAGCACCGGGCGGTTGATAAACGGATGCTGTAGATGAACCCCCTCAAGCTCGGCGCCCAGGGTGCGCCCCCGCACGGTGCCGGCTAGTTTCATTCGCGCCAAGGCCGATTCAAACAGGGCATCGGCCAAAATGAGGCGGCGGCCATCGGCCAATTCAACCAACACATACTCAAGCTCGGGGTTGAGCGCCACGGCTTGGTTGGCGGGCAGCGTCCACGGCGTGGTGGTCCAAATAACCACCGCCACCGGCGCGGTGCTGTCGATGCCAAAGGCGCGATGCACGGCCTGCGCATCTATGGCCATGAAGGCCACATCAATTTGATCCGATTGCTTATCTTGATACTCAACCTCGGCCTCAGCCAAGGCCGACCCGCAATCCACGCACCAATGCACCGGTTTTTCGCCGCGATGCAAATGCCCCCGCGCGATAATGCCGCCCAAGGCGCGCACGATGTCGGCCTCGCCGCTTGAAATCGGCCATTTGACGGTCGATTTGGCTTTGCGCATACACGCGGCACGCTTGGCGAAACTCTGCTGCGGAGAGTTTGACGCCGGGTTTGCCATGCTCGCGCTCCACCACAAGCTCAATGGGCAGGCCATGACAATCCCACCCCGGCACATAGGGCGCATCAAAGCCCGCCAGCTGCTTGGATTTTACGATGATGTCTTTCAAGACCTTATTCACCGCATGGCCAATATGAATATCGCCATTGGCATAGGGCGGGCCATCATGCAGGATAAATTTGGGCCGCCCAATGCTGGCGGCACGAATCGCTTGGTATAAATCGCGTTGCTGCCATTGCGCCAAGCGCTCAGGTTCACGCTTGGGTAAATCGCCGCGCATTGGGAACGGGGTGTCGGGCAGGTTAAGCGTTGATTTGTAATCAGTCACAGAGGTGTCGCCGAATGAATAAGAATTTGAAAAAGATTTGTAATCAGTCACAGAGGTGTCGCCGAATGAATAAGAATTTGAAAAATGACGCACATTGTAGCAAGACTCGCCCAGCCTGCGGCGGTTTGTGTGGATAGATTCAGTACCCTCTGCGCCTGGGGTGAACTGAGATTGCGTTTTGATTTATATCGCCACATTAAAACTTTTTATATTGACTAATAAACTTCAAAAGATGCAGTAAGTACAGCATGTTAGAGTATAAAAAAGTATGTTTTAACACGGAAACTTAAACGGAATACAAAGGAGTCGATGACATGGCGTTATTACGGTTTTTTTCTGCGGGTGCATTGTTATTGAGTTTGGGTTCGCTAAATCCAGCGCTTGCTGCCACTGCGCCGGTGAGTATCTCGGGGTCTTTGTATAACAAGCAATTGGGTGCCGCCGAATCGGGTGTGATTAATGTGGTATTTACGATCTACGGCAGCGCGCAAACGGGCGCAAGTGTTCTGTGGTCGGAAACGTTGCCCGTTTCTTTTTCGGGTGGCCAATTCAATGTCACTTTGGGGAGTAACCCGGCCAATCCTTTGCCCGATAGTCTTGATATTCGCACGGCCGTGGTGGGGGTTCAGGTCGGGTCTGATGCGGAACTCTCGCCTCGTCTATCGCTGATACCACCTTATGCGAATTCAGCTAATACAGTGACCGGTGACATCACCCCCACCAGTATCGGCATCCGCACAGCCATGGGTGTGGTGCCCATTATTGATGCGGCCGGAAACTGGGTCGGTTCGACGACTGGCCTGCAGGGCGCCCCTGGCCCGGTAGGCCCTGCGGGTGCGGTAGGCCCTGCGGGTGCGGTAGGCCCTGCGGGTGCGGTAGGCCCTGCGGGTGCGGTAGGCCCTGCGGGTGCGGTAGGCCCTGCGGGTGCAGTAGGCCCTATGGGTGCGGTAGGCCCTGCGGGTGCAGTAGGCCCTGCGGGTGCAGTAGGCCCTATGGGTGCGGTAGGCCCTATGGGGGCACAGGGGGCGCCGGGGCAAGATGGCGCCACAGGTGCCGCCGGCCCCCAAGGGGCTGCCGGTGCCACTGGGCCTGTTGGGCCACAAGGGCCAGCAGGGAATTCTTTGCTCTCAAGTTATTACGGCACAAATACCGGTAACGGCGCTGCGGGTAATGGTGCTGAATGCACACTGGGTGAAATGCAGCTTTATGCCAATGTTCGGCCTGGTAATGGTTTGCCTGCCAATGGGCAGCTCTTGCCTATTTCACAAAACACCGTGTTGTTTGCGCTCATCGGAAATACCTATGGCGGCGATGGAGTGAACAACTTCGCCTTGCCCGACATGCGAGCGGTAACGCCCAATAACATGACTTGGTTTATTTGTGACCAAGGCATGTTCCCATCGTCTCGGTGATTCGGTATGAATATTTTCGCTAACCGATCATGCGTTCCGTCAGGTCTCAAGGTATTAGGCTTGGGGGCTTTTTTGCTGCTGGGTGGTTGTGGCGGGGGCGGTTCTGCCCCGATGGCTTCTGCGCCAACACCCGCCCCTGTGCCTTCCTTGCCGCCGCCGAGTAGTGCCGCAAATTACGTTTTGACCATTACCGGCATAGGGCAGGCGCAAAGTGATTCGATTTTGTTTCAAGCCAATCTTGCGCCGCCACCTACCAATCAAACGTCGGTTTCAAGCCGCTATGTGCTCAAACTGGACTCGACAGAAGCTTCTGCCATTTCTCCGTAATTATTCTGAAGTGAGTACCTGTTATGCGCGCTTTGCTCTGCCTTCATGGTTTTAAGCGCCGTGTGGGGGTGATTGTGCGCCTACATCGTGTGCGTTGATGTGGTCATGATGTGGGTAGGTAGGCTTATTTCCGATCGCAGTACGCGATCAGTGCTTGGCAAGCGGCTGTGCGTTAGTTAATGGGAAATCGGCTGTGGGTTTGGGTTTCCAAATTGTAATCTAGGCGATAGGGTGTGTTGATGCGGCGGCGGGTATTATTAAGGGCTTAGGAACCTCTGATCAAATCCCTTGTGAGCCGAGTTGCTGATCCAAAAGCCGCAAAACGAGGCAGAGGCCGCCGGTCGTAGTTATTCTACGAATCCAAGGCCGATAACGACGTGTTGCGTC
>NCFS01000141.1:0-1621 GCA_002281295.1 Halothiobacillus sp. 35-54-62 | reverse complement strand
ACTCACGAATGGAATAACCATTCGTTTCGCACCGCGCCTTGCGGCTCATCCCTCAAAAGCCCGTCTCGGCCACAAGGGATTTGATCAGAGGTTCCTTAATAAAATTTCATTCAGGAGCCATTATGCCCACTGTTAACGCCGCTCAAACGGGAGTACGCCCGCCATCATCCGCCATGCAATTTTGGAGCAAAGTGCCCGAAGTTACGCTGTATTTTTGGTTTATTAAAATTATGGCAACCACGGTGGGCGAAACGGCTGCCGATTATTTGAATATGGATTTGAATTTCGGCTTAACCGTGACATCGCTCATTATGGCGGGTTTGCTTGCGGTGGTGTTGGTGTTTCAGGTGCGCAGCGCGCGGTACACGCCGTGGCTGTATTGGCTGGCTGTGGTGCTGATTAGCGTGGTGGGCACACTGATTACCGACAATATGGTCGATAACTTCGGCATTACCTTAGTGGCGGCCACGATCGGCTTTAGTATCGCCTTGGTGGCGACTTTTGCGGGGTGGTATGCGAGCGAGAAAACCTTGTCGATTCATTCGATTACCAGCCGTAAGCGCGAGTTGTTTTATTGGTTGGCGATTCTCTTTACCTTTGCGCTGGGCACGGCGGCGGGCGATTTGGCCGCTGAGGGCTTGCAATTGGGGTATTTGTTATCAGCATTGATGTTTGCGGGCATTATTGCCGCCATTACCGCCGCCTTTTATTTCTTGAAACTCAACGCGGTGCTGGCGTTTTGGATGGCGTACATTCTCACCCGCCCCTTGGGCGCATCGATGGGCGATTATTTATCTCAGCCGGTGGCCAATGGGGGGTTAGGGCTGGGTACTACGGGCACGAGTGTGATTTTTCTGGGCCTAATTTTGGTGCTGGTTGTGTTTTTAACGGTGACGCGGCGCGATGTGATTGCGGTTAAATAGTGCGCGCAGGCGGCGGGTTAAAAGCTTTGGGAGCCTAATGATAAAGCTTAAGAATAATCGGCTGTGCATGCCGGTGAGCAAAAGGTTATCGCGCAGGTAGTTAAAATGCGAAACCCCGCCCTCTTGCGCGGTGAAGTACCGCACGTTTGTGGCTAGGTTAATGGGGGTAACCCCCGCCCAGCACAGACGCACCACGGCTTCGGGGTCAAAATCGAACCGACGCATAAAGCGGTTGCGCTGCATAATTTCCACGAGCGGCGCTATGGGATACACCCGAAAGCCAAACAGCGAATCACCCACACCCATCCACAAGGTTTCAAGATTGGCCCATGTGTTGGAAACTTGCCGCCCATAGACGCGCAATTTGGGCGCATCAGCGGCGAAAATAGGTTTGCCGAGAATCATGGCGGCGGGGTTTTGTGCGGATGCCTGCATAAAATCAGGGATGCGATCGGCGGGGTGCTGACCATCGGCATCCAGGGTTAGGGCGTGGGTGAAGCCCGCTTTATCGGCCGCGATTAACCCGTGCAGAATCGCCGCCCCCTTGCCTTGATTATGCGCCAACACAAGCACCCGCAGCCCGTCATCGATTTTTGCTCGTGCGATGAGGCGCTCGGTGGTGCCATCGGTGCTGCCATCGATGACCACCCAAACGGGTGTCCATTGCGCGCGGGCGGCGGCGACGGTTTCAAACACCT
>NCFS01000140.1 GCA_002281295.1 Halothiobacillus sp. 35-54-62 | reverse complement strand
GAACATCGATGAGGTGTTCATTGGTTCGTGTATGACCAATATCGGCCACTACCGTGCCGCAGGCAAAGTGCTGCAAGCGCATGGCGGCGCGGTACCCACCCGGTTATGGATTGCCCCCCCCACGCGGATGGACGAGCATCAGCTCATCGAAGAAGGCTACTACAGCATTTTTGGCAAATCGGGCGCGCGCACCGAAATGCCGGGCTGTTCGTTGTGTATGGGCAATCAAGCCCGTGTGGCAGATGGGGCAACCGTGGTTTCCACCTCGACCCGTAACTTCCCTAACCGCATGGGTAAAGATACTTTTGTGTATTTAGCCTCGGCTGAGCTGGCGGCCGTCGCCTCGATTCTCGGGCGCTTACCCACGGTGGCGGAATATCAAACCCATGTTGCCGGCTTAAAACCGCTGGCTCAGGATATTTACCGCTATTTGAATTTCAATGAAATTGCCTCGTATCAAAAGGAAGCCACCAAAGGCCTACAGATGATTAAAGATATCCCGATCATCACAATTTAATAGACCGTGGGCGCAGGTTCGCGCCATCGCGTTTGAACTTCGGTAAAAATCAAAAAGCCCCCTTAAATTAAGGGGGCTTTTTTTGGCTTTAATGGGGGTGTTTTTAAGGCAGCTTGGGTGCGGGCGGCTTAATACAAAGCATCGTGATACACACTCTGCACATCTTCGACCTCATCGAGCATGGCGAGCAGGCGCTCCATAATAGCGATGTCATCACCTGTTAAAGGGGTTGATGTTTTGGGCACGAACTGGATTTCATCCACGTCAAAATCAATCTCGCCAAAAGCGGTAATCAATGCATGGCGGGCTTTGCCGTATTCCGATTGCGGCACAAATACGGTAACCATGTCGCCCTCGGTTTCGATATCCGTCACATCCACATCCGCCATGAGCAAGGCTTCGAGCGCGGCATCTTCACTGCCTTTGAAGGCGAAAATAGCCGCGTGATCGAACTGGTGCATCACGGTGCCGGGCGTGCCCAATTTGGTTTTGGTTTTGGTGAAGCAATTACGCACATCACCGATGGTGCGGTTGGGGTTATCGGTTAAGCAATCCACCAGCACGATACAGCCACCCGGGCCAAAGCCTTCGTAGCGCGCGGTGGCGAAATCTTCACCGGTGCCGCCTTTGGCTTTTTCTAATGCTTTTTCAATGACATGGCTGGGGACTTGATCTTTTTTCGCCCGCTCAATCATGCTGCGAAGCGCCAGATTGCCGGCGGGATCAAAGCCGCCATTTTTGGCGCACACATACAGCTCGCGGCCATATCGGCTATACACTTTGGTTTTGGCATCGGCCGTTTTGGCCATCGATTGTTTACGGTTTTGATAGGCGCGACCCATTGCAACTGTGCTCCGGTAAATTTAAGGGGTGAATAGTACCGCAAAGTGCCGCGCTTCGGGATGCGAGCGCTTGGCACAAGGGTGCGGTAGTGTGCGAAAATCCGTAGCGTTTTATTACCGATAGGAGGCCTGTGATGAATATATTGCTGTTTTTTCGCACGATTTTTGCTGTGGCCGCGCTGGCGTTGGCCGCAGTGAGCTTGGCCGGTTGCGGCGCGGGTGGCACGGCAACCCAAGCGGCTGCCGAGGCGCAGGCGGCCAAAGCCGCCAAGCAGGATTTAGATTCAGTTAAAAGCCAGTTAGATGCGGCGCAAAATCTGCAAAGTCAGCAGCTTAAACAGGCCGAGCAGCCATAAATGAATACCGCGCTGCCCCTGCCATTTTGGAAAACTAAACGCTTGTCGCAGATGAGCCCGACCGAATGGGAATCCCTGTGTGATGGCTGCGCGAAATGCTGTCTGCAAAAAATTGTAGATGAGGCAGACGATGAGCAAGAAGTGTTCTACACCGAGCTAGCCTGCGACTTGCTGAATTTAGGCACTTGCCGTTGCGGTGATTACACGCACCGCCACGCCCGAGTGCCCACTTGCGTGTGGTTAAAACCTGAAGATTTAGACGAGTTTCACTGGCTGCCCGCCACCTGCGCGTATCGGCGTTTGGCAGAGGGGCGCGATTTACCCGATTGGCATCCGCTCAAAACCGGCCGCCCTGAATCGGCGCGTGAAGCGGGTTTTGC
>NCFS01000048.1:15500-29068 GCA_002281295.1 Halothiobacillus sp. 35-54-62 | reverse complement strand
TACCAAGGCCCACTGCTCACCTCTTTTTGATTCAAAAACACGGGCAAAATCCAGTAGCAATCCCCACCCGGTCGGCCAGGGGTAAATTGGCAGTCAAATTGCACTTGAGAGGTGGCGGCGGCCTGCTCAAACAATGCATCGGGCGCTTTGGGCAGGTTTTTAGCACCGAATTGCTCGGCTTGACGGTGATCCGCATCAAACACGGTAACCTGCGAAAAGAGGGGGCTAACAATTAAGGCGGCAAGGGCGCTTTGGGTTTTGGCCGAAGGGCTTTGATTGGCCAGCAGGCGCTCAACCAAACGCTCAGGCTTTGCGGCCAGCTCGGCCACGGTGTGGCGGCGAACCTCAAGCCAATCATCAATGCGTTTACGGTGGGCTTGCGCCTGTGCAACTAAGGCCGCTTGCGCCTGATCGAGTAACACCGGGCGATATTCCCGCGTGGCAAAAAACACCATAAATACTTGCAGCAACAAGGTGATGCCGATAAAAACAATGAGCCCCGCCCACCAAGTCCGCGTTTGATCGGTGAGCCCGAGCGATTGCTGCCATGCAAAAGAATTTAAGCCCTGGGCGCGCTCAAGCAATAAAAACAGCAGCCACGCGGTAATGAGGATAAAAATGCCGCCCACAACCAAGCCGGCGGCTGAGATTGTCCAGCGTTCACCGCCAAGGCTACCTAAAAGCCATTGCATTAAGGCAATCCACAGCGCGGCCGCGCCAATGTA
Organism: Halothiobacillus sp. 35-54-62; assembly: GCA_002281295.1. Lineage (GTDB taxonomy): Bacteria > Pseudomonadota > Gammaproteobacteria > Halothiobacillales > Halothiobacillaceae > Halothiobacillus. Next base: position 28,343 of record NCFS01000048.1, on the reverse strand, counting down.
AGCCAGCACCCAGCGCAGCGAAACCCGTTCGATCAGTGGGGTGCTCATGGGGCGTTAAGCCGTTAAAGTTTCGCGCAGGGCATTCAAGCGCGCCAAGGTAGTTGCCTGACCGAATAAAGCCAAGGTAACGCCTAAGCTCGGCGAGGCGGTTTGCCCCAACAAAGCCAACCGCAGCAAGGGGCCGACCTTACCCAGCTTGAAGTCTAGCGTTTGTGCCACTTGTTTTACGCAATGATCTAACGCGGCTTCATTTTCCCACACCTCAGGCGCGGCCAGCGCCATAGCTAATGCGGCGAGAATCACCAGTGCATCGCCATCCAGCTTGGCTAGGGCTGCGGCATCATAGCCGGTTAATTCCTGATAATAGGCTTTGGCCTGCTCGGCCAGTTCAACCAAGGTGTGCGCACGATCGGCATACGCCGTCACAAGGCGCGAAGGATCGGGCCCGCCCGCCGCCGGATCAATGCCGAGCCGCCCTAAATGCCAGCGCAGCTCCAGTGCGGTGTGTTCGGCGGGCTGCGTTTTAAAATATTGCTGATTGAGCCAGCGGAGTTTATCGGGGTTAATGCTGGAGGCGGATTGATTGATATCTTTGATATCAAAGAGCGCCACCATCGCCTCGCGGTTGAACAGCTCCTGATCGCCGTGCGACCAGCCCAAGCGCACCAAATAATTGAGCAGCGCTTCGGGCAAATAGCCTTCTTCGCGGTATTGCATCACACTCACCGCGCCGTGGCGTTTGGATAATTTGGTGCCATCGGGCGCGTGAATCATCGGCAAGTGCGAAAAATGCGGCGGCGTTACGCCCAAGGCGCGATACAGGTTGATTTGCCGGGGCGTGTTGTTGAGATGATCATCGCCACGAATCACATGCGTGATGCCCATATCCCAATCATCCACCACCACGGTGAGGTTATAAGTGGGGCTGCCATCGGAACGGGCGATAATCAGATCATCCAGCTCACTGTTTTGAAAAACCACCCGCCCCCGCACGCCATCGTCGATGACTACCTCGCCCTCCAAGGGATTACGAAAGCGCACCACGGGCGGCACGCCCGCAGGCGGGGTGCCGGTAAAATCGCGATAGCGATGATCGTAGCGGGGTTTTTCACCCCGTGCCATTTGCGCTTCGCGCAGCGCATCGAGCGCTTCACGGCTGGCATAGCAATGATAGGCGTGGCCACTGGCCATGAGTTGCGCAATGACGGCTTGATAGCGCGCCATCCGTTCGGTTTGATAAAACGGCCCCTCGTCATACTCAAGGTTCAGCCAAGCCATGCCTTCTAAAATGGCATTCACCGATTCCGGCGTTGAGCGCTCCCGATCCGTATCCTCGACACGCAGCAAATAGCTAAATAATGCGGTACGCGCGCCACCAATATGCAAAAAACCGGTCGGCGATGGGGCAAAACGGGTGCGAACTGTCATGAATACCTCAGAAAAAATGGCCTCTTCCAGCGCAATCAACCGCTGATTGGCCAAGAATACCCCAACAAAATTTAAGCAAAACTTGACGGATGATAACGTAAAGTAGCGGGCTTGGTTACCTGGGCTGTTTGCATCGGCGCGCGAGGCCCGCAGAATAACCCGATGAACCATCGGATCGCCGATGACACCCCATCCACCCTACCCACGGTTCTCTTGTATGAAGCTTTTATTCTCGATTCGCGCCGCGTTAACGCCTGTTTTAATCACAGCCGGGCTTTTGGGAGGTGGCATGGGGTTTGCCTTAGCCGATACCCCGCCCGTTGATGCCTCGATTACGCCCGAATTAAGCTGCGCCAACGCCCGATTTGTTAAATCCATCACCTTAGCGCGCGCGTTGATTCCCGCGCCGCCTCAAGATGTGCTGAACTTAGGCGCCATGCTGGGGGATGACATTGCGGCCACACTCGAACAAACGGGGCGTTTTACCGTGGTTTTAACCGCCCCGACCCGAAGCCCTGGCTTGGAGCAATCAAGCGCGTGGGATTTTCTCGGCCCCCGCATCAACCCGCGCGCGGGCACCCTCGATATCGCCTTATTTAATGGGCAAACACCGCGCGCCGTGGCTAACACCGGGGTGAATGCCGCCCCCATTCAAGCCGCGCTCTTTGCCCCGCCCATTGATGCGTTAGGTGCGCAATTTGCAACCAGCCCTTATGGGCATGAGATGCATCAGCTCGCCTTCCAAGCCGCCCAGTGGATTGATAACCAATTAAAGTGTGCGCCATTGTGGGGGCAAGTCATCGCGCGCACGGGTACTGAACTCACTATTAATCGGGGGGCAATGGATGGGTTACGCATGAGTGACCGCATTCAAGTGTTGCAACGCAGCGACCCACTTATGCCGCTGGGGCAAACGCATCTGCCCAACCGCTATTTAATGCAACGAATCGGCCAGGCCGACATTGCTTATTTGGGTGAGCGCACGGCAATTATTCGGCTATCGGGCGCAAGTGCCGTGCAAATAGGTGATGTGATTCAAGCGGGGCAATAGCTGCGCGAATCAGGGGTAACTTTTTTGTTTTAAAACATCTTCAGGGCATTGATCCGCGAGCGTTTGCATTAATACCGGCTCACCGATGAGATAACCTTGAATGTGTTGCACACCTAGGGCGCGGACACAGTCCAGCACGGCAGGGGTTTCTACCCACTCGCCGATGGTTTGCGCCTTCATCTCCATCGCCACTTGCACAATAGCGGTCACAATCACTTTGGCGACCGCATCATTTTCACAAAATCGGGTTTGAGGCGACGTAAAAACTCAAACGAGAGCAAACCGCCGCCAAAATCATCCAAAGCAACTTGGCAGCCCAAACCGCGCAGGGCGGTCATTAAATCTAAAACCAACTCAAAATTGGTGATGGCGGATGTTTCGGTGATTTCAAAGCAAATCAACGCGGGATTAATATCAAATTCACGGAACACCGCACGAATAAACCCATTAATTTGTGGGTCCTGCACCGTGGCGCCCGATAAATTAATGGCCATTAAGGGGGGCTTTGGGCACTGCGTTAAAAATTCGCAGGTTTTACGAATGACCCAGCGATCAATTTCCGGCATGAAATGATACTTTTCGGCCGCCTCAATAAATTGCACTGGCGATTGCAAGCGGCCATCGGCACCCTTCACCCGTAACAACACCTCATAATGTGCATGGGCGGTGGGTAATTTGAGCGGAAAAACCGCCGCCTGCGTGAGCCCCACCGGCGCAATTAACTGCACCACCTGCACTAAATTTCCCGCATCCAGCGCTTGCTTTAGGTAATGCAACGAGGCCATTTGCTCCCGGCGTGCCGCGATTTCCGCATCATCCCGCGAGAACCAAACCACGCGGTTGCCGCCCTCGCGATGCGCCCGCCGGCAAGCCGCCTCAGCATCATCGAGCAAGCCTGCGCCCAAACGATAATCGGCCAAACACACGCCAATGCTCACCGTTAACCAAAACCGTTGCCCATCAATCTCAAAGCGCAGTTCACGCAGCAAGCCAAGCAACTCATCCGGCCACTGCCGGTACGACAAGGCGCGCAAATCGGGAATCCAGATACCAAATTCATCCACCCCCAAACGCGCAACCAGGCCCGATGACGGCGCATTCAGTGCCAGCGCGCTGGCCAAGCGGGAAATTAATTGATCGCCCAGCCGGCGGGAATTCGCCTCGTTAATCAGCCTAAAATCATCCACATCCAGCCATAAAATCAGGCCCTCGCTTTGTGAATGACCGTGGCGCTCCAACAGTTCCTCAAATGCGGTGTGATTCAGTAATCCAGTTAAGCGATCATGGCTCGCACGGTAGGCCAACAGCGCGGTGGCCTCGCGGTATTCCGTCACATCACGCAGGGTCATCACAAATTTAGGTGTTTTTTGCTGAGTTAAATCATCCAATTGACGGAGGTGCAAATCCACCTCACGCATCTGGTGGCCAATAATCAGCTGCACGTGATACGTTTGCTCGGGGCGCTTATCGAGCAAGGCAACCGCTTGGCGCAGATCAAAATTAGGCGCCGACTCACGCCAGCGCAAATGGAATAACACCGCGTAATGTCGCCCATGCAATGCGCTTAAATCATCCACAGGGTGCGTTAAAAATACCCGCGTTAATTGATTGGCAAATACCACGCGGCCATCGGCAGAACACACAATCACGGCATCTTGCAAGGTATTCAGCGTGGCGCTTAAACGCGCCTCTTGCCGGCTTAAATGCCGCTGGGTGCGCCGCCCTTGAAGATAAAAAACAAAAACCACAGCCCCCAAAGGCAACAGCAACCACACACCAAAAGATCGCAGCCACTGCAAAACCGAACGATTGTGTGGCAGCCAGCGCGCATCAATATGCGCCACTGATGTGTAATCCAACGGCAGAGCCCAATGGGTAATCCCTGCGGCTATCGCTGCGGGGTTATCTTGCGACAGGCCCAATAGCCCGCGCGCCACCTGCGCTGCAAATGCGGCTGACACACGATGGGTGGCGCAAAACGGCCATTCTGGCACGAGTTCGGTTGTAACTTGATAGGGGAAATCGGCGTAATTTTTGGGATCAAGCACCCGAAACGTACCCGGCGCAATCAGCCTGGCGTGGATGCTTTGCTCTAAATAGCCTGCGCGAATGACCGCCGCATCCGCCCGACCATCCGCCACGGCCTGCACCAGCTGGCTCATCGGCAAACCGGTAAATAAGGTATGAATCTCGGTCTTAGGATTAATGCCTACCCGATTTAATGTATCCAGCCCAAGTAGCCAAGCCCCCAACGCATCGGGCGAGGCACCCGCCAGCACCTTGCCGCGCAAATCACGCACGTGTTGAATCGATTGCTGATCGGCGCGCACGATAATTGCCGAACCGAATCGATCGAGCGAGCCCTGTGGCGTTTGCACATTGAGGGTAGCCAAGGGCCAAACCTCATTTTGCCGAGCCAACTCTACATACTGCAAAGGCTGGGTTAGAACAAAATCCAAACGCCCATCGCGCACGGCGGCAGCCAGCTCGGCTAAATAAAACGGGACAACGTCAAAAACAAAGCCGGGGTTTTGCGCGGTTAAATAATCAGCCGTGGGTTGCCAGCGCCGCACGGCTTCGGCTTTGCCGTTGTATGCCAACACACCAATTGTGATGGGCACCGCCCCGTTCGATTCACCCGACTGAGCCGCTGGCGCAACCGCCCACACGCAGGGCGAGCCCAAAAGAAAAAACCCCAACAAAACCCCACCCAGCCAGTGCTTAAGCCAAGGCATGATGAATAGTTTGGGGGTTTGATTCGGGGCACCAAAAAATGGCGCCACCGATAAGGGCGGCCATCGACCACAATGGAGTGCTTCCTTCACGCCATGACTCCTGTATGGGTAACGGGTACGTTAACAGCCCCGATCAGAGGCACAGCGCACCGGTTTTTCTTGAAAAATTTTCTCTTGAATAAATTTCTTTTGAAAAATGACACGCGCATCCATCAAAAATGGCGACCCGCCTTCGCCGCAATGCGCAAGCGCAAAGCATTGAGCTTGATAAAACCCGCCGCATCGCGCTGATCATACGCGCCCGCGTCTTCTTCAAACGTGGCGATACTGGCATCAAATAAGGTGTCGTGCGAGCGCCGCCCCAACACCTGCACCGTGCCTTTGTACAAACGCAAACGCACATCGCCGTTCACATAAGCTTGCGAGGCATCAATAGCGGCTTGCAGCATGACCCGCTCCGGTGACCACCAGTAACCGTTATAAATCATTTCGGCATAGCGCGGCATTAAATCATCTTTGAGGTGCGCGACCCCACGATCCAACGTGATTGACTCCAAAGCCCGATGCGCTTTGAGCACGATGGTGCCGGCCGGCGTTTCATAGCAGCCGCGAGATTTCATACCGACATAGCGGTTTTCGACCAAATCCAAACGCCCGACCCCCTGCGCGCCGCCAATTTGGTTCAGCTTCGCCCACAAAGTCGCGGGGGATAAGGCCTCGCCATCAATCGCCACGGGATCGCCATTGGCAAAACTCAAAATCAATTCAGCGCCCTCATTCGGTGCCGCCTCAGGCGCTACCGACCAACGCCACATGCTTTCTTCTGGTGTCCACCAAGGATCTTCCAAATTGCCCCCCTCGTAGGAGATATGCAACAAATTGGCATCCATCGAATACGGGGATTTTTTACCCGCCGCTGCAAAATCAACCGGAATATCATGCTGCTTGGCATACGCCATAAGCTTCTCGCGCGAGGTTAAATCCCATTCCCGCCACGGCGCAATCACCTTAATACCGGGCTTAAGCGCATAGGCGCCCAGCTCAAAACGCACCTGATCATTCCCTTTGCCGGTGGCACCATGCGAGATGGCATCGGCGCCGGTTTCATTGGCAATTTCAATCAACCGCTTGGCAATCAACGGGCGCGCAATGGAGGTGCCGAGCAAATATTCGCCCTCATAAACCGCGTTTGCGCGGAACATAGGGAATACAAAATCGCGGATAAATTCTTCACGCAAATCTTCGATAAAAATCTGTTTAACACCCATTTTTTCCGCTTTGGCGCGGGCGGGTTCTAGCTCATCGCCTTGGCCTAAATCGGCGGTGAACGTCACCACCTCGCACCCATAGGTATCTTCTAGCCATTTTAAAATAACCGACGTATCTAACCCGCCCGAGTAGGCCAATACCACTTTATTAAACTCAGATTTTTTGCTCATACCGTCTTTCAAGCTCATTAAAAATTGTTAAAGAAATATGTCAATAAGTATAACCCAAGCCCATCTTCTGAACCATGCACAGCAACCGATCCTGCGACACAAACCCAGCCAAATGCCCATTTGAACCGGGGGGGGGGGGGGCGCAATAAAAAAACCCCCAAGCTGGGGGTTAAAACACGCGCGGGTTAAACCGACTGCTTATTCCATTTGGGCGTTAATTTTATTCAAAATAACAAACCGAATTTCCGGCAAGCTGCCCCCCACGACTTGATCTTGCACGACATCAATACGGTTTGTGCCATCTTTTTGCGGCATCACTTTAAGGGTGAGTTTCAGGCTAAGTTTTTGATTAGGATCAATTTTTGCCCCGCGAATGGCCATATCAGCATAAAGCGCTTGCGGGTGGGCGTGGGTGACTTCGATCAGCCCCTCTTTTTGATTATTTTTAACCGGATCAAAACCCAAGCGATCTAACGCCAAGCCCAAACGATTCCAAACCAAGGGATAGGCTTGGCTTACGACCAAATAGCGCTCATCTTTGTCTTGATTAAACATGAGCTGCGAGCGCGGCGCAAAGCTTGATGCCATCATCGCGCGCGATTCGGCCTCGGTTTTACCCGACAGGTACGCGGTTAAACGCGCCAATAAGGCAGACGATAACGTAGCATCGGGCTTGGCATCGGTGTATTTAAACGAGGATTCAGAATCCCCAGGGAAATAGGCCTTCTCGCCACTCAGTGCCATTTTTTGGCTGGTCACAAATACGAGGGTTTGATTGGGGGTTTCGCCATTTTCAATGCGAATGCGTACTTTCTCGATGTGATCGGGCTTGAAGAAGGTGTCTTTTGCAATCTTCAAGAAACTCATCAAGTTAAAACCGTTTTGATCCGCCGACTGTGAGCCGGTCCAATCCGTTTCCATCATGCCCACGCCCGGCTCGATTTTTTTGACGTTATAGCCTTCATCCTGCAAAAAATCTTGCAGCTTGGGCCACACCGTATCGGGTGTGGCATTCACCGCTAAATACCGCGACTCAGGCCCGCCCATTACCTTAACGCCCGTGCCGGTGACAAGAACCCCCGAACCCCCTTGGCGCGCGGCAGCTTCAGCCGCTTTTGCCGAAGCAATCGCAGGCACGGCCAAGGCCGCTTGCGGGCTGGGCGGCGTAAATGCGGGGGGCACATCCAGCGTGGCAGCGCGGTTAACCGGTTGGTTTGATGAAATAAAGGGGATGTTAGAGCAGCCACTTAATGCGCTGGCGCCAAGTATCAACCCAGCAAGCACAGTGAATTGGGCGGTCAATTTCGGACGCAGTATCGAAAAAACAGGCTGGGACATTGAAAAAACTCGCAGTTGGAGAAATAACGGGGCACATCGGCCATTTAAGTTAAAGCCGCGTCGCGCGCAAATTGGCGCAATAAGCAGCTAGGGTAGCTGAACCACCCCCGCCAAGCCTAGTGACAAATTGTTGCAGAAATATCCGCATCGCGCAGCGCGTGACATAAGGGGGCAAAAAATTCAGCGGTTAAAGGTAACAAGGGTAAGCGAAGGGTGGGCTCAATTAACCCCATTTGCGCTACCGCCCACTTGACCGGAATGGGATTGGGCTGGCAAAACAATTCCCGATGCAGGGCTTGTACCTTGGCATCCAGCGCGTGGGCGGTAGCCGCATCGCCCCGCAAGGCAGCGCTGGTCATTTGATGCATTAAAGCCGGGGCGACATTGGCGGTGACTGAGATGGTGCCTTGCCCCCCCGCTAAAATCACCGCGCAAGCCAAGTTATCATCCCCGGTGTATACGGCAAATCCGGCAGGAGCCGCTTTAATAAGCATCTCGACTCGCGAAAGAGAACCGCTCGCCTCTTTGGTGCCGATAATACGCGGATGCGCGCTTAAGGCGAGCGTGGTTTCAGGCAGCATATCAACCGCCGTGCGGCCGGGAACGTTGTATAAAATTAAGGGCAGATCAACCGCATCGGCAATGGCCGTAAAATGGGCGATCAAACCGGCTTGGGTGGGGCGATTGTAATAAGGCGTCACAGACAAATGCGCATCCGCGCCAGCCGCCTTCGCCGCTGCGGCAAGCTCAATCGCCTCTCGCGTGTTGTTTGCGCCGGTGCCGGCAATCACAGGGATGCGCCCGGCCACGGTGGCTACGGTCGCCTTGATCACAGCCACATGCTCATCAAAATCGAGTGTGGCCGACTCCCCCGTGGTGCCCACGGCCACGAGGGCATCGGTGCCCTCATGAATATGAAATTCAATCAACCGATTTAAGGCGTGAAAATCTACCGCGCCGGTCGTGGTCATCGGGGTAACCAAGGCGACCAAAGACCCTGTCATGTTGTGCGTTGTCATAAACCGCCTTTATCGAAATCAACCAAAATCACTGCTGAAAAACCCACTTTAGCCCAAGCCGTTCGTTGTATGCGGGCTGGCTATTAAAGCGATAAAAAATGTGTGTGCATAGTACCGATTGCCCCCTAGGGATGACAAGCGGGTTTAATCGTCGGCTGGTATTACATTGGGTATGAAATACCGCACCTATCGCCTTATTTAAAGCGCATCCGCTTGGTCAGCCCCGCTAAGCCGAGTTTGGACTAAAGCATAAGCTTCGTTGCGTTTGAGCGGTGTGAGCTGGGTGAGCACGCGGGCGATCATGCTGGCGGGCGCTTGTTCCGCAATCAGGGCGTCCATGAGTCGCGCCACCGCAATGCCCTCCTCTGCCGCTGGGGCGGTGGGCTCCCTGCCGGCAACCATCACCACAAACTCACCCCGTTCAGGGAGCGAGTGATCATCTAACGCCGCGCACACTTGGGTGAGTGTGCCCCGAATAAACGACTCAAACCGCTTGGTGATTTCTCGCCCCACCACTGCCTGCCGCTCGCCGCCGAGCTCGGCACACACGGCGTGTAACATGGCGGCGATTCGATGCGGCGCTTCATAAAAAATTAACGTCGCGGGCAGATTAGCCAGCGCATGAAGGCGCGCTTCTCGCCCTTGCGCCTTGGCGGGCAAAAAGCCCTCAAACCAGAAATGGGTGCTATCGAGCCCCGAAGCGGATAGTGCAGTAATCGCCGCACAGGCACCAGGAATGGGGCTCACGGTGTGGCCGAGCTCGGCCAAACGGCGCACCAGTAAGCTGCCGGGGTCGCTAATCGCCGGGGTGCCTGCATCGCTAATAAGCGCCACCGCTTGGCCTTCGGATAACCAGACCGCAATTTGCGTTGCCCGCCCCGCTTCATTGTGCTCATGCAAGGCAACAACGCGATTACGAATGGCAAAATGATCCAGCAGTTTACGGGCATGACGGGTATCCTCGCAGGCGATCACATCCACCCCCTGCAATACGGCAATCGCCCGCGCCGACATATCCGCTAAATTACCCATCGGGGTCGCCACGATATAAAGCACCCCCGGCACAACCCAGCGGGTCGCAAGCGGGGGATCAAGGGTTTGATCACAGGTTAAGTCGTCGCATTCTGCCCGCGTGCTGTCGCCGCTGGATTCAACCGGGGTATGCTCAGTGATCATTTCTTGCGCCTCGAAAAAATTTTTATCATGATACCCGCCTATTCTCCTAACGCGCTTTTCTCTTGAGACACCTCTTTTATGGCTGCATTTAAGCTAAATTCATTTTTGCCCAGTTCACGCAGGCCGTCGGGGCAAAAAGTGCACTGTCGCCCGCGCGTCAGCGCTCGGGTTTGGGCATTCGTGGTGGTTAGCCTGCTGGCCGGTTGCGCGCAAAACCCTTATCCCACCAGCAGCGCACCCGCGCGGCCATCGGCTGCGCAATCTGCGCTTAACCAAGCGCTATCGAGCCAAGACCCCAAGCAAATTGCCACCGCGCAAATGAATTTAGCCGCCCGATCACAGGGGCAAACCCGAGCAGAACTGCAAATGCAGGCCATCGAAACGGCGATTGATGCCGAAGACTTCACCTTGGCCAACACGCTACTCGCCCAAGCGAATACCCAGCAAAGCTGGCCCGCCATTAGCCCGAGGCGCGCGCAATTATTATTGGGCTTTAGCCTGTGGCAGCAAGGCCAAACCCAAAATGCGCTGAACCAAGTGAACAATTTACCGATTCCGCTTACCCCCGCAGAAGGGCAGCGCCGGTTGGTGCTCTTAGCCGCCATCAATGAAGCACTCGGGCAACCGCTTGATGCCGCCCGCCAGCGCTCGGCCTTAAATGCGGTGCTCAGTGGCGCCGCCGCCGATGCAAATCGCGCCAAACTCTGGAATGATTTAACCCTCGCCAGCCCCAATCAATTAAGCGAGGCCACAAAGCAAGCCAGCGATCAAACCTATGCCGGCTGGCTTGGGCTGGCCTTGTTGTACCGCACCCGCCCAAGTGAGCTTGCCACTTGGGTTACAAATCACCCCGATCACCCGGCGGTCACCTCAGGATTTACCACCGTGCTCTTGGGCCAGGCCGATACAGCCGCCCATATTCCCGCCGCCACGGGCAATGGCCCTATCATCGTATTGCTGCCCCTAACCGGCGAATATCAGCCCATTGCCAAAGCCATTAGTGATGGCATAAATTTCGCGCATGATCGCTTGGGCGCCGCCTCAGATCGCAGCGTGCAAATTCAAGACAGTGGCAGCACGCTACAAAGCTTCTCGCAGGCGCTCGGCAGCGCGTTGGCGGCTCACCCCTCGCTGATTATTGGCCCGTTGCTCAAAGAACAAATTGCCGCCTTAAATAATATGCCGGGCAATGCCCCGCCGGTGATCGCGCTAAACACGCCACCCGATGGCGCCGCGCTGCCCGCCGGCGTGATTAGCTATTCGTTATCACCCGATGCCGATGCCCGCGCCACCGCCGATCAAATGATTCGCGATCAAAAAATGACAGCACTCACCCTCTGCGCAGACAACGGCGCGGGTCACCGGATTTGCGATGCGTTTAGTCGGGAATATCGTTTACTGGGCGGCACCGTTGTCGATGCGGCGACTTTTGAGCCAAATGCCACCGATTTCAGCACCGTATTGCGCCGTTTATTGCAGGTGCGCTCATCCAGCAGCGGCTCATTTCAACCCAAAATCCGCGACGATGTGCAGGGCATTTTTGTGGGCGCCACGAGCCAGCAAGCCCGCATGATCGTGCCACAGCTTGATTATTTTGGCGCCGATCAACTCCCGCGCTACAGCATCGGCATGGTGTATAGCGGCACGCCCAACACTTTGGCCGATCAAGATAAAAGCGGGTTAGTGATTCCCGTTGAGCCCGTATTGCTGGCCGCCAATGATGGGCCCAACGACCCCATGCTCGCCAATTATGAGCGCGCCAGTCTCTCGCAACTGCCCAGGCTTTTCGCCTTTGGTGCCGATGCGCTGACCATTGCGGCGAACCTCAATGGCCTGCTCGCCCATCAAACCTTAAATGGCCTAACCGGGCAATTAAGCCTCTCGCTCACCGGCGAGATTGAGCGCAAACCCGCTTGGGCGCAGTTCCGCCAAGGGTTATTGCAACCCATGAGTGGCACCGATACGGGCTTTCTGCCCAGCACGGTGCTTGATACAGCACCGCCATCTGAGCCGACGCTATCGCCGTCTGCCTCGGCACACCCTAACCAATCGAATAGCAACTCGACCGATAACACCCAGGCCCCCACGCCCATCACGCCAAAAACCCCGCCCATATTCACCGATGGCGGCGGCATGGCACCCACGCCCACCGCCCAATAAATGGAGCGGGTTAGGCAATTCATTCACGATAAGCTTTTATTGATGCGCGGCAAAAATGCCCTCGCGGCGCCACAGACTCCGCATGAACGCAGCCCAACGTGCACCGTGGCGCGGGGGTATCAAGCCGAAACCGATGCCGCCAATTATCTGCTCGGCCAAGGCTTGCAGCTCATTGATCGCAATGTGCGGGCCGGCAGGGGCGAAATTGATCTCATCATGCAGCAAGGCAACACCTTGGTTTTTGTTGAGGTGCGCGCCCGCAAAGCGCAAGCCACGATTTCGGCGGTGGAAAGCATTTCGCGCAGCAAACGGCTAAAAGTCATCGAAACGGCCGAGCGCCTTCTCATGGCTCACCCCGCGTGGCAAACACGCCCCTGCCGATTCGACGTGGTGGGCATAGCGATGGCGCAAGGCGATCAACCCGCCCAACTTGAATGGATTGTGGATGCCTTTCAAGCCGAGTAACCAACGTGAGCGGGTGGGGCTGTTACACTTGC
>NCFS01000048.1:0-15489 GCA_002281295.1 Halothiobacillus sp. 35-54-62 | reverse complement strand
AATGGTCAGAAAATTTTAGTGTGTGGCGCGCGTGAACGCTCTCAGCTTGCGGCGCATTTTGCGCGTTTAATGGTGGGGCAGTTCGAGCATGACAGGCCCGGCCTGCCGGTGATTGCCCTGCAAGATTTTCCCGGGGGGCGAGAGCCTTATGCCAAAGCCATTCGCGCGTTGGGCACCCACAACGATATTTTATTTGCCATCGCACGGCGCGATGCCGATGGCCTAGAGCCCGCACTGGATGCCGCGCGTGAACGGGGCATGACCATCGTGCTATTAACCAGCGGATCAAGCGAGCTTTTAACGGCGAACATCCAAACGCAAGATTGCCTTATTTGCCTCGATTCACAGGTTGAGCGAATTGTGCATGAAGCGCAGCTCATCATCATGCACACCCTCTGCGATTTGATTGATCGCCAATTGCTTGGGATCGTTGAATGAGGCCCACCGCCCCGGATATTCAAGCGCTCGCACAAGCGCTTGGCCGCTTTTTACCCGCCCATCGCTTCAGCATTGAACCTGCGACGTGCTGGGCTTATGGCATGGATAACAGCCGGCTGCATCATCCGCCACACATGGTGGTTTTTCCAGAAAACCACACCGAGGTGCAACAGCTGGTGCAATTGGCGCGGCGTTATCAGATTCCCATAACACCGCGTGGGCGGGGCACCGGCACCGCCGGCGGCAGCGTACCCTTAGAGGGCGGCATGGTGGTGGTGTTAGATCGAATGAATCAAGTGTTGGAATTTCGCCCTGAAGATCGCTTAATTCGCGTCCAATCGGGTCTTATTAACAGCGAGCTCCAGCAAATCGTTAGCGCGGCCGGATTTTTTTGGCCGCCCGATCCCACAAGCCAAGCGCTCTGCACGATTGGCGGTAATTTAGGTTGCAATGCCGCAGGCCCCCACGCCGTAAAATATGGCACCACCCGCGATAACGTGCTGGGCCTGGTTGCCGTGGCAGGCACCGGAGAAACCCTCATTGCCGGCACCCAAACAACCAAAGGTGTGGTGGGCTACGATCTTACCCGGCTGATGATTGGCAGCGAAGGCACGCTCGGCATCATCACCGAAATCACCCTCAAGCTCACCCCCCTGCCCGATGCGACAAAGCTCGTGCGGGTTTTTTATCGGGATATGCACGCCGCATCGCTCGCCGTTTCGCGCTTAATGAATCAGCCGGCCACGCCATCGGCCATTGAGTTCATCGACGGCAACGCCCTAAATTTAATGCGCCAATACAGCAAAAACCCCGAAACGCTCGCCATTCCGCCCAAAGCCGGGGCCTTGCTGCTGATTGAAATTGATGGCTTGGCTGAATCACTTTCCGGGCAAATTGAAAAAATTCGCAGTGCTGCCACAGGGGATGCCACAAGCGATAGCGCGCCGATTGCGCTAAGTATTGCCCAATCGGCCAGCGAGATCGCCGCGCTCTGGGCGGCGCGTAAGGCACTTTCGCCCACATTGCGACACATAGCGCCAAAGAAAATTAATGAAGATGTGGTGGTTCCGGTATCGCGCATTCCCGCCTTAATTGCCGCGATTGATGCCAGCGCGGCCAAACATGCCCTAAAAATCGTCAATTTTGGCCATGCAGGTAACGGCAACATTCATGTCAATTTGCTCATTGATCCGCAAGACCCCAGCCAACTCGCCGCCGGGGATGCTGCATTGGCCGAAATTTTCAGCACCGTGCTGGCACTAAACGGCACCTTATCGGGCGAGCACGGCGTGGGCGCGGTTAAGCGAGAATATATCCGCGCAGAAATTGATCCGGCAAGCCTGGCGCTCATGCGGGGCATTAAAGCGGTATTCGATCCCGATGGCATTATGAACCCGCAAAAAAAACTGCCCGACACCCTGCAATCGGTGCGTTAATTTCAAAGCGAAATAGCGTATTCTGGACATTATTTAATTCAAATTACACGCTAAAACTATGACCCTGATCGCGCTTATCACCATCCTCTTCTACCTAGCTGCCACGCTCATGCTGTACTTTAGTACTCGGCGAGCAGATGCCCCGCTCAAATTGCGTTTACCCGCACTGGGTGTCGCCTCTTTGGCGATGCTGGGCAATGCCGTACTGATTTACCAAAACGCCTACCTTGAACACATCATGAGCTTAAACATGAGTGTTTTTAATGCCTTATCGGCCATATTCTGGCTCTCATCACTCATTACCATCATCACGAGCCTGCGCAGCCCCGTCGAAAATATTTTGCTGGTTTTACTGCCCTTCACGGCGGTATCGGTTTTATTGGCGCAGTTTTTCCCCGATCACAGCATCGTAATGCACACGCGCAATCCGGCGCTTGATGCGCATATTTTTATCTCATTAGTGGCCTATGCGCTCATCACACTCGGCGCGCTGCAAGCGTTAATGCTCGCTTGGCAACATCGTGCCCTGCATAACCGGCAACCCTCCGGGCTTGTGCAGCGCTTGCCGCCGATGGAATCGGTCGAGCAATTAATGTTTCGATTTATTAGCGTGGGGTTTTTTCTGCTCACCCTGGCACTCGCGACCGGGTTTTTATTTCTGGACAATATTTTCGCCCAACATTTGGTGCATAAAACCTTGTTGTCGGTGATTGGCTGGTTTATTTTTGCCGGGCTGCTGCTCGGCCGGCATGTGGCGGGGTGGCGGGGCAAAACTGCCGTTTACTGGACGCTCACCGGCTATACCACCTTAGTGCTTGCCTATTTTGGCAGTAAAATCGCCCTTGAATGGGTGTTTCAGCTGAAATAAACCCGGCGCGCACAAAGGCAAAAAACCCCGTAGCCTAAGCGCCGCGTAGCTGCGCTAACAACTCAAAGCCATCAATTTTAAAGGCGCGGCCAAAGCCATTAACCAAACGCCCGGCACCCGGCGCAATCCGGTGCAGATGAAAATCAGGCAACTGCACCAAAACATCTAAAATTTTGCCATGCCGCGCGCGCAGCGCATCAAACAAGTCATGCGCGCGATGATCGCTACGTTCAATGCGGGACACATCGGCGCGCCAAGTAACCCGCGCTCGGTTATAGATATTAGATGTGCGCCCCTCATCTTCCAGCAACATCAGCTCAACGGTTGGGTTTTGTTTAACTTGGCGTGTATGCGGCGCCAAATCGCTCATTAATACCCAAAAAGCGTCATCTCGCCACACAAAGGGCAAGGTACTTAAATTGGGAAAACCATCTTCATCAATCGTCGCCAAAATCAAAGCCCGCAAATTGTGGCGCATAGCAAGAAGCCGATCGTGATCCGGCTGGGATGAAGGCAGTGATTCGGGTGCGTCAGCCATAAAATATCCTGAAAACGGTTGCGAAGCGGCTAATTATAGACGCATTGGCGCATGCCTTTTAAACGGCCGCTTGAGCCGCCCGCATATGCTCGGCATTCGCGGTAATGACTGCGATAAGCGCAATTAAATCGGCATGGAGTTGCTCGATGGTGTGTTGATGCGCCTCACTATTGCTTTCTACATGGGTGGTTGCCGCAACCGAATCTCCAATGGCGACCAAAACCTCGGCTAAATCCGTCTGCGCGTCGGCCATCGCAACTTGGGCTTGCTGTGCGTAATCGACCACCTCACTCATGGTGTGATCGGCCACGCCCACCTCACGCATTCAGCGCCAGCAAGTTGGTTTGATCGGCCACCGAGCTAATCATCTGCGTCATAATCGCGATTTCATCTTTGGCGGCCACGAGCGCACGAATGCGCGCCATGGCCTCATTCACCCGAGCCATAGCCGAATGGATCGAATTCATACTGTGGCTAATTTGCCCTTGGCTCTGCTCTGAACGCGACTGCATGGCGCGCGCCTGCACGCCCACATGCCGCAAGGCATCGGTGAGCGCAGCCCCGCTCAGGGAGAGATGATCTACGGCTTTAACAACGCGATCACGTTGAATCTGCACCCGACTCTGCTCGCTTGTAACCAATCCAATCTGCTGATCCAAGGTAGCTGCGGCAGACTGCATCGAGGTGCTCCCCTGATTAATATCCCCAATTTGGCTATGAAGCGTATCGATCATGCCATTGAAGCTATCGGAAATATCACCGATCGCATCAGCACTTTGCACCCCACATTTTCGGGTTAAATCGCCTTGCCGAACCGACGCGGCGAGTTGCGCTATTTTGGAGAGCTGGCGCAGCATCACCCAATGCGTTAGCCAATAATTAACAAAGCCGACTGTAATGCCTGCCGCCACGCAACCCAGCACAAACCAGCCCAGCATGCCCGTGCGAAACTGCACAAAAAAACTCGCAAACACAGGGAAAACCGCCCCCATGCCAAACCCCATGGCGATAAATGACCACTTTAACCGGCGCAAAATACTGGAGTTTTTTTTCATGTCAGCTCAATCAAAAGGGTTTAAAGCGGATAAATTCTGGCGAAAATAAGTAGGCTCACGTATTTATCGTCATAAAACCATAATACTTGAGCCGCGACATTCAATGCACGCCGCTGCCCCCATCGCGTTCCCGTTTGGGAATCGGCATTGCTATCATGGGAATCATGAATAAAAAAACGCTCGAACTTGCTAAAAATAATGCCGAATGCGCTCGGTTGGCACGCCCGATTGGCAGTGGTTTTCGCTATGCCTGTCTCACACTGGCAGACACCCATTTGCACGCCATTACCGCCCTCAAGGCGCTGGATGTCACCTTATCGGATATTACCCACACCATTAGCGAGCCCCATGTGGCGCGCGCTAAGCTCGATTGGTGGCGAGGCGCACTGCATGAAGCCACCGAGCAAAATACCGCCGCCCATCCCATTTTGGCCGCCCTCCTCGCCTCGGTTGATGCCCCGACCTTAAAAAAACTCGTGCCCCACCTTGAAGCGCGCCTCGGCAGCGCCTTGCTGGAACTCGATTACCAAGGGTTTGAAACCCCAGCCGATTTATCATCCTATTTGGATGCCCGAGGCGGGGCGCAATTCGCACTCTATTGCGCGCTTTTGCCCATCGACCCCGCGCTTGAGCCCCCGCTGCGATCCCTAGGCGCCCTGCAACACCGGCTCCATTGTTTGCAATTTCTCGGCCGAGATCGCGCGCACGGCTTTATCTACCTGCCGGCCGAGCGTATGGCTGCGCACAAGCTCAGCGAGGCGGATGTGCACCACCCCGATGCCGCACAATTATTCGCCCCCCTGCTGCAACAAGAATTAGCCGACCTAAGCCAAGAATATGAACAAACCGTTACCGCACTGCGCCAACATAACCGCTATCCGCCCAAATTTTTTCGCGCACTCATCGCCCTCGATCGCGCCCGCATTCGCTTACTGCGCCGCAGTTCGGTTGAGGTAATTAGCCAGCGCCCCGAGCCTGCGCCGATGGCCGAACTTGTCACCGCTTGGTGGGCCGCTAAACGCCCCATCCCGCCTGCACGCTAATGCGGCGGTATCGCCTCTTTTTCACTCTTACGGCACAATGCACCCATGAATACCCCCCACCCCAATCACCTATTCGCCGACCAAATTATTGTGATTAATGGCGCCACCGGCAGCATTGGCCAAGCGATAGCCTTTGATTTACAAAGGCAAGGCGCGCAACTTATTTTATTTGGCCGCAAAAGCGATCGCTTAAATCAACTGGCGGACCAACTCACCCAAGAACTTGGCGCAGAAGCCAGCCACCGCGCGCCCCTGATTCAAACTGTTGATTTTTCAGGCGCCGCCCTTGAAGATTACCAAACCCTCACCCGCGCCATCGCAAGCACGGTGGGGCGTATCGACATCCTCATCCATGCCATGGGGCAAGGCGGGCAGCTCAGCCCACTGGCGCACAGCGATTTATTAAAATTTCAAGAAAGCCTGCATCTCAATCTCATCGCACCCTTTGCCTTAACGCGCAGCTTATGGCCTCTGCTGGAGCCAGCGCCCGAGCCCACCGCGACCAACGAGCCCCGCACCCGCAAGCCCCAAATTGTGTTTTTTACCGACCGAGGCACCCCCGCCTTTGGCAATGCCTACACCTTGGCGCACGCCGCGCTGGCGCGGATGATCGAACAATGGGCTTATGAAACCACCGCCGTGCGCATCAATGGCCTAGACCCAGGGCCCACCCACAGCGGCCTGCGTCAATATCGTTTTCCTGGCGAGGCCAAAGCTGAGCGCGCCGATGCCAATCAACTCCTACCCGCCTTACATCAGCTGCTGCTTGATGACACATGCCACGGCCAGATCATTCGCCTGCAGCCCGACCGCATCTAGCGCATTCTGGTATATTCAACCGCAGCAATGCTTTAATTTTTGAAGCAACCCAAGTACCCAAGGTGAATAGAATGCTGTCCATGCAAGTGAGTGGTTTGTTCGGCTTTATTATTTTAGCGCTCGATATATGGGCCATTATCCGCGTTATACAAAGCAACGCGGGGGCTGGCGTTAAAACCCTGTGGGTGTTGTTGATTATTTTTTTACCCATCCTCGGGTTAATTTTATGGGCACTGCTTGGCCCCAAGGGATAAAGGATCTACCCCATGAGTGAACCCTCTACGCTGCTGCTGGGCGCGGGCACCCAGCCTGCCTTCATTCAAACCCGCATGATTAACCGCCACGGCTTAATCGCCGGCGCCACGGGAACGGGCAAAACCGTAACCCTGCAAGTGTTGGCAGAACAATTCTCCCGCCTCGGCACCCCGGTATTTGTCGCCGATATTAAAGGGGATTTATCCGGCATTGCGCTCGCGGGCAAACCCCACCCCAAAGTGAGCGAGCGCGCCCTAAAAATGGGGCTAGAACCCATCCCCTTCGCGCCGAATCCGGTGATTTTTTGGGATGTTTATGGTGAAAAAGGCCACCCTTTACGTCTCACCTTGAGTGAGCTTGGTCCTGTTGTATTAGCGCGGTTGCTTGGCCTAAATGACTTACAAGAAGATGTGATCAACATCGCATTTCAAATTGCAGATGACCAAGGCTTGCTCCTGCTGGATTTCAAAGACTTTGAAGCCTTATTGCGCCACTTAGATGAAGCCGGCGATACCTATCAGGCAAATTATGGCCGCATTGCAGCGCCCACGCTCGGTGCCATTATGCGGGCGGTCACCGCATTTAAGCGCGAGGGCGCGGCCGCGCTGTTTGGTGAACCGGCCATCACGCTCGATGATTTATTAATCCAATCCGATAGCGGCGCGGGCATGATTCACGTGCTTGCCGCCGATCGGCTCTATCGAGAAGGCCCCAAGGTTTATGCCGCCCTGCTCTTGTGGCTACTCTCTGAACTCTTTGAAAAAATGCCCGAAGTGGGTGATCTCGATGTACCCAAATTTGTATTGTTTTTCGATGAAGCCCACCTGTTATTCGACGATGCGCCTAAACCGCTGCTCGATAAAATCGAACAAGTGGTGCGCCTCGTGCGCTCCAAAGGCGTGGGGGTATATTTTGTTACCCAAAACCCGCTCGATTTACCCGAAACGGTATTAGGCCAGCTCGGTAACCGAGTGCAGCACGCCCTACGCGCCTTTACCCCGCGCGATCAAAAGGCCGTGCGCGCCGCCGCACAAACGTTTCGCAGCAATGCCGCCGTCGATGTGGAAACGGTCATCACCACCCTAGGGGTGGGCGAGGCGCTTGTTTCTTGCCTGGATGCCAAAGGCATGCCCACACCGGTTGAGCAAATTTTGCTGCGCCCGCCGATGAGCCGCATCGGGCCTGTCACCGATGACGAGCGGGCCACCATCCTGCAGCGCTCGCGCTATCGTGGCCGCTTCGATACCTTGGTCGATCGAGAATCGGCCTATGAACTGCTTAAAAGTCGCGCCGAACACGCACAAAAAATTAACGCCACACCGCCGCCGGCCATCGGCCAAACCCCAAGCCACGCGCCCGCCCGCACACGCCAAACCCCCATTGAAGCGTTTATCGGCAGCGCCGCACGCGCCATCGGCAGCCAGCTTGGCCGGCAGCTAATTCGCTCGGTCTTAGGCAGCCTTAAGCGGTAATACGCTTTTGCATTCAAAGCCGAACACGATAAGCTCATGCCAACCCACTTAACTAAACGAGGATTTTTATGCACCGCACAACCCCACCGATGATTGCGCTAAAACGCCTCCTGCTGGGCGGCACGCTCGCCCTGCTCGCCACCAGTTTTACCGGCTGCGCGAATAACCCGCCTGCCGCCAGCACCCCAGCCCCAGCCCCAGCCCAAACTTCAGCAAACAATTCGGCCGCCGCCAGCACCGATACCTACAATGAATTTGAAACCACCAACGAGGCCGTTAATTTTCTCGGCGGCTCGGCCGAAGGCATCGCCAAGCTGCTGGATAAAGCGTTTGCCGATCAAGGCCGCCCCAACGCCTACATCAAAGGCGAAGAAGCGGGCGGTGCCATCGTGCTCGGCGTGCGCTATGGCAAGGGCGAGCTGGTAACGAAATCAGGCCAGCGCACTACCGTGTATTGGCAAGGCCCATCGATCGGTTGGGATTTTGGCGCCGATGCCGGCAAAGTATTTATTCTGGTTTACAACCTGCCCAGCACCGATTTAATTTTTCAGCGGTTTGCGGGCGTTAATGGCTCGGTATTTATTGTGGGCGGCTTGGGGATGAATTACCTGCGCTCACAAAACATTGTGGTTGCCCCGATTCATGTCGGCGTGGGTTTACGCCTTGGCGCCTCGGTGGGGTACATGCAATTTACCCGCGACCAATCCTACCTGCCGTTCTAAGCGCCTACGCAAAACCCCCAACTTAATGGGGGTTTTTTACGAATGGCTATGAAACAAATAGGCGGTTAATGCCAAGCCCAACAAGGCGACCAGCACATTATTAATCGCGCCCATCTGCACCCAGTAACCCGCCGGAATTTCAATCGGGCGCAGGGTTTTAAGCGTGGTGCGATATTGCAAAACGGCCACCGCCGACGACACGGCGCCCAACAAAATAAACGCCAGCCCGATCCAAAAAGAAACGCCCCGATCCAGCGCTGAGGCGGGTAATTTAGCCAGCATATTCACAAACAAATCGAATCGCTCAATCACAAAACCAAAAGCCATTAACGTCAATCCCGTGCGATTCCAGGCCATTAAAGTGCGTTCTGCCGCAAAAAATACGCGCGGATCATTCAAATCTGACATAAACACCCCTAAAATTAAAAAACGCCACCCACCCTCAACCGGCGGTTAGCATATCAAACCCCTGCCCTCTTTCGACCAATGGAACGCTTCACCGATGGAACCCATGATTGCCCAAATAAATGCCCGCGCCCTACTCATTGGCGATCGCCTTGATCTTCGGGCGCTCGAAACCGCCGAACGCTTAGCCACAGCGCCCCTAACAATTGCGGTAGGCGCCCGAGGCAAGGCCGTTTTGTTTCGATACGGCGCCGTGGTGCTGTTCGATGTCGATGCCGCAGAAGAGCTGGCGTTTCTCAGCCATATTCAACCCTTAGTCAGCGAGGCGGTCAGCAAACCCGAGGTTGAAACCCTTGGCCTATGGCTAACCAAAGAAGTACCGGAAGGCATGAGCAAAAATCTGCTCGCCCTGAATGATCTATCGCTGGGGCGATTGCAAGTCGTGGCCGATGTGCTCGCTAAAAGCAGCATTCTCGGCCTTTATGAAAAACGTGTGGCGGCCAGCTTTGAGCTTATCGAACCCTTAGCCAAAGAGCTGCAACAACGCGGGCGCGGCTCCCGTCGGGGCCGTGATCTGGTGAGTCATATCGGCACCGCGCTCCTCACCCAGCATCGCATGGTGGGCCGGGCAGAAATTATCGAAAAACCCGAACTGCTCTGGGAGCGCCCCGAGCTCGAACCCCTGTTTTTAAAGCTAGAAGATGAATTCGAGCTCAAAGAACGCGCGCATACGCTGGAGCGCAAACTCGAGCTCATCACCCGCACCGCTGAAACGCTCCTCGATTTATTGCAGGCACATCGGGCACTCAATGTGGAGTGGTATATCACCATATTAATTGTGGTTGAAATTGGCTTAACGCTTTATGAGCTCTTTATTCGGGGTCATACCGGCATTTAATGGTTCAAAACAGCCTATTTTATGAATACAGCTCAGCTTGCCATGGTTTTGTCATAAACATTAATCGGTATAATCGCGTGGCCTTGAGAAAAATAAACAGGGGGAGCCCCATGAAATCAGATCTCGCCGAGCGGATTGCCAACAATCCCGATTTTAAAGAACTCGTTCGAAGAAGAACCGGCTACGGCTGGATGATGGCCGCGTTAATGATCGTGGTTTATTTTGCCTTCATTCTGACCATTGCGTATTTTCCGTCCCTATTGGCCATTAAAATTACCGCCGGCTCGCCCATTTCCTGGGGCATCTTGGTGGGGTTTCTTATTTTGGTCTTCGCTTTCGTATTAACCGGGCTTTATGTGCATAAAGCTAATACGCAATTTGATGAACTGACCGACAAAATTAAGGAATCGGCTCTATGAACAACCCTTTACTTATCCTAGCGGGGCTTGCCGCCCTCATCACCGGGGTGTTTTTTTCTGCGGGCGCTTTTGCAGCCGATGCCGCACCCAAATCGATCAACGTACCGGCCGTTACCATGTTCGTGGCGTTTGTCGCGCTCACGCTTTTTATCACCTATTGGGCAGCGCAACGCACCCGCACCGCTAAAGATTTTTACGCGGCGGGCGGCAATATCACCGGCTTTCAAAATGGCTTGGCACTGGCGGGCGATTACATGTCGGCGGCCTCGTTCCTCGGCATCGCCGGTTTAGTGTATGGCAACGGGTTTGATGGCTTAATTTACTCCATCGGCTTTTTGGTCGGCTGGCCGATTATGCTGTTCCTGCTGGCAGAAAAACTGCGCAACCTCGGTAAATACACGTTTGCGGATGTGGCCTCGTACCGTTTATCGCAAATCCCCATTCGCACCGTGGCGGCCGTGTCCTCCCTCGTTGTGGTCTTGATGTACCTCATCGCTCAAATGGTTGGCGCGGGCAAACTCATCGAAGTGTTATTCGGCCTGCCGTACAACTATGCGGTGGTCATTGTGGGCGTGTTGATGATTATTTATGTCACCTTCGGCGGCATGCTCGCCACCACTTGGGTGCAAATCATCAAGGCCATTTTGCTGCTTTCCGGGGCCACTTTTATGGCTCTGGCGGTGATGTATAGCTTTGGTTTTGATTTTAACGCCATGTTCACCAAGGCGATTGAAATTAGCCCCAAACATGAAGCGATTATGGCGCCCGGCAGCTTGATTCATGACCCGATCTCGGCCATCTCCTTAGGCTTGGCGCTCATGTTTGGCGTTGCAGGGTTACCGCATATTTTGATGCGCTTTTTCACCGTCACCAATGCCAAAGAAGCCCGCCGCTCCGTGTTTGTGGCCACCGGCTTTATCGGCTATTTTTATGTGCTCACGTTCATCATTGGTTTTGGCGCCATCATCATGGTGTCAACCAACCCCGCTTATCTTGATGCGGCGCATAAGCTGATTGGCGGCAACAACATGGCGGCGATTCATCTCTCGCAAGCCATTGGCGGCAACATGTTTTTAGGCTTTATCTCGGCGGTGGCTTTTGCCACCATTCTCGCCGTGGTTTCAGGCTTAACCTTAGCGGGGGCTTCTGCGGTATCGCACGATTTATACGCCAGTGCGTTTCGTCATGGTCGGGTGGATGAAAAAACCGAAATGCGCGCCTCTCGCTATGCCACCATCGCCTTGGGTATTGTGGCAATTTTTCTCGGCATCGCCTTTGAAAACCAGAATATTGCCTTCATGGTGGGCTTGGCTTTTGCGGTCGCCGCTTCCGCCAACTTCCCGATTCTGTTCTTGGCGATTTACTGGAAAAACCTCACCACACGCGGGGCAGTTGCCGGGGGCTTGGGCGGTTTGCTGACTGCGGTCACCTTAGTTGTGCTGTCTAAAACCGTGTGGGTGGATGTATTCCACTTCGCCACCCCCATCGTGCCGTATAAAGACCCGGCAATTTTCTCTATGCCGGTGGCGTTCTTGATGGCTTGGTTCTTCTCGATTACCGATAAGAGCGCGCAAGCCACAGAAGAGCGCGCCCGTTTCCACGCACAATATGTGCGCTCAGAAACCGGCATTGGTGCCGAGGGTGCAGCCAAGCATTAAGTGATTGGCGCTACGGCATTAAAAAACACAAACCCCACTTAAGTGGGGTTTTTTTATGCGCCATGCTGAACTATTGATTCGGCACAAATAACCCATGAAACCATAGGGTGCGCCCTGCGCACCGATGAGCCAAATGGTGCGCAGGGCGCACCCTACGACTTAGCGGGCAATCACGGATAAAACTGACCGGATCAATAACAACACGTCAATTCTTAAATAAGTTAGGGGCGCGCTTGGTAGAACGTAATCGGGCTCGTTTGCACTTCGCGCGCCTTTTGCTGGATAACATTGCGTTTAATTTTGCCCACCACATGCATTTCGCAGGGTTTGCAATCAAACACCAGTTTGAGCTTTTCGCTGCCGTTCATCAGCATGAGCGGTTCGGCTTTGATGGTGCCGTGCACGCCGGTTACGCCCTTGGTTTGTTTGGGGCACAGGCTTAAGGAATACCGCACGCAGTGCTTGGTAATCATTAAAGATACTTCGCCCTCTTCCTCGTGGCTTTCAAACGCGGCCTCAATGACTTTAACGCCGTGTTTGGCATAAAAATCATGGGCTTTTTGATTAAACACATTGGCCAAGTAGCTTAAGGTATCTTGCGGATAAGGCACGGGTGGCAGGGTGGCCGCTTTGCGTGGCAACGGTGGCAGGGCGGCCTTACGCACCACCTCTAAGGCTTCGACGGCCTCGCGCCGCAAGGCATTAAGGGCAGATGCCGGCACAAACCAAGGCTGGCTTAAATTCAAATGAAGCTCGGTGAGATTAAAAATCGTGGTACCAAGCTTGCTTAAATGCTCACGCAAACTCGCCTCGGCGCGGGCGACATCGTTAGGCGCCGCTTTTTCGATGGCGTGCTGAACGGTTGCCGCGCAGTGATCTTCATCAATCAAGGTGAGCGCCAAGCCATCAAAGGTTTCCTCCAGCAATAGGCTGACTCCGATACGGCGTTCGGCAGATTTTTTATCCATCAAACGCTGCCAGTTCATGTCGCGGTTACGGTTAATGGCCGTGCCGACGCGCAAGTGGCGCAGCGTGCTGAGGGGGTCTTTGGGCACCACGCGCCAACGGGTGTCACCGATGCGCTCGGCGGTATTAATGGCCATGCCGACAAGCTCGTTCTGCAAATCGAAATAGCACAGGCCATCACCATTATTGAGCAGGGCGGTGGCCTCAAGCTCGACCGAGTCTGGGTTGATTTTACTGATATAACCCACCGGCAAGCCGGGGTTTTTAGGCGAATCAAACGCGCCGATGTCCTCTCGCCGACCCTGCACGAAATAGTCGCTGGCTGCACGGTTAAAGTTTTGATCGGGATCGGGGGTGAATAAAAAGTGGCTTTTGCCGCTGGATGCGGGCGATAAATCGGTACGCTCTTCTAAAATGGCATCGAGTAACTGGCGATAATGCGCGGTACTGTTTTTCACATAACCCATGTCTTTGTAGCGGCCTTCGATTTTAAAGCTGCGAATACCCGCGTCCACCAGCGCGGCCATGTTGGCGCTCTGATTATTATCTTTAAGGGAAAGCACATGTTTATCGTGGGCAATCACCCCGCCCGCCGCATCCAACACTTGGTAGGGCAAGCGGCAGGCTTGATTACATTCCCCGCGATTCGCGCTGCGCCCCGTGTGGGCTTCAGAAATAAAGCATTGGCCGGAATACGCCACGCACAGGGCGCCATGCACGAAAAACTCCAGCGGCACCTCGGTTGCAGCGCGGATGGCCGCGATTTGGCTTAAATCCAACTCACGCGCAAGCACCAGCTGCGAGAAGCCGGCATCCTGTAAAAAGCGTGCTTTTTCGGGGGTACGGATATCACACTGGGTGCTGGCATGCAGCTCGATATTCGGCAAATCGAGCTCAAGCAGCCCCATGTCTTGGATGATAAGCGCATCAACCCCGGCATCGGCCATTTGGCCAATCATGTTGCGCGCCGGTTCAAGCTCGTCATCGCGCAAAATGGTGTTGAGCGTCACAAAAATTCGCGCATGAAAGCGGTGCGCATAATTAACCAAGCGGGCAATATCGGCCACGGAATTATCGGCACTTTTGCGGGCCCCAAAACCAGGCCCGCCGATATAAACCGCATCGGCGCCGTGGTTAATGGCCTCGATACCAATATCGGCATCGCGGGCGGGAGAGAGCAACTCAATTTGTTGATTATTCATACATTATCCCCGCATCCCAATACCGCGATGAAACAAAAACAGCGTAAAGCTATACAACACAATAATGGCCGCAATCAAAATTAAATAGCTGCTATATACCGGCACATCGGAAATGCCCAGCATGGCGTGGCGAAACCCGCTAATGATGTACAAAATCGGATTAAACAGCGACACCTGCTGCCAAAAGGGCGGCAACATTTGAATAGAATAAAACACGCCCCCTAAATACGTGAGCGGGGTGAGCACAAACGTGGGCACAATTGAGATGTGATCAAAACTATTGGCGTAAATCGCATTAATCATGCCACCCAATGAGAACACGGCAGAGGTAAGCACCATCACCAAAATTAACGCCGTAAAATCATGCACTTGAATTTTGGCGAAAAACACCGCAACCAATGTAACCGCTGCGCCCACCGCCAGCCCGCGCGCCACGCCGCCGGCCAAATAGCCCAAAATAATCAGCCAGTGCGGCATGGGCGATACCAGCAATTCTTCGATATGGCGGGCAAATTTCGCCCCATAAAACGAAGACACGACGTTCGCATAACTTTGGGTAATTACCGACATTAAAATTAGCCCCGGCACCAAAAAGCTAATGTAGGGCACGCCTTCAACTTCCCCCACGCGCGGGCCGATTAAATGCCCGAACACAATGAAATACAATGAAGTCATAATCATCGGCGGCAAAATGGTTTGCACCCAAATGCGGCCAAAGCGCAAAATTTCACGCGTCAGCAGCATAGAAAAGGCGTGCCACATTTGGGCGGGGCTAAGCCCACGGCTTGGTTTGGGGAATGCCCCCGAGATCGGCAGCTCAGGTTCAGTGGATCGGCGGCTCATTGATTTGCCCCATTGCTTTGATTAACGAGTTTCAAAAAGAGCTCTTCCA
Organism: Halothiobacillus sp. 35-54-62; assembly: GCA_002281295.1. GTDB lineage: Bacteria > Pseudomonadota > Gammaproteobacteria > Halothiobacillales > Halothiobacillaceae > Halothiobacillus. The sequence goes on along the minus strand of NCFS01000048.1, from coordinate 403 downwards.
ACCGATTGGTTTTGTTTTTCATGCGCAATACCTCAATCCCTTGGCCGCGCAATACCTCAAACACATCCGATAAAGATTGCCCCTGTGCTAAATCCACCTCCAACACATCGGGCTCGATTATCCGCGCATCCGCAGCGGGGATAACCGGCAGCGAGACAATCGCCTGATTGCAATACAACACAAAGGTTTCCTGCGCGACCGTGGCTAATAAATCCCGCATATTGGTATGTTTAATAATGCGCCCTTCATTAATGATGGCGATATTGCGGCAAAGCTGCTCGGCCTCTTCTAAATAATGCGTGGTGAGAATAATGGTGGTGCCGGCCGCGTTAATATCGCTTAAAAACTGCCACATGCCGCGCCGCAATTCGATATCGACCCCGGCGGTGGGCTCATCCAAAAT
>NCFS01000139.1 GCA_002281295.1 Halothiobacillus sp. 35-54-62 | reverse complement strand
GTGATGCCCGCCACCAACCAGCGAAAATCAACGCAAAAGGTGACGACCCGCCGCAAGCCACGATAAATTCGGCTTTGATACATACCCGCGCCGCCCGCCGGATGCGGCATAACTTTTGGTAAAAAATGCACCCCAAGATACGGCGTAAACACCACCGCCACCACCCAAGAGGCAATGAGCGAAATGCCTAATATCCAAAAAATATTGCCCGCATATTCGCCCACATTGCTTTGTGCAAAGCCAATCGGCACAAAGCCCACCACGGTAATCAGTGTGCCCACCAGCATGGGCGCGGCGGTAATGCGCCACGCGGCCGCCGCCGCTTCCGTGCGCGAAACACCCTCTTCCAACTTAACCAACATCATTTCAATGGCAATAATGGCATCGTCCACCAAAAGCCCGAGTGAAATAATGAGCGCGCCCAGCGTTATGCGATCAAGGTTTTTGCCCGTCATCAGCATCACCGCAAACGTAATCGCTAACGTTAAGGGCACTGCCAGCGCCACCACGAGCCCCGCCCGCAAGCCCAGCGCGATAAACCCGACTAACATCACGACGCCCAGCGCGATAAAAAATTTCAGCTGAAACGTATTAACCGCGAGCTTGATCGCATTGGCCTGATCGGTCACCTTGGTTAAAGTCACCCCCAGCGGCAGTTGCGCTTGCGCGGTTTGCTCAAATTGGGTAAGGCGCTCACCCAAGGCCAAACCATTGGCATTTTTGGCCATAATCACGCCAACCATCACCGCATCTTGGCCCTTATTTTGAATAATAAAACTCGGCGGATCGGCATAACCTTGGCGCACCGATGCCACATCACCCAAACGGATTACCCGCCCGCCCACACTCAAGGCGGTGTTTTCAATGCGCCCGACCAGCCCAGGCTTGCTCGCCGCATACCCCGCATCCACGCGAAAATATAAACGCGGTCCTGCGGTTTCAACCAAACCGGCGGGCGTAATCGTATTTTGCGCGGCAATCGCTTGGCCAATCGCCGCCGGGGTTAGCCCGAAGCTGTGCATTTTTTGGGGGTCTAAATCCACAAACACTTGTTCGGGTTGCTCACCTAAAATATGCGCCTTGGCCACACCTGGCACGCCCAGCACCCCCGTGCGCACGCGTTCGGCTTCGCGCGCTAAATCGCGTTCGGGCAATTTGGGCGCGGTGAGCGCATAAAGTGTGAAATACACATCCGAAAAATCATCATTAAAAAACGGCCCCTGCACGCCCGCAGGCAAGTTCGGCGCTTCATCGCTTAAGTGTTTTCGTACCTGATAAAACGCGTTTTGCACTTGATCGGGCGGGGTATCTTCACGCAAATCCACCCGCATTTGCACACTACCCGCTCGGGCATAGGTTTCTACCCGATCAAAATAGGGCACCGCTTGCAGTGCTTTTTCAAGCTTATCGGCCACTTGATCTTGCATTTGCTGGGCAGTGGCGCCCGGCCATTGCGCGGTGACCAGCATCACTTTGATGGTAAAAACAGGATCCTCTGCCCGCCCAAGCGAGACAAACGAATAAATACCAACCAAGGCCACCATGATGATGAAATACAGGGTAACGGCATGCTCACGCACGGCCAAGGCAGACAAATTAAAGCCCGAAAAGCCCCCGCGATCGGCTTGCGGCGGCTGATTGTTCATCGGGTTCGGGGCGCTCATGAACCCAACCCCGGCTGGATGCGCACCCGTTCCCCATCGTGCAAGCGGTTCACCCCAAGGGCGACGACCGGCGTGCCTGTGGGCAAATCGGTGCGAATCACCGCGTGCTCATGGCTCAAATTAAGCACCTTAACCGGCGTGAACAGCGCCTTGCCATCCCGCACCACAAAGATGCCCGCTTGATCGCCCTCACCTAAAACCGCCCCAATCGGCACGGTTTTAGGCACGGTTTGATCGGCAAAGAACAGCGTGACGGTTTGCCCTAAACCCGCTTCGGTTGCCGTGTTTTGCGGCAAATTAAAGCGCACTGTCCAGGTTCGGCTGGCCGTATCCACCGCCCCTTCAACCGAGGCAAATGTCACATCAAACAAAGCTGGCTGACCAAAAACTTGCGCCTGGGCGGTGTGCGGCAAGCCCGCCAAGCGCTGCTCGGGCACCGCAACCAAAACCTG
>NCFS01000047.1 GCA_002281295.1 Halothiobacillus sp. 35-54-62 | reverse complement strand
AACCTGTGCTGGCTTGAGGGTAATCAATGGTTTACCCCGCCGATTGCCGGCATGGCCATTGCGGGCACCGTGCGCGGGCTGCTTATTCGGCATTTTGGCGTTAAGGTGGCGCCTCTGGCTTGGGGGCGTTTATCATTGGCCCGCGCGCTGGTGCTCACCAATGCGGTGCGCGGTGTGCAGCCCGTAGTGCGAATCCTCTGGCCAAAAGCCACCGCAAGCGCGATCGCAGAACAACGCTTGGCGCTGGCGCCGGCTCAAACCTTGGCAGCGGGCTGGCAGGCCTTGTGTTTGGCCGATCAGACGGCCCATGCGGGTGATCCCGCGTTTAAGCCTGCAGATTTAATGCAAACGGCCTGGGTTTCAAGCCTGAACCAAGAAGGTTTTTTGAGCATGCCGATCCACAATCCCTAAGAGGCCATCTCCCAAAATGAAGCGTGCGCTTTTATTACTCATTGTGTGGGGCTTAACGCTGGGCTTGCTGGCGGGGCTGGTGCTGGGCGTCGGGTTCATCGGTACAAGCCTAACGCGCCCGCTGTTGGCGCCCGATGCACCGGCTATGACCATCGAAATCCCGAGCGGCGCCGATGCTTTGCGTATTGCCCGCATTGCCGATGCGGCGGGCGCACGGCTTAATCCCACGGTGTTCGCTTGGGTTGCTCGTCTGCGGGGTCAAGCGCGGGATATCCAAGCGGGCGAGTACCAAATCACCGCACAAGATCATCTTTTAAGCTGGCTTGATCGCTTGGTGGCCGGTGATGTGGTGCGCTATCGCCTCACCATTGCAGAGGGTAATACCGCGCAAGATTTTTTGAATGCGCTTGCCGCCGAGCCCGCCCTTGCGCACACGTTGCAGGGGTTGAATCAAGCGCAAATTATCAAGACCTTGAATTTACCGATCCTTAATTTAGAAGGCTGGTTATTCCCCGATACCTATGTTTTTACGCGCGGCACCACCGATCGAAAAATTGTGCAAGAAGCCTATCGCGGCATGAAAGCACGCCTTGATGCCGCCTGGGCAACGCGCGCGACCAATTTGCCGTTTAAAACACCTTATGACGCGTTGATTTTGGCCTCTATCGTTGAAAAAGAAACCGGCTTGCCCGCCGAGCGGGCAGAAGTGGCGGGCGTGTTTGTGAATCGATTAAACCTAGGCATGCGCCTGCAAACCGACCCCACCGTGATTTATGGCGTGGCCATGGCAAGCCAAGGGCAGGTGGACGAGCAAACCGCGCCCCGCAGCCTGACCGTGACGCAGCTGCGAGCCGATACACCCTACAACACCTATCTGCACACCGGCTTGCCGCCAACGCCGATTGCCCTGCCTTCGGCGGCGGCATTGCAGGCGGTTATGCATCCTGCCGCGACCGACGCCCTCTATTTTGTGGCCAATGGCACCGGTGGGCACACTTTTTCGCGTACCCTACAGGGGCATAATCAAGCGGTGCAAACTTGGCGTCGATTAGAAAATCAACGCAATACCGCCGCCGCCAACCCGGCAATTTCGCCCAAAGCCAATGAGCAACCCGTGAACAAGCCATGAGTCATGCAGGAATTTTTATCACCCTTGAAGGGGTTGAAGGCGCAGGGAAATCCACCGCCGTTGCCGGCGTGGCCGCCTGGTTTAGCCAGCGTGGCTGTGTGGTTGAGTGTAGCCGCGAGCCGGGCGGCACCCCGCTTGCGGAATCTATGCGGCAAATTTTGCTGACCCCCACCGCCGAGGCATTGGCCGAACCTGCCGAGCTGATGCTCCTATTTGCCGCCCGAGCGCAGCATGTGGCGCATCGAATCAAACCGGCTTTGGCGGCGGGCAAAGTCTTGATTTGTGATCGCTTTACCGATTCTTCGCGGGCGTACCAAGGCGCCGGGCGCGGGATGGATCAATCCTTGATCGAAACCTTGGCCACAGCCGCCGAACAAGGCCTTGAACCGAACCTCACCTTGCTGCTGGATTTGCCCGTGGCCGAGGGGCTGGCGCGGGCGGCCGCGCGCCGGGGGTTAAGTGCGCACGATCGCTTCGAGCGAGAATCTGCCGATTTCTTTGAACGCATCCGCGCCGAGTTTTTGCATTTGGCCGCCCAGCACCCCCGCTTTGCGGTTATCGATGCGGCGGCGCCTTTGGTTGCGGTGCAAGCGCAAATTCACGCCGTGTTGCAGGCTCGGTTTCCATTGATTGCCGCCTTGCCGTTGGGTGCGCATCATGGCTAAATCGGCACCGAGAAAAAAAAAGCCGATGGCCGATGCGGGCGCCGCCGATGGTGCGTGGCCAGAGGAGCGCATTCAAGTTGCCCAAACGCCTTGGTTGAGCGCGCCTTGGGCGCAGTTTCTTGCCCTGCAGCAAGCCGGTCGTCTGCCCCACGGTTTACTGATTACCGGTGCCCGAGGTTTGGGATTAATGAGTTTGGCGCGCCGCATCATGGCCTATTCCCTGTGCCAATCCCCCATCACCACACCGGGTGCCGAGGGCGCTTGTCAGGTGTGCCCTGCCTGCCGATTACGGCTGGCCGGCACCCATCCTGATATTTTGCAATTGCTGGGCAGTGGCTCGGCGTCTGGCATTTCTATCGATGACATACGGGCGTTAATCGACGCCTTCAGCCTAACGCGCTATGGCCCATTGCGCATTGCGCTCATTGAGCAGGCCGAACGCATGAATCGCAATGCCGCCAATAGCTTGCTCAAATTGCTCGAAGAACCGCCCGCCGGTAGCCTGTTTTTACTCACCGCCGAGCGGGCAGATTTGCTCCCCGCCACCATCCGATCACGCGTGCAACGATTGGTTGTCACCATGCCGACCCGCCCGGTTATGGTGCGCTGGCTGTGTGATACCCAAGGCGTGACCGAGGCCGATGCCCAAATGCTCTGGTTTATGGGCGAGGAGCAGCTGATCAGTGGCCAGCTGCCCGCTTGGGATTGGATGGCGGCCACCCAAGCCTGGGTGGCACTTAATGAGGGGCATAGCGGGGTTTTAGCCACCGTAAAATGTTGGCAAAACATCCCGCGCGATACCCTTGCCCGTTGGCTGCTGCGGCTTTGGGTTGAGGTAATGCGGGTGCAGTCTGGGCTTGCCTCTGAGGCGCCAAGTCAGTTAGCCCCGCTGATCGGGCAACTAAGCCGTCATGACACCCAAGCGCATTGGCTTAAATGCCATCCTGTTTTGCTTGAGTTTCTTCAAACGGCAAGCCACCCCTTAAATGATGAACTGGCGCTCGAGCGACTCGCGCTGGATTTAACCGACCCAAGTTTGCCGGCGCGCCTTGCTTAGACACGGGGTTTTACCCTGCGCTAACCTGCGCTATTTTAACGTTTTCTTATTTTCTTTTACGCGCATAAATAACTTTATTGTCACGGTTTACGGCAGTGTGGTTAAATTCAACGCTGCGGTTTCGCCTGCATTCTAGGTTTTGAAACAATTTTAAGTGGTTTGCCCTGCACACAAACTAGGGTAAAAATAGTGGGCGAAGGGCATTTTAAGTCTGCGCGTCCTTAGAAAATCCAATAACGGAGATCAACGAATGAATTTATCTCGTCGGGAATTTTTGCAAATGCTGGCAGTGGCTTCAGCCGCCGGCATCAACCTTGAAACCGCGCAGGCGGGCACCGGCAATCAAACTGTCGCGAACACGGTTAAGGTTAACCGCGCTTCGGGCAATATGTATGAAATCCCCAAATTCGGTAACGTGCATATCCTGCATTACACCGATACGCATGCTCAGTTAGATCCCGTTTACTTCCGCGAACCCAGTATCAATTTGGGTATTGGCACAATGGAAGGTAACCCGCCTCACTTGGTTGGCGAAGCGTTCTTAAAACATTTTGGTTTAAAACCCAATACCCCTGATGCCCATGCTTTTACTTGCTTAAATTATGTTGAGCTGGCTAAAAAATACGGCAAAGTGGGTGGCTATGCGAACCTTTTAACCCTGGTTAAACACATGAAAGCGCAGCGTCCGGGCGCCTTGGTGCTGGATGGCGGCGATAACTGGCAAGGCACTGGCCTAGCGCTGTGGACCAACGCCCAGTGCCAAATTGATGCGCAAAAACTGTTTGGCTTGGATGCGTTTACCTCGCATTGGGAAGCCACCTACGGCAAAGACCGCATGCAAGAAGGCATTAAACAGCTCGAAGCCGCCGGCAATATGACCTTCGTTGCGCAAAATATTCGCAGTGAAGATTTCGAAGAGCGCGTATTCAAACCCTATATCATCCGCGAGCAAAACGGCGTTAAAGTCGCGATTGTGGGCCAAGCGTTCCCCTACACCCCGATTGCGAACCCGCGTTGGATGGTGGAAGGCTGGACCTTCGGCATTAACCCCGAAGATATGCAAGATGTGGTTAACAAGGCGCGTAAAGAAGGCGCCGAGTGCGTGGTGGTGCTGTCGCACAACGGTATGGATGTCGATTTGAAGCTGGCCTCACAGGTTAGTGGTATTGATGCCATTATGGGTGGCCACACCCACGACGCGATCCCGCACCCCACGATTGTTAAAAATCCGGGCGGCAAAACCATCGTTACCAATGCCGGTTCTAACAGCAAATACTTAGGTGTGCTGGATATGGACTTCAAAAACGGCAAGCTGCAAGATTTCAAATACACCTTGTTGCCAGTATTTGCCGACTTCATCGAAGCCGATAAAGAAATGGCGGCATTGATTGAGAAAATGACCAACCAAGACGTCACCTTCCAAGGCAAAACCTTCAACGCGAAAAAACGCTTGGATGAAGTTGTCGCCACCAACGAAGGCTTGCTCTATCGTCGCGGCAATTTCACTGGCTCATGGGATCAGCTGATTTGCCAAGCATTGATTGATGCAAATGATTGCCAAATTTCTTTCTCTCCGGGCGTGCGCTGGGGCACAAGCTTGGTGCCGGGCGAGGCCATCACCTATGGTGATTTGATGACGGAAGTGGGCTTAACCTATCCTAACGTAACTGTGAATGAATTTACCGGCGAGCAAATCAAAGGCATTCTTGAAGATGTGTGCGACAACATCTTCAACAAGGATCCGTACTATCAGCAAGGCGGCGACATGGTTCGCGTGGGCGGCATGACCTACGCCTGCGCGCCCAATGAAAACAAAGGCAAGCGTATTTCTGAAATGGAATTGGGCGGCAAGCCGCTGGATCCAAACACGAAATATAAAGTGGCGGGCTGGGCATCGGTACAAAAACCGGGTGAAATCCCTGGCGATACCGGCAAAATGATTTGGGATCAGATGGAAACTTGGCTGAAAGATAAAAAACATATCAAGCCCGTTAAAATCAATGAGCCTAAATTGATTGGCGTAAAAGGCAATCCAGGCTTAACTGACTGCAAAGCGTAATGCCCACCGGTTTTGAACCGGCTTAGTTTAAGTTAAATGAACACCCCGCCTCGGCGGGGTTTTTTTATGCGGTGCCCACGGGCTGGAACACGCCCAATGTTCGGTTTTTTAAGAGGGTAGGGTAGGGCAGCACGCGCCCATGCATAGCAATATAAATGCCGGCTGGCGGCTCGGCGGCGGCAAAACCCAGTGCCAAGCCTAAGTGCACTGCCGCTTCAATCGGATCAATGCTGACAGGCTGCATGGCCCCCGTGAGAATAACCAGGCGATTTAAATGAGCCTCATCCAAATATCGTGCGGTTAAATGCAGGGTATCGGTGCCATGCACAACAATAATGGGTGCTGCGGCCATCGCGCTGGGTAGCGATTGGATGGTGGCAACTAAAGCGCTGCGATCAAAATCGGTCATATCCAAGCTATCTTTGTGCCCTAAACCAAGCAAGTGAAGCGCCAGATTAGGCGATGCACTGTGAATCAACCGCAAGATGGCGGCCTCATCGGATGGCACATATAAAGCACCGGATAAGGGGTCGTAGCGCTTATTGAGCGTGCCGCCCGTATTGATAATCACGACGGGCAACAGGGCGGGGGCGTGCGTTTTTATCATCAAGCGCCTCTTAAAATAGGGTTAGGCGAATAGTTGGCAATTCTGCCAAGTGCTTTTATGGCTTAATTAAATTAGAATGCAAGGCAATTTACTTGGTTTCTCGCTGGGAATCAGGTGATTTTTAATATCCACCAGAATTCATTTTGAGTACCCTCATGTCTTATCGTTTTCTTATTGAGTCAGTCACGAAATCGGGTGCGCGATTTCGCCCGAGTGATTGGATTGATCGACTGGCAAGCTGGGATGCTACCTTCGATCAGCATCGGTTGGTTTTTTCTGATCGATTGCACCCCGCCGTATTGGATGGGCAAAAAGTCTTAGCGATTGAACCTGCGCTGCAAACTGAAAACGCAGCCATGTTTGATGCCGTTTTGCAGTTTGCCGACCGCAATAATCTCAAAGTGCATGTGCAACATGCCGATGGGCGGCTTGAAGAGTACAGCCAAACCCGCCCGCCCGCTGCGGATCATCCCGCGCCCTAACCCTTCGGGTTTTGTTTTTTGCCCCCATCATTGAGTCACCAAACTATGAATGCATCTGCGCCGCGTGTCGGCTTTGTAAGCCTGGGCTGTCCCAAGGCGTTAGTCGATTCTGAGCGAATTTTGACGCAATTGCGTGCCGAAGGGTATGTTGTTTCCAGTGCGTATCAAGATGCCGATTTGGTGATTGTCAATACCTGCGGCTTTATTGATTCGGCCACCGAAGAATCGCTCGATGCCATTGGTGAGGCCTTGGTTGAAAATGGCAAAGTGATTGTGACCGGTTGCTTGGGCGCGCGTGATGACGGTGCACTCATTAAGCAAGCGCACCCCAGCGTTTTGGCCATTACCGGCCCCCAAGCCTACGGCCAGGTAATGGATTTGGTGCATCAGCATGTACCGCAGCAAGCCGAACCGTTCCTTGATTTAATCCCCACCCCGAGGTTGTCTCAATTTGAACAGGCCGTTGGCGTTAAATTAACCCCGCGTCATTATGCTTATGTCAAGATTTCTGAAGGCTGCAATCATCGGTGTAGTTTTTGTATCATCCCCAGTATGCGCGGAGATTTAGTGAGCCGACCCATTGGGGATGTGCTTACCGAGGCGCAAAATCTTGTCAATGCGGGCGTGCGTGAACTGTTGATTGTCTCGCAAGATACCAGCGCCTATGGTTTAGATACCAAGTACAAGCTCGATTTTTTCGGCGGCAAGCCCATTAAAACCCGCTTTAAAGAACTGGCCGCCGAGCTTGGGCAAATGGATGCTTGGATTCGCCTGCACTATGTCTACCCCTATCCGCATGTGGATGACGTCATTCCCCTTATGGCTGAAGGGTTAATCCTGCCTTATTTGGATATTCCCTTCCAGCATGCCAGCCCGCGCATTCTTAAAGTCATGAAACGCCCCGCATCCAGTGAAAACGTGTTGGAGCGCATCAAAACTTGGCGCGCCATTTGCCCCGAAATTACCCTGCGCTCCACTTTTATCGTGGGATTTCCCGGTGAAACCGAAGACGACTTTAACCAATTGCTCGATTTCCTCGACGAAGCGCAGCTCGATCGCGTGGGTGCCTTTGCCTATTCGCCCGTTGATGGCGCGCCCGCTAATCAATTAGCCAACCCGGTGCCAGAATCGCTCAAGCAAGAGCGGTTAGCTCGGTTTATGGAAAAACAGGCGGAGATTAGCGCAGCCAAGTTGGCCGGTAAAATTGGCCAAACGATGGCAATTTTAATCGACGAAGTGGATGAGTCCGGCGCTATAGGCCGAGGGGCTGGCGATGCGCCCGAGATTGATGGCGTTGTCTTTTTGCCTGATATTACCGATGTGCGCCCCGGCGATTTTGTTGAAGTCGAAATTACAGATGCCGATGAACATGATTTGTGGGCCGTGCCCCGCGAATAAGGGGTCTTGTCTGGCATGAGGATGGATTTGGCTCCAAACCTAGATGCGCCTGCGAGCGCGCCAGCCCGTGCCATCTGCTCGTTTCATCGAGATACCCAAGGAGATTGGTTCGCTCGATTAGCCTGCGGACACCACCAGCATGTCCGGCATAATCCCCCTTGGATTGATCGCCAATGGGTTGAACACAGTTATGGTCGAATGGTCATGCTAGGGCAGTATTTAACGTGTATAAAGTGCGCAAGTGCTGCTCCCAAAGATGCACTGCCTAGGCCAAAACATAATTCGCAGCACGGTGTTCCCCCCTATTTGAATCCATCAGGTTGAATCCATCAGGAGATAGCTCATGATACCGCGCGCGTTTATGCCCTTAAATATTGCCGTACTCACGGTTTCAGATACCCGCAGTTTGGCCGACGATCGATCGGGGGATGCCTTGCAGGCGTTGCTCACCCAAGCGGGGCACACGCTATTTGATCGGCAAATGGTTCGAGATGACACCTACGCCATTCGTGCGGTGGTGTCCGCCTGGATTAACGAGCCCGCCTGCCAAGTGGTTATTACCACAGGAGGCACCGGCCTGACCGGGCGCGATGGCACGCCAGAGGCAATTAAACCCCTTCTGGATAAAGAAATTGAAGGCTTTGGAGAGCTGTTTCGAATGGTTTCATGGCAAATCATCGGTTCTTCAACCTTGCAATCGCGGGCGACGGCGGGTGTGGCCAATGGTACGTATTTATTTGTGTTGCCCGGCTCCACGAGTGCCTGCCAAGATGCTTGGAATCACATTATTCAAAAGCAACTCGATTATCGAACCCAGCCGTGCAATATGGTTGAACTCATGCCGAGGCTGAATGAACAGTAATGCAAGCCAATCAATACAGCAACGTCAAAAACTCGGGTCATAATTCGGTTAAACCCGTTATAACAACGGCGCCCCGCGCATTATTTGCCGTTAGCTCTTTGGGTTTGGGTCACGCCACCCGCAGCCTCGTTTTAATTAATGCCTTTTTAGCTCAAGGTTATCAAATTACGATTGTATCAACGGGCAATGCGCTCGCCTTTATGCGATTAGAATTGACAGAAAGCAACGCAATCGACTGGCAAGATAGGCCAGATTACCCCCCCCTTGAACGCGGGATTGGCTGGCATTTTTATCGTTATCTCGTTTTAGATCTGATAAAAACATGGATCATTATTCAAAAAGAACATCGAGAGTTTGAGCAAAAATCAACAGAATATGATTTTATTTTCAGTGATGGTCGCTACGGATTTTATAGCCGATGGTCTCCTTCGTTTATATTATCTCATCAGATTGCTTTTGTGCCACCCAAGGGGCTTAAAGAAATTAGTTGGCTGAGTGATCATTTAAATGCAGCCGCATTAAAAAAATTTGATCAAATATTTATTCCCGATTACCCCTGCCCAAGTAATAATTTATCGGGCAATTTGTCTCATACCCCCGTGCTTAATGATGCAAAAAATCAGTATATTGGCATACTCTCGTCCTATCCACACTTAAGTGTTAATCAAGATATTGATTATTTATTTGTTATCAGTGGCTACCTGCAAGAGCATAAGCAAACCTTTGTTCAAAGTCTGCTTCAGCAGGCACGCCAACTGGCAGGCGTTAAGGTTTTTATCTTAGGCGATGCGAAAGCCGGTGGGTTAAATTACCAAGAATTCCAGGAAGAAAATTTAACTATTTACCCCCTGGCCAGTGGGCTGTTACGGCAAGAATTATTTAACCGTGCCCAGTGTGTTATCTCACGGGCGGGTTATACAACCGTTATGGATTTAGTCGAGCATGGCAAAAAGGCCTTGCTCATTCCCACCCCAAACCAAACCGAGCAAGAATACCTTGGGTATTATCTTGATAGTTTGAACCACTTCGTCTCAAAGGAACAAACCCGAGCGTTTGATTTAAGTGCGGCATTAAATGACGTTAAGCAAACAAATCTATTTATACCCCCTTGGAAAACAACAGAATCCGTCACCCAAATCATGGAGTCCATGGGGCGGCTTATTTATAAAAACTTCTTTACTCTTATTATTCCTGCCCATAATGAAGAGAAAGAATTAGGCCGCACCTTAGATGCCTTGCTGGCGCAGCGCTATCCCGCTGACCGCTTTGAGATTATTATCGTCGAAAATGGATCCACCGATGCAACCTGGGCAATTGCTGAGCAGTTTGTGGCGACCCATCAATCGGCCCGATCAATTCAGCTGGTGCGCAGTGCGTTAGGCGTCTCGAATGCTAAAAACGCCGGATTATCGCGCGCAGCGGCGCAATCAGAGTGGGTGATTTTTTGTGATGCGGATACGCAATTTGCCCCCCACGCACTGCACCAAATAAATACTTGGATCAATCGACACGGTTCAATGGCACTTAGTGTCGGTACAACGCGTGTTTTGCCGGCTGAGCCTGCCAGTGGCTACGCGCGCGGCTGGTTTGGTTTTTATGATTTTATTCACCGCGTCACGCGCAGTTCTTATGCGATTCAGGTTGCCCGTGCGCCCATTGCGCGCGGTATTGGATTTGATCCTGAATTATCATTCTCTGAAGATTTAGTTTTTATTCGTGAATGCCGTCGATATGGGCGTTTTTTCTTTATCCCGAGTGACCAAATTACCACTTCAGTGCGGCGTTTTGAGGCCAAAGGGTATTTCAGGCAAGGGTTTCGTTGGCTGATTGAAGCCTTAATGCCCGTTCGGATGAAAAAGAAACGGAGCTATGATGTCATTCGGTAATTTTTCTTCGTTTGAACAAGTTATCCCGTTTTTACAGCAGAATCGTAATTATGCATATTTGATTTTATTTTTTGGTGCATTTTTTGAAACGGTTATTCCCTTTTCACTGGTTGTGTTGGGTGAGTTGTTTTTTCTTGCCGGTGCCATTCTTGCGGGCATGAAGGTGCTGGAATTATGGCTGGTCATGATTGTGCTTTATTCCGGCGGCATTTTAGGTGATAACGTAAGTTATTGGATGGGGCGAAGATATGGCATGGGTTTGTTTGATCGATTGCAGCACTGGCCGTTAATAGGTCGTTTAATTCATCAGGATAACTACGAAAAAGGCGTGGCCTTTTTTGAAAAGCGGGGTGCCTTTGCCGTGTTTATTGCCCGTCTTAGCGGCCCATTGTCTTGGATTACGCCCGCGATGGCCGGTGTTTTTAAATTAAATTATGGTGTGTTTTTGAGGTTTAATACGCCCGCTGTGATTATCGGGATTAGTGAGTTTATTGTTTTAGGTTATTTCTTTGGCAACTATATTCATGTCATCGTCGATTGGTTGCATCATTATGGCTTGGCGATTGGGTTTATTGTTATTTGTTTGATCGCCGCCTTTTTGGTGGTGCGTCGCTATTTTGATTGGCGGGCAAAAGTTCAGAGAACCGAAGCGGAGCTTGTTGATTTTATTGGCCGCCATTTCGTTGTCGCCGTTCTCATTATTGTGGGCCTTATTTTGGGCTCCTTGTATTTGATTTATTCGGTGGGTTCGGCGGAATTAAGCTAATTTTCTGAAAAATTAACTTCTTATTTGTGCATTAAAAAACCCCCAGCATGTGGGGGTTTTGCATTTTGCGTTTGCCTGCTTTTATTCTGGTTTGGTCGCAGGTTCTGCCGGGGCTTTGGGTGCCGCGCTCTCGGTCGCTGTCGGGGCGGTGGGCGTTGCAGGGGCGGTGGCTGCAGGTTCTGACGCTGCAGCTTTTGGGGCGGCAGGTGGTGCGACTAGATCAATGGTGGCTTTAGCCCGCAGTTCTTTAATTAAATTGGCGACAGCCGTCCGCTTATATTGATTTTCGAGCTGGGTTTTGAGCTGCGCGAACGTGGGTGGCTGCGCTTCTCGGCTGTCTTCGAGTTTGATGATATGCCAGCCGAATTGTGATTTAACGGGTTGCTGGGTAATTTCACCCTTTTTGAGCTTTTCAACCGCTGCTGAAAATTCGGGCACCATTTGATCGGGTGCAAACCAGCCAAGCTCTCCCCCTTGTTTGGCTGAACCGGGATCTTGTGATTTTTCTTCTGCTAGTTGGGCAAATGGCGTGCCACTATCGAGCTGTTTGATAATCGCGTCGGCTTCTTCTTTTGTTTTAACTAGGATATGCGCCGCTTTGTATTCCGTCGTTTTAGGATAACCCTTAACAAACTGATCATATTCGGGCTGCA
>NCFS01000046.1 GCA_002281295.1 Halothiobacillus sp. 35-54-62 | reverse complement strand
GTTTTCATCGAATTCATTCGCGGCGTATCGGCGCTCGGCGCTAATGGCGGTGGGTGGGTTTCCGCGCAATATTATTTTGGGTGAAGATACGTTTGTGGCGGCCAAAATGTTGCTCGCCGGCTTAAAGGTAGCGTATCAGGCCGACGCGTTGGTTTATCACTCGCACGATTATTCATTGCGCCAAGAATTTCGCCGGTATTTTGATATTGGGGTGTTCCACGCCCGCGAAGCGTGGTTGTTGGATGCCTTTGGTAAGCCCGAAGGGGAAGGGGGGCGGTTTGTGCGTTCCGAGTTGTTTTATTTGTTCAAACAGGCGCCTTGGCTGATTCCTTCGGCACTCTTGCGCACGGGGTTGAAGTATTTGGGCTATCGCCTAGGGCGGGCAGAGCGCGGGCTTCCCTTGGGTTTAAAGCGCTTATTTAGCATGCATCGTGGGTTTTGGCGAGGCTGAGTAGGGTGCTTTTTGTTGATATTCTGTGGGTGCAAGGCTCAACGGCAAAAGCGCTTTAATGCGGCTAAGGCTGGGTTTTAATCTAGCCATTCCCCGCCTCATCAGGTAATGGCTTGGTGTAAACTCGCATTTTCGCCCATTGCCCCATTGCCCCCATTGCATTTTGGAATCTACTTTGTTGAACCGCACCGCCCTTCGTTCTCATGGCCTGCTCATCGCCTGGTTCTCACGCCTGATGGATGTGGGGCTGGTGGTTGTGGCGGGTTTGCTTGTGTTTGCTTGGCGTTTTGGCTGGGCAGCTGGGTCTTTGCCGGTTGCTTATGGCACTTTGCTGGTGTTGGGCGGTTTGCTTGTGCTGGTGGTGTTCCCACTGTTTGGTGTGTATGACTCGTGGCGCGCGCGCGGTTTGGCCTCCCCGGCGTTGCGGGTGCTTAGTGCTTGGCTGTTGGTGTTTGTGGCGTTGCTTATTGGCTTGGTGTTGGCTAAAGAGGCTGAAACCTTTTCTCGGCTTTGGTTGGCGCAATGGGGGTTGCTGGGGGGGGGCGCTTTGGTGGCCTCGCGGTTGGGGGTGTATTTTTTGCTGCGCCGCTTGCGCCAGCGCGGGTTGAATTATCATTCGGCGGTGGTGGTGGGGTGTGGGGCTTTAGCGCGCGATTTAATTGCGCGGGCCACAACCGAGCGCTGGGCGGGGTTTAAGGTGGTGGCGGTGTTTTGCAGCAACCCGCCCGATTCTATGCTGCCAGAGCATGAGGTGGCGCCGCTGGATGCGCTGCTGGCTTATGTGTCAAACCATCCGGTTGATGAGGTGTGGATTGCGGTGCCGCTGGATCAAAGCCTGCAATTAAAAAGCGTGTTAGAAAAATTACGCTTTTCGACTGCCAATGTGCGCTTTGTACCGGATTTATTCGGTTTGTTTTTAATTAACCACGGTATATCTCAGGTGATGAATGTGCCGATGATTGATTTAACCGCCTCGCCTATGACGGGTGCGAATCGCATCGTTAAAGGGGTGGAAGATCGGGTTTTGGCTTTATTGATTATTTTGTTGGTTAGCCCATTGCTTATGGTGATTGCGCTGGGGGTTAAGTTCAGTTCCAAGGGGGCTGTTTTATATAAACAAAAGCGGCATGGCTGGGATGGCCAACCTTTTAATATTTATAAGTTTCGTAGCATGCGCCATCAGGCTGATGATGAGGGTGAAGTGCCCCAAGCCGTGAAAGGCGACAGCCGGGTAACGCGTTTCGGGGCTTTTCTGCGCAGAACAAGCCTAGATGAATTGCCGCAATTTATTAATGTATTGCAAGGCCGGATGTCCATCGTAGGCCCGCGCCCTCATGCGGTCGAGCATAACGAATTTTATAAATCACAAATTGATGGCTATATGCTGCGTCACAAGGTGAAGCCCGGCATTACCGGCTGGGCTCAAATTAACGGCTGGCGCGGCGAAACCGATACCTTGGAGAAAATGCAAAAACGCGTGGAATACGATTTGTATTACATCGAGCATTGGTCGCTGATGTTTGATTTAAAAATTATTTTACTCACGATATTCCGTGGGTTTGTGCATAAAAATGCTTATTAGCTGGAAATAACCCAGTTCAATTCATTTGCTCCGCTTTGATTAAACGCGCTTGCGTGCCGACATCAATCCATGCGCCTCCAAAATACTGGCCTTGCCCTCGTTGCTCTGCGATTTTTTCTTTTAATAACCCGCCTAAAGCCCGGCGGCCTTCTGGGAGATTCGCAAAAAGGCTTGTGCGATACAGGCCGATGCCGGCATAGGTGTAACAAGGGTGCACGGGGCGGGTTGCGGTGGGGCAGAGGGTGAGCTGGTTGTGCTCTGTTAAGCCAAAATCGCCTTGGGGGTGGTGTGGTGGGTTTTCAACCAATACAAGGTTGAAGTAGGCATCAGGCGCGAGCGGGGTGTTGAGTAATTCGGCAAACGGGTAGTGGGTAAATATATCGCCATTTACAAGCAAGAAGGGGTCGCTTAATAGGTGCAGGGCGTGGCGGATGCCGCCGGCGGTTTCTAGGTGTTCATTCAGGTGGTTTTCCCACGAGTAGTGCAGGCGAATGCCCCAGCGGCTGCCATCGCCTAAGGCTGCTGGGATTTGTTCGGCTAGGTGGTTTAAGTTGATGATGATGTCGGTGATGCCTGCGGCGGCTAATCGCTCAATATGATGCACGATGAGAGGTTTGCCCTGCACGGGGATGAGCGGTTTGGGGGTGTGGTCGGTTAAGGGGCGCAGGCGCTCGCCGCGCCCCGCCGCGAGTATCATGGCGCGAATGGGGTTAGGCTTTAGGCTCACGTTTTTTACACAGATTGACAGGGTTAATTCGCATCGGTTGCTGTGGTTTTTTTGGCGCGCTCTATAACCCGTTCGATCATTTTTTGCTGGGCTTGGGGGCTTTCTGCGGCATTGCTCATGAGGGGGGCGATGAGGGCATTGGTTTTGCCGGCAATGAGCTCGGCGTTGATGGCTTCGATGTCGTTCAGGGTGAGCTGGCCGGTATCGGCTTTAAGTTGCAGCGAGCTTATTAAATAGTTGTAACGGGCGTTGAGGAAGTTGGCCATGGCGCTAAAGACGAGGGTTTGGGCATTTAATACATCGACAATGGTGCGTGTGCCCACTTGGTAGCCGGCTTGGGTGGCGGCTAGGCTGGTGCGGGCCGATTCGACGGCTTGTTCATACGCGGTAATTTCGCTTAGGTTGGTGAGCACGCCACGGTAATCGTTGGCGGTGCCTTGCTGGGTTTGGCGGCGTAGGTTTTCGATTTGATTTTGCGTTTGCTGATATTGAAACGCGGCTTGGCGCGATTTGGCGTTGATGCGCCCGCCGGTGTACAGCGGTACGGCGACTTGAACCCCAATGCTGCCTGCTAAATTGGTGGTTTGGTTGCCATTAAATTGGCTGGGTGCGCCGTTGTAGCCATATTGCCCCACGAGGTTGACGGTTGGGGCGGCGGCGGCGCGGTTAATGGCGATGTTTTCTTGGGCGATTTGGCCGCCAATTTCGGCACTTTGCAGGGTGATGTTTTGTTTTAGGGCCAGTGCTATCCAATCTTGGCTGTGTTCTGGATTGGGGCGCGGTGTGGCTAGGTTGGTTTGAATGTCGCTTAATTCACCGGGCATTTCGTTGGTGAGGGTGGCGAGCGCGGCGCGGGCGTTTTCCAACGCATTGCGGTTGGTGATGATGTCGGCATTGGCTTTGTCGAAATTGGCTTGGGCGTTGGCTACATCGGTAACGGCGATTAAACCCACTTCATAGCGCTTTTGTGCTTGTTCTAACTGGTTTTTAAACGCATTTTGGCTGGCGATGGCCAATTGTAAGCCGGCATTGGCTTTAAGCACGGCAAAATAGGCGGATGCGGCGCGCAAAATCAGGTTTTGCTGGGCGGCGGCGTAATCGAGCTCGGCTTGTTTGGCTTGCAGATCGGCAATGCCTAAATTGAGGCTATCGATGCGGTTGTAAATCACTTGGTTTAAGTTGATGCCGAGGTTGGTGCCGGCGCCTGCGATGGTTTTGGGGGCGGTGGCTAGGCCGCCTGAGAGCACATCGGTGCGGTTGTAGCTGGCGCCGGCTACGCCATTAATTTGTGGTAATAAATTGGATTGGGCAATGGCAATGGGGCGGTTTTCAGCCACGGCCATGCGGTTTTGATCGGCGGCTTTTAGGGTTTGATCGTTTTGAGCGGCTAGGTTAACAATGTCGGTTAAATTGCTGGCGGGGTTGTCTGCCGCCAGTGCGGGCACACCAAACCCCATAAGAATGGCCAGCGCGAGGGCGCTTAGGCGGTTGAATCGCTGCAATACGAGGGGGGTGCGGGGGGTGGCCATGATCGATTCACCTAAATATTGTTAGCTGGCTAATTGATTCTTACTGTAGCGCAAAATTGGGCAACGGTGGGGGCGATTTTTACCCGGCCTTCGCCCACCTGCGTGGCGTGAACGTGCCAAGACGAGATTAATGCGGTTTGGGCTCGGCACCGATTAGGTATTTGGTGGCGGTTTCAAATAAATTTTCGGTGGTAAAGCGGTCATCGGGGTGGCGCGTTACTAAGCGCCCCGAGAGGATGGGCGCTTGACCGGCAATGGCGAATAACCGCCCACCGACATTGAGTTGCTGACGGTACGATTCAGGAATGGTTTGCACCGCGCCGGTGATCACAATCACATCGAACCGTTCATTTTGCGCCCAGCCCGTAACGGCATCACCGGTTTCGAGTACGACCCGCTCAATGCCGAGGGCTTTGAGCCGTTCGCCAGCAGCGGCGGTAAATTCGGGGTGAATATCAACGCTGTGCACGCTGTTGCCTAAATTGGCTAAGCAGGCGGTGAAAAAACCGGTGCCGGTGCCAATCTCTAAAATGCGTTCCTGCGGGGCGATATTGAGCACTTGGAGTATGCGGCCTTCCACCACGGGGGGGAGCAGGGTTTCACCAAAACCGATGGGCAAGGGGGTGTCAGAAAAGGCGAGATTGCGCTGTTCTGCGGCGACAAATTGCTCACGCGGGATTTTGAATAAGGTGTCGAGCACGCGTTTATCGAGCACATCCCAGGGGCGAATTTGTTGCTCAACCATATTAAAACGCGCCAATTCAGTATCAAAAGCCATCATTTTTGGGAGAAATCCTGTGAAATAAATTCGGGTGGGGCAGCGGGTGCCAACAAAATCAGCTAAATATACCGAATGCGGGGGGTTATGACTATGCGGATTTTTTTTGTGGTTGCGTGGTGCGCCCGCCAAGGCTAAGGCTTGGGTAAAAGCCCGAGTACGCGCTTGGGGCATAGACTTTTTATCTCGTCTGCGGTACGGTCACGCTTATCGACTGGGGGTGCTGCCCGCGCATGGCGTGGGGTGGCTGAGAGAGTCCCTTGGAACCTGATCCGGCTTGCACCGGCGGAGGGAAGTCGGCAGTTCTTCTGCGCTTCCTCCAATTTTTTTAATTCAATTGAATGGGGTTTGCCATGAGCGCTGTGCCGAATGATTTTTTAAGCAAAACGGCGGAATTGTCTGCCTCTGTGATTGCGCCGTTTGCGGGTAGCCACAAAATTTTTCAAATAGGTTCGCGCGCCGATATTCGCGTGCCAATGCGTGAGGTCACTTTAAGCCCCACGCGCACCGATCGCGGGGTGGAAATTAACCCGCCCATTACGATTTACGATACCTCAGGCCCTTATACCGATCCCGCCGCTCATATTGATTTACTCAAAGGCTTAACGCCGCTGCGCACCGATTGGATTGCCGAGCGCAATGATACGGTTGCGCTGATCGGGCCTTCTTCCGAGTTTGGCCAAGCGCGCTTGCACGATCCGAAAACGGCGGGCTTGCGCTTCTCGCATATCCGCACGCCCATCAAAGCGCAAGCGGGCAAAAATGTAAGCCAAATGCATTATGCCCGCCAAGGCATTATTACCCCTGAGATGGAATTTGTGGCGATTCGGGAAAATAACCGCGTGCAAGCAATGCGCGCCGATCCGCGCTACAAGGCTTTGCTGCGTCAACACAAGGGGCATTCGTTCGGCGCTGAGATTCCCGATGAAATTACCCCCGAGTTCGTACGCTCTGAAATTGCGCGCGGGCGGGCGATTATCCCCGCGAATATTAATCACCCTGAAATTGAGCCCATGATTATTGGCCGAAATTTTCGCACGAAAATTAATGGCAATTTGGGTAATTCAGCCACCACCTCCGGTATTGCAGAAGAAGTAGAGAAGATGGTTTGGGGTATTCGCTGGGGCGCGGATACGATTATGGATTTATCCACCGGCAAGAACATTCACGAAACCCGTGAATGGATTTTGCGCAATTCGCCCGTGCCGATTGGCACCGTGCCGATTTATCAGGCGCTGGAAAAAGTGAACGGCAAGGCCGAAGACCTCACTTGGGAGATGTTCCGCGATACGTTAATTGAGCAAGCCGAGCAGGGCGTGGATTATTTCACCATCCATGCGGGCGTGCTGCTGCGTTATGTGCCGCTCACGGCCGATCGGGTGACGGGCATTGTGTCGCGCGGCGGCTCGATTATGGCCAAATGGTGTTTGGCGCATCACAAAGAAAACTTCCTGTACACGCATTTTGAAGACATCTGCGAGATCATGAAAGCGTACGACGTGAGCTTTAGTTTAGGCGATGGCCTGCGCCCGGGCTGCTTGGCCGATGCGAACGATGCGGCGCAATTCGGCGAGCTGCAAACCTTGGGCGAGCTCACGCAAATTGCCTGGAAGCACGATGTGCAGGTGATGATCGAAGGCCCTGGCCATGTGCCCTTGCAGATGATTAAAGAGAATATGGATAAGGAATTAACCGATTGCTTTGAGGCACCGTTTTATACCTTAGGACCGCTCGTAACCGATATTGCCCCCGCCTACGATCACATTACGAGCGCGATTGGCGCGGCGAATATCGGCTGGTATGGTACGGCGATGCTGTGTTATGTGACCCCGAAAGAGCATTTGGGCTTGCCAGATAAAAACGATGTGCGCGAAGGCGTGATTGCCTACAAAATTGCGGCGCATGCTTCTGATTTGGCTAAAGGCTTTCCGGGTACGCAGGTGCGGGATAATGCGTTATCGAAAGCGCGGTTTGAATTCCGTTGGGCCGATCAGTTCAATTTGGGGCTTGACCCCGAGCGTGCGCGGGAATACCACGATGAAACCCTGCCGGCCGATGCGCATAAAGTGGCGCATTTTTGCTCGATGTGCGGGCCGCATTTCTGCTCGATGAAAATTACCCAAGATGTGCGCGATTACGCCGAAACACTGGGGCTCGATGAGCTGGATGCCATTAAAAAAGGCATGGAAGAAAAGTCGATTGAGTTTGTAAAAAAAGGCGCTGAGGTGTACGGTCGGGTTTAGTTGCTATTGATTCGGCACGAATAATCCATGAAACCGTAGGGTGCGCCCTGCGCACCGATGGGTCAAATGGTGCGCATGGCGCACCCTACGACTTAGCGGACAATCACGGATAAAACTGGCCGGATCAATAAGCGTTTAATGCGTTGAACTTGGCTTAAACCCGCGCCCGAAATGGTGCGGGTTTCTTATTGGGTTTGTATATTTAAGGAGTTAAATCATGATCGAAGTCGGCCAAAAACTACCCGATGCTACCCTTCATTATCGCGGGGCGCAGGGCTTGAACGGTTGCGCGGTAAGCGAGCTTGCTTCAGGGCAGAACATTGTGATTTTTGCCGTGCCGGGCGCATTTACCCCCACCTGCTCGGATGCGCATGTGCCGGGTTTTGTGGTGCAGGCCGAGGCAATTCGCGCCAAGGGCATCGATGAGATTTTTTGCGTGGCGGTTAATGACCCGTTCGTGATGAAATTTTGGGCGCAGCACTTGGGTGTGGATGAGCAAACAATTCGGTTTTTATCGGACGGTAACGGCATGTTTACCCGGGCGATCGGCATGGAGCGCGATATGAGCAATGGCGCGATGGGCCTGCGCTCTAAACGCTACGCCATGATTGTCAAAAATGGCGTGGTTGAATGGTTGGGGGTGGATGAATCGGGGTTGGAGCATTCATCGGCCCAAGCGGTGCTGGCGGCCTTGGCTTAATTTCAGCGGCGGCGGTTTTGCGGCAGGGGTTCTACCCACGGCAGTGATTCGCGCAAGGTGGTTTGCATGGGGCCTGAGAAATTGCCCAATCGGCTGTGGATGCGCATCAAATCGCTGGGTGTCCACGGGGTTTTGCGATAACACAATACGCTGTTGTAGCGATGGGGCACGGGGATGCTTACGGGGTTTGCATCAAAAAATCGGGCCAATGCCCGGGTGAGGTCGGTGACTTCATCCAAGGCGTTGCGCCAAATATTGAGGCATAACACGCCGGTGTCATCGAGCTGATCGGCCAGTACGGCCAAGCTGCGGGTGGGGATGGGCACCATGCCTTGCTCATCGAACAGATCAACCCAAATCACATCGCAGGGTGGGATGACGGCCAGTTCATCGCTCGCGCTTATATCCGCAAAATGCAAGGTTAAGCGCGGGTGTTCGGTATCTAAGCCAAAATACTGGCGGGCGATCTTGGCCAGCTGGGGGCGCAAATCGAGCACTTGGACTGAAAGTTCGGTATATTCCAGCAAATAGCGCGCTAATACGCCCCCACCGAGGCCGTATAGGTTTAACCGTTGGGGCGCGGGGTGCAGCACCAAGCCCACGCACAGGGCTTGGTAGTAGCCAAACGCGAGTTGCTCGGGGTGATTGGGGTCCCAGCCGGATTGGGCGGTGTGGTTGCCAAATTGCAGGGTGATTTCCTGATCAATCTGGATTACCTCAAGCAAGCCCCAGGCATCTCGCACGGTGTATTTTTTCAGTTCCATCGATGCTATAACCACGGTGTCGTTTTTATTAAGGGTTGATTCATGAACGTATTGTTTGCCTTATTGTTGTTGGTTGTGGGCGGGGTGGCCGAGGCCGCGCCCTTCGCTGTGGGGAGCCGCGTGTTTATTCCGCTCTACTCTGAAAACCTGATGAACGATGGTTATGCCGATGGCTTAATTGCGGCAATGAACCCCGATGGCACGGTAGATATTACCTTGTCTGATGTGGTCAATGGCGATGATAAAACGCTCTATGGCACCTGTAGCCCCTCGGCCGCTACGCAAATTATGACGGCACCGAGTGCCCAATCAAACGAGAAGAAATTAGTGCGCGAGGTGCTGGTCGATAAAATTCTCCCTTGGAATATCGGCCAAATGCAGTATATCGAGCGGGAAAATCTCTCCACCACGATTCAAAAATGGCTAGGCAGCGGCATGGCCATTACCCCCGATTCGCTCAAAATTGCCGATCGGCGCGCGCGTGAATTAAATTTGCCGCGCTTGCGCATCGTGGTGGCGATTGCCAAGTTGCAGGTGGAATCGACAGGCGGCAACGGCTTTCCCGTGCCGGCCAGCCGCGCGTTGACAGGTTCAGCCGATATGCTCGATTCGGTGGCAAAAATTTTGCAAGATCACCCCCAAGCGGTGAAAGAGGCCGCCGCGATTTTAGCGCGCACGGCCCCTGCGCACAGCAAGGATTTGCTGGTTGAAACCGTGGTGCATATAGCTGAACTCACCCAAAAACAGCTGGCGCAGTTGGCTTCCGATAATGCCGATCCGCGCAAGGTGGATGGCTATACGCCAGCGCAACTCGCCGCGATATATAGCGGTTGGTATCGCGTGATGACAGCTAACGATACCGAGCCTTATGAGAACGCTAACGTGGCGTTTTATAGCAATAAAGTGGCTCAATCGATAGCCAAAGGCGTTTGGCCAACGTTTTAGCCGCCGTGTGGCGCGTTTTTTAAGCACGCGGCGCTTGGGCTTGGGCGTGCTCTTTGCGTGCGGCACGATACACGGCGCGTGCGGCATCTAAATTCAGCAATAAAATGGCCAAGCCTATGATGAGATCGGGCCAGGCGGAATGCCAAAACAGAGTGACAACCCCGGCGGCAATAATAGCGACATTCGCCAGCGCATCGTTGCGTGCCGAGAGAAAAGCTGCGCGCGTTAAGCTGCCTTGGTGGTGGCGAAAGCGCACCAGCAAAAAAGCACAGATTAAATTAACAACCAGCGCGCCAAGCCCGGTGATGCTTAAGTCCCAGGCATCGGGTGGCACGGGGCTGGCTATTTTGTGCCCAATCATCCAGAGCGTGGCCCCGCTCGGGATTAAAATAATGCCTGCGAGCAGCATGCCGAGTTTAGCGCGCGCGGCTAATCCCCACCCCAGCCCGATTAAAATAAGCCCATTAATGGCGGCATCTTCCAAAAAATCTATCGAGTCGGCAAAAAGTGATACCGAGCCGATGGCTTGGGCGACGCCAAATTCAATCCAAAAATAACCAAAATTTAACAGCCCAACCCAGATTAGCGTTCGTCGAAAGGCGGTGTTAGTCATGCTGCTTTATGGCCTCGGTAAATTGGTCTTGTTGGGTGGCGGTGGCATCGCTTTGATGCAAGGCCTTCCAGTGGTCATAGGGCATGCCATAAATGGCTACGCGGGCATCAAAATCGCTTAATTCGGTGCCGTGTTCTTGCGCGGCCTCGCGATACCAGCGCGAGAGGCAATTTCGGCAAAAGCCGGTCAAATTCATCATGTCGATATTTTGCACATCGGTTCGGGCTTGCAAATGGGCTACCAAGCGGCGAAAGGCGGCGGCTTCCCATTCGGTTTGATTCTGATGTTTTTGGTCTTGGGGTTTTTGGTCTTGGGGATTAGGGGTGGTTTGTGACATGCAGCGCGGCTCCCAAAATATTAGGCGGGGGTTTTTGTATTGAGCGTGACCGCATGAAGCGCGCCTGAGGCCAAGGCGGGCGCTAAAATTTTATTCACCATTTGGTGTTGCTGGAGCATTGTTTTGCCGGCAAATTCGGTGCTGGTGACGGCGATTTTAAAGCTGCAGCCTTCGCCTTCGGGCTGCACGATCGCATCGGGCATGGCGGTTTGTATGAGCTGGATGATGTCGACAGGATTCATGATGTTCCCCTCAAAATAGCGTTAAAACAATGGATTTTGGCGTAATTGGTTAGGGCAGCAGCGCTTTAAGCGGCGCGGCGATTACCTGGCTGCGCCAGCCTTGGTTGAGTTTGCAGGTGGGGGCATCGGGCGCCGCAATAAGCTTTTGCAGATCATCGGCGGTGGCCAGTAACGGGGCGCTGATTTCAAGTTCACGGCTTATGGCGTGAACTTTGGTTTGCATGAGGGCGATTAGGGCGGCGGTATCGGGATTAAGCCGGCTTGGGCTGCGCCACTCGGGGCTGTCGTCTATCGGCAATTGGCGGGCGCGATCCACCGCTGCGCGCAAATCTTGAATTTGATTGGGGTTCAGTTTATGCCGCGCATTATGATGGCTGTTCAAAATCTCGGCCCGAAAGCCACGTGAATTGGCGAGCTCCAAGGCTTGTTCATCGCTTAATACCCAGCGGCGGGGTAAATCAAGCTGGCGTGCCCATTGCTCCCGCCAGAGGGCGATGGCTTGCAGCACCCGGCGCTGGCTACTGCGCAGCAGCTGTTGGCCGCGCACCCGTCGCCACAGCCCACTCGTTTGCGGTTCAAAACGCTGCGTGTTGCTTAATACGGCGCAGTCTTCTTCAAACCAAGCCAAGCGCCCGCAATCCGCCAGGCGCTGGCACAGTTCGGGGTAAATAAGCGCCAGGTAGTGCACGTCATCGGCGGCATAGTGCCGTTGGGCTTCGCTTAAGGGGCGATCGGCCCAATTGGTGCGGCTTTGTGATTTATCTAGGGTGATACCGAGTAGGTGCTGCACCAAGTTGCCATAGCCCATTTGATCGCCGAGGCCTAAAAATGCGGCGGCTATTTGGCTATCACGCAAAATGGGTGGCAGGGCGTGGGCGGCCAGATAAATCAGTTCTAAATCTTGCTCGGCGGCATGCAGTATTAAAGGGGCTGTGCGGGCATTGAGGATTGCCCAGAGTGGCGCCAGATCGACCGCCAAAGGGTCAAATAACCACAGAGCCTCGGGGGTGGCGATTTGCACTAAGCACAATTGCGGGAAATAAGTCGATTCCCGCATAAATTCGGTATCTAGCGTGGCGGTCGGGGCGCTGGCGAGTGCCGCGCAAGCCTGATTGAGCGCATCTGCCGTGCGCACCATCAGGGCAGGGGGGCGGCTCATGGGGCGGGGTTCGGGGTAATCACGGATAAGGCCTGCGGCTGATTTAAGGTAAAACTTTTATCGATTCAATCAATACCGTTTGTTTGGGCACATCTTGCGGGAAGGGGCCTTGGCCACCGGTGGGCGTTTTAGCTATTTTATCAACCACATCCATGCCAGAGGTGACCTGCCCAAAGACGGCATAACCCGCACCTTGGGGGGTGGGGCTTGAGTAATTGAGAAAATCGTTATCGGCCACATTGATGAAAAATTGGCTGGTGGCGGAGTTGGGGTTGCTGGTACGCGCCATGGCAATGGTGCCCCGGGTATTGGCCAGCCCGTTATTGGCTTCATTGGCGATAGGCATATTGGTGGGCTTTTGGGCGAAATTGGCGGTAAAGCCGCCGCCCTGAATCATAAAGCCGGGAATTACCCGATGAAAAATAGTGCCGTTGTAGAAGCCTTCTTTGGCGTAATTCAGGAAATTGGCGACCGTTTTGGGCGCTTTGGCCGGATCAAGCGCTAAAACAATGGCGCCCTGATTGGTGATGATTTCAACCGATACTGGTTTGATGGCGGCGGCGGGCTCGGCATAAGCCAGCGGTGCCATGAGGGCGGCGGGCTCGGCATAAGCCAGCGGTGCCATGAGCGCGGCCACGCTTAAGCCGATGGCTTGTATTAATTGGCGTTTACTTGGGCTGTTAATCATCGCGTTGCACCCGCTCCATGCGCTCGTGGCGCTCTTGGGCTTCGATGGTGAGTGTGGCAATCGGGCGCGCTTCCAGCCGACGGATGCCGATTTCATCGCCGGTTTCTTCGCAAAAACCGTAGTTGCCTTCGGCAATGTGCTTTAAGGTTTTATCGATTTTATTAATGAGTTTGCGGTAGCGGTCGCGGGTGCGCAGCTCAAGGGCGGCATCCGATTCAAGCGAAGCGCGATCGTTAATATCGGGCTCTTGCCAGTTTTCTTCGCGCATGTGGTTAACCGTGGTTTCGGACTCTTGAACCAATTCTTCACGCCATGCCAGCAGCTTTTGCCGAAAATATTCGAGCTGCATCGGGTTCATGTATTCCTCGGTTTCCGAGGGCTTGTAACCTGTGGGGAGTGTGACTGCCATGTGCCAAAACCTCATTTCTAGCGCGTAACGCTGATGCTATTTGTTGTGTCTAAATTTAACCGATTGCGCGGCTATCTCAATGAATGCCCGTGCGCAAGCAACGCGGGAGTATAGGTTTGTCCTTGCGGTGGTGCAATGATTGTGTCGTTGGGCGGGCGGAAATTCAGCCTTATTTTGGCTAATTTTCAAGCCATTGTTCCGGCCCGCAGTTAATGGGTGCTTAATTCATTGCCGCTAGAGAACGCCCAAGTTCGTGTGATGACGATTTGATCAAATTGCGCCGCCATGGCTTTGGGAAAGGGCGCATAGGGTGAGGCGAGCTGCACGAGCCTGCGCGCGGCGGCATCAATTATTGGGTTGCCAGATGTGTGCCGAATGGCGATGTTGAGAATGTGCCCTTGTTTATCGATGGTGACATCTAGTATGAGCTGCCCTGAGAGCGCTTGTTGCGCAAGATCTGGGGGGTAGTGCAGGTTGCCATACTGTTCAACTTGGCGTTTCCAGCTGGATAAATACGCCCCGATGGGGCCATCTTGGCTTTTACTGGTCATGTAGCCAGTTTTGAGTGATTGGCTCACCGCGTCATTTAATCGCGTGAAGGTATCGGGCGCGCTTGGATTCTCTGGGGTATCGGTTGCGCCGACGTTGCCGGTGGTGGTAATGCCGGCGCCCGCTTTGGGTAGGGCGTGCGTGGGGGCGGGGTCGCCCTGTGCGCTGGCAAGCGTGGGCGGGGCAAGTTGTTTGCTTAGCGTTTGGCTCGCCACGGGGCTGGCATCGTCGGTTTGGCCTGCGAGCGGGGCATCTAAGGTGAGCTCGATGGGGCGCGGGGGCGGCGGGATGGGGGTGGGTCGGTTAAAAACCACCATTAATAGCGCCGCATGCACCAGCAGGGCGATGATCAAGGCGGCAATAAATCGCTTATCGCTGGCGATGGCGTTTTGGTCGAGTGCCCATTGATTCATGATTCATCCTTGTTGCCTTGGGTTTGGCGGTTGCTATCGTGCCGATTGTTCCGAAAAATCGCCCAGTTGATGCGGGATATTAATCGGGAATAAGGTGCAGCGCACGCAGATCGGCAATGGGTTCAATGAGTTTAATCTGATCGCGCATGCGTTGGCTTATCCATAAATCACCGCGTTCTTCCATGAACAGAACGCCTTGTAAGTTGAGCTTTTGAATCATCAGCGGTAGCTCTGCGGGCTCAAGCATCATCACGCCTTTGGTCGCGCCATCGCTAATGCCGTAATGATTCGCCCACACGGTGCTGCCCGCCACCCGGCGCACGGGGCGGGCGGTTTTTGGGTTGATGATGTGCGAGTACGCCTCGCCTTTGTAGATGAACCGATGCTCGTAATTGCCGGAGCTGTTTAACGATTGATGGCCATTGGCCGCCGTGTGGCCTGAGAGGTCGATGCTGGCTAACACGCCGCGTTTTAGCGGGTTTTCAATC
Source organism: Halothiobacillus sp. 35-54-62 (assembly GCA_002281295.1). Classification (GTDB taxonomy): domain Bacteria; phylum Pseudomonadota; class Gammaproteobacteria; order Halothiobacillales; family Halothiobacillaceae; genus Halothiobacillus. Next base: position 14,257 of record NCFS01000046.1, on the reverse strand, counting down.
GCCAAGTGCCAAGGTTTATCGCCTGCTTGGCCGATCATGAATAAATCGCCACCGGTATCAAACAGGCAGTTTTTGATGCCCGCTTGCTCGGCGGCTTGAATGACAAGATGCCCGGCAAAGCCCTCCGCGCAGCCGTTGAAATCAAATTGCACCCGCCGATTGGTGACGCGCACCTCAAGCCCGTTAACCGATACGTCGTTCATGCTGGGCGGGTTTTTGAGCCACGCGTCCAAAAACGCCTCAGAGGGCAAGGCGTGCGGCTCGGTAACGTGGCTGCTATGAAACCCCCAAGCGGCAATGAGCGCGCCGATGGTGGGATCAAACGTGCCTAAGCTTGCTTCAAACAATTGGCGGGAAATCGCAATTAGCTCAATGATATACGGGGTTGCCGTGCCGCGCCCCGTGGCGGCGAGCTCGGCATTTAACCGCGTTAAATCGCTGGGCTTCCAGGGGTGAATGCTTTTGTACAAGGGCTCTACAATGCTTGCCGCCGCATTCACGGTTTGGGTAATGGCGCGGGCCGATTCATTGGCAAAGCGCAAGGTCATCGGCATGTTGAACACCGTAAAACCTTCCTCCACGATATCGGTTTGGGGCTTGCTGCACCCCGCCAAGAGCAAAGGGCTTAAAGCCAGCGAGGTTAAAAAATGGCGGCGTGTGGGCATGGGGTACTCGGGTTCAGGCGGGCAGGCTTGACGATGGGGCGGGCATATTAAGGCGCCGTTGTGCCAGAAAATCGAGCAGCTGCCCTGCCGGATCATTGTGGCAAACGGCATCAATCTCCCGCGCGCAGGTGGGGCTGGTTACATTAATTTCGGTGAGGTGATCGCCAATGACATCTAAGCCGACAAACCAAAAGCCCGCCTCTGCTAAATCAGGCCCCACGCGCGCGGCGATTTCTCGATCGCGGGGCCGCAGGGGCACCACCTGCCCGCGCCCGCCTGCTGCTAGGTTGGCGCGGAACTCATCGGCGCGCGGCACCCGCAACAAAGCATGATCGACCGGCTGGCCATTAATCAGCAAAATGCGTCGGTCGCCCTCACGCACGGCTGGTAAAAACTTTTGCGCCATGATTAAGCCCTGCGCCGTCATCGTTTCGATAATGACAGCGGTATTTAAATCGCCGGCTTGAATCTGAAAAATAGAGCTGCCGCCCATGGCATCCAACGGTTTGAGCACGATGTGCCCCTGCTCGGCTAAAAATGCCCGCAGTTGCGCCGGTTCTCGGGTGACCCGCGTGGGCGGGCACAAATCGGGGTAGTGTTGCGCCAGCAGTTTTTCATTAGCGGCACGCAGGGCATTCGGCCGATTGGCAACCAACACGCCTTGGCGTTCGGCCAGTTCTAACAACGCGGTTACATAATGATAATTTGCGTTAACCGGGGGGTCTTGGCGCTGGATAATGATGTCGAACTCGGATAAATCGCCCCAGTGCGCCTCGCCTAGTTCAAACCAATGATCCGCGCGATCAAATACCGTAATGGGATGATATTTTGTTTTGGCGCGTCCCTGTTCGGCGTAAAGCGCGTTGGGTTCTGTGTAAAACACGGCCCAACCGCGCGCTTGAGCCGCCAGCAGCAGGGCAAACGAGGTGTCTTTATAGGGCTTTATTTGGCTGATCGGGTCCATTACGATGCAAAGCTTCATGCGGGGTTCTCGGCGGTTTTTGGCGTGCCTGCAATGGATTGATATTCAATTGCGGCCGCCAATAACGCCAGGCGTGCCACCACGCCGTACACATATAACCGATTGCGTTCGCTATCGGGCGAGGCGGCGGTTGCGGGTAAGCTGCAGGCCTCGTTGAAGGGCAGGGGCACAAAAGAAGCCCCGGGTGAGTTCAGGCTTTCGTTAATATCTTTTTCGGTGTGGACGCGATAAAAACCGCCCACCACAAAATGATCCACCATGTAGATGACCGGTTCGGCGACAAACCGCTGGTCGTCATGATTGATAGCCACTTTTTCAAAGCTGTGCACGCCTTCTTGAATTAACACCCGGTTGATGCCCAAACCCTCTTTACTGGTGCTCATTTTGGTGCGTTGCTTGCGATTAAGCTGGGTGACTTCTTCCGGAGATTGCGCCGTCATAACCCCCATGCCATAGGTGCCGGCATCGGCTTTAATCACCACAAAGGGTTTTTCTTTAATCTCATGTTGATCATATTTTGCTTGGATTTCAGCGAGCAAATCACGCACTTGCCGCTCAAGACATTCCTCGCCTTCACGTTTGAGAAAATCAATGTGCCCGCAATCGCGCATCAGCGGGGTTAAATACCAAGGGTCGAGATTGATTAATGCACACAGTTCGGCGGTAATGCCTTGATAAATTGAAAAATGCTCGAATTTTGAGCGGTTCCACCAACCCAGTTCCGCAGGGGGGATGACGGTTTGCTCTAAGTCATCCAAAATTGCCAGCCGCCCACCCGATAAATCATTATTCAGCAGAATGGTGCAAGGGGAAAACCCATCTACTTCAATTCGGGCGCCCACCCGGCAAATGGGGTGCTGCGTGAGGGTGCGCCCCGAGGGTAGCTCAAATTTCAGCGGCGCGTCGATGGGTTCAAGCGAGCCTATGCGCACGCCAAAGCCCGCCAGTTCAACAAAATCGACTAAGGCGGCGAGCGATTCTAAATAAAACATATTGCGCGTATGGCGCTCGGGAATAATTAAAATATCCCGAGCTTTAGGGCAAGAATGCTCAACCGCTGCCTGAATGGCCTGCACCATCAGGGGGGCGAAAATATGGTTTAGGTTGTTAAATCCGGCGGGAAATAAATTGGTATCGACGGGCGCGAGCTTGAATCCGGCGTTGCGTAAATCCACCGAGGCATAAAACGGCGCAGGGTGCGCCAGCCATTGGGCGCGAAACCACGCTTCAATCTGCCGATGGCAATTGATGATGTGCGATTCGATCTCTAAAAGCGGGCCGCAATAGCGGGCATCAAGCTCAGGGTGGGCGGAACGAGACTGTTCAGGTGACATGAAAGTAATCTCTAATCAAAAAGTTAAGGCGCATGCTTTGTGCAAAACGGTGCTTTGCGCGGGTATTAATGTCCCCAAATTCGCGCTGGGGTATTGCGGCAGTGCGCGGCTAAGATCGGCCAATAGTCTAGCTTAACAATTAATCCCCTGTCCTAACTTGACGCGCTAAAACGTCGAAGTCGTTGCATAAGCGGGCGGCGTTGGGTACATTCCTCACATTGGATTTTACGAATTGCCTTAAAGTACAAGGCATCTCAAAACAACTGGGTAACACACCATGGAACATTCGATGGAATCGTCTGCGGGGACTCTTGCTTTTCCGGGGCTCAAAGTGCTTATTGTCGATGACAGTAAAACCATTCGGCGCACAGCCGACAGCTTGCTCTCCAAGGCGGGTTGCGTGATTGAAAGCGCCGTTGATGGCTTTGATGCTTTGGCCAAAATTGGCGATTTCTCGCCCGATGTAGTCATTATCGACATTCTCATGCCGCGTCTTGATGGCTACCAAACCACCGCAATCATCAAGCACAATGCGCGCTTCGCCCGCACACCGGTCATTATGCTTTCAAGCAAAGATAGTATTTTTGATAAAGCGCGCGGCAACATCGTCGGCGCTTCCGATTACCTAACCAAACCGTTTACCAGTGAAGAGCTATTCGCTGCCATTGGCCGCTTTGCCTTGGGTGATGCCGCGCAAGCAGCCTCAGGTCAGGCCGCTTAATGACCGCGAACCTGCGGTGGCGTAAGGTATTGGGGTAAACCCCGTCGTAGAATGAAAGAATTGAATTAAGGATTAATGCCGTGGCACATATCGTAGTCGTCGATGATTCCCCAACCGAGGTTTATGTTTTACAAACCATGTTGGAGCGTAATGGTCATAAAGTATCGGTTGCCAAAAATGCCGAAGAAGGGATCGCCCTTGTGAAAGCCGTCCAGCCCGATGCGGTTTTAATGGATGTGGTTATGCCCGGTATGAATGGCTTTCAGGCAACAAGAGAGCTTAATAAAGGCACAGATACCGCACATATTCCGGTCATTATCGTGACAACAAAAGATCAGCAAACCGATAAAATCTGGGGTATGCGCCAAGGTGCGAAAGATTATCTTGTTAAACCGGTTAAAGAATCCGATCTGATGGGCATTTTGAGTACCATTTTGCGTTAATTACGCGCGGAGTATTTTAAATGGATTTGTTTGAATATATTCGCTGGATTGATGTGCAAGCCAAATCCCATGCGGTTGGGATGCCAAAATCAGATAAGGTTGAGTCAACTTGGCAGGCGATATTGTTTCGCACCGGGGGGCAGCGAATGCTCGTGCCTTTAGTTCAAGTGCGCGCCATTTTGCCCCCGCCAAAGCAAGTGAGTGTCCCCGGAGCCAAACCCTGGGTCACGGGCTTGGCCAACATGCGGGGGGATTTGACTGGGATTTATGATCTATCCCAATTGTTTTTTGATCAACCCGCCGAACCGAACCGTCATTCAGTTGTTTTTTTAGCGAAAACCCAACGATTCGGTGCGGCATTTTTGGTGGATCGCTCTTATGGTATTCGCCAAATTCCTTATAGTGCCGAGCGCGGCGTGGTCGAGTCTCGCTGGGTGGGTGTGCAAAGAGAGGCGCGCATTGATAATGAATGGTTGCCTATTCTAAATCTAGATGCGCTCACAGAAAGCGATCAATTTATGAATGCGGTCGCGTAAACAGTGGCGATTAGCATGGTTTTGGGTAGCGCTCAGACGGGTTGGCGCGTCGTGTCAGGGTTTCAAACGATTTCACAACAGGGATTCGCCTGTTTTTCAGCTAGGAGTGGGCAGTTGCTATGAGTCTTGGAGTTCGGTTAGGCGGCCTAAGTCGTCAAATTATTGTGTTAATTGCCGTTTCGGCAATTGCCCTTTTAGCGACGGTTATTATTTTTATCGTTTCTGCGCAAAACGATCAATCGCTGCTTGATCGGCGCTTGATTGCCTCGCAGCTTGAGCGATCCTCTCAGGAGATGACCATTGAAACCTTGCGTGCCGTTCGGGGTAACAAAGCCTCGTTTGATAACGTGCTGGCATTGCGCGCCAAATTTGTGGCCGATTTAGACGCGTTAAGCGGTAAAGACAGCAAACGCCCCGATGGCAAAGTGCCAAGCAACCGCGCGGCTGAACTCGCGGCCGTGCAAAAGAGCTGGTCGCAATACAATCTCGCGCTCGCTAAGGTGTTAGAAGGCCAGCAAGCCATTTTGGGGGTGTCGGGGTTGGCGGCGCAAATCAACCAATTGTTGCCTGATTTACTTTCAAGCTCCGATGACGTGGTGCAGTCCCTAATTGCGGGCCAAGCTACGCCCCAGGTTGTGTATCTTGCAACGCGCCAACTCATGCTGGTTGAGCGCATTGGTTTAACTATGGGTGAAATTACCAGCGGCGATCAGGATGCGGCGAATGCCTCGGATCGTTTCGGCCGCGATGTCGCCTTGTTTGGCGGTGTGCTGAACGGGTTTTTAAATGGCAACCGGATGGCGCCGCAAATTACGGATGCCGCTGTTCGCGCTAAATTACGTGATGTCGCGGTGTTGTTTGCCACCGTAAACCAGGGGGGCTCTGATGTGCTGGCGCAAGCGCCCGCCTTGCTTGCCGCGAACCAAGCGGCCAGCACCATTGATAAAACCTCCGGTGTGTTTACGTCCGATGTGTCTAAATTAAGCGCGGCCTTAACGGATGACCAGGTGCATTCAGGCCAGTTGGCTTATGTGGGCTATCTTACGGGCTCTGCGGCATTGCTCTTGCTGTTGTGGTTAGGTGTGGTTTTGGTTCAGGATTCTCGGCGGGCCTTGCGCTCAACCGAAGCGCAAAATCAGCGAAATCAGCAGGCTATTTTGCGATTGCTGGATGAAATGATGACGCTGGCCGATGGGGATTTGTCTTCACATACCACGGTAACCGAAGAAATTACCGGCGCCATTGCGGACTCTGTGAACTACTCCATTGATGCCTTGCGCGACTTGGTCGGCACGATTAACGATACCTCCGATCGCGTTTCGGGCGCGGTGCAACGCTCACAGGCCGATTCGCGCGCGCTGGCCGATAGCTCACGCACCCAAGCGCAGCAAATTAGTACGGTGTCTGATGCCATTGCCCAAATGGCCGACCAGATTGAAGCGGTATCGTTTAACGCACAACAGTCCGCATCAATTGCGCAATCTTCGGTGAATGTGGCGCATCGCGGCGGTGATGCGGTGCGGGAAACCATTACCGGCATGGCGAACATTCGGGAACAAATTCAAGAAACGGCCAAACGTATTAAACGGCTGGGTGAATCATCCCAAGAGATTGGCGATATTGTGGGATTGATTACCGACATTGCCGATCAAACCAACATTCTGGCACTGAACGCGGCCATTCAAGCGGCAATGGCGGGCGAAGCGGGTCGCGGTTTTGCGGTGGTTGCCGATGAAGTTCAGCGACTGGCCGAGCGCGTCGGTAAGGCGACGCGTCAAATTGAGCTGTTGGTGAATACGATTCAAACCGATACCTCTGAAGCCATGCTGGCTATGGAACAAACCACAACGAACGTGGTGAGCGGGGCAACCCTCGCTGAAAATGCGGGTAAAGCGCTGCAAGAAATTGAAACCGTTTCGCTCAATCTCTCTGAGCAAATTAGTGAAATTGCCAAAGTGACCGAGCAAGAGGCTTCTGTGGCCACCAATCTGCGGGAAACGGTGAATGAAATCCGGACCGAGACGCAAGATACGACAGAAAAAGCGATTCGAGCGGCTGACGAAATCGGCGCCTTGGGTTCGCTGTCAAATGAGCTAAACAATTCAGTTGCTGGCTTCAAAATGCCTGATCGCTAGCCTTTTGATGGGGTGTGTGAGGGGGCTTGAGCGAACGGATTCGGTCGGTGGGTGCACAGTTGCTTGGTGCAAGGTTCCCACGGCTCGAAAGTGATTCATAAAGAATGATCGTTTCTTTAATGCCTTTTTGGGCTGATGGAACGGCAAATTAGCTGCGGCGATAAGGCGGCTGATTAAATCCTAGGAGCGGTTTGTGACCATGCGCACAGAATCAAAGGTGGATTCAATTGTTCTTGATTGGCTCCGGGAAGGGCTGACCGAGAAACTCGATCAATTACTGCGCGCGCTGGATGATTTAAGCAGTGGCATCGGCGGCAATGAGCATTTATTTGAGTCATTGCAGGCGATCAAAACCATTGATGCCGTGCTGGCCGTATCAGATTTTCACATCTTGCGCGTGTTGCTCAAAGAGCAAATGGCCGCGTTGATTCTGCTCGAAAGCCCCTCCGATCGCGCCACCGCGCTACTAACCGCCGTCACAGAGGCGGCTTGGTTATTGCGGGCGGTGTTGGATCGTTTGAGCATTGGCGCCGTCGTTAATGCCATGAGCTTGCTGCCGATGATTAATCGCTTACGGTTGGCGCAAGGGCTATCGGAGTTAGATACCCGAAATATTTTGACCCGTGCCAGCATTCTTTGGTCGGAAAGCCGCGTGTTTGTTCGCCCCTATTTAGGCACGTTGACGCAAGAGTCCGGCGGTGTTGCGGCATCGCAACCCATGTTGTCACAAATGGAGCAACAGATTCTGCTCCTGATGCGCGGGGATATTGACGCAATTCCGAATTTGCTTAGCACTTTTGATGCCATTATTGATCGAGAAATCAATCGCGCCGTGGTGATAGCGACACGGGTATTTGAAGAGTTATTGCACGCGGTGTCTGCGGATCAAGTGCATTACTTGCCCCTGGCTAAGCGCATGATTGGTCGGGTTTTGCGTTTATTCCGTATGGAAATTCAAGGGCGTGATCAACTTTTAATTCGTTTTGAGGCGATTGAGTTTGCCACCGATTTATTGCTTGAGCTGGTCGAATCACTGCCTGATGAGCAAGTGCTTTGTGGCGAGTCGATTCAAATTTGGCGCCAAAATTTGTCGACGGATCAGGAGCGAATTCGCTTCTTAGGTTTGGAAACTTCCGCCCTAAAACAGGTCGCCGAGGTTTTAGTCGAAGAGCTGGATGCAGCGCAAGATGTTTTGGATTTATTTGTGCGGGGCGCTAAGTCCGATCTTGAGCCGCTCTTGCGCATTCAGCCTCGGCTTGAGCACATCGTGGGGGTGCTGGGCGCCCTGCGCTACGATCATGAATCGGCGTTAATTCGTGATGCGTTAAATGAGTTAATTTTAGTCGTGCGGGGATCCGAGCTTCTAAACGATGATTTTTTGATGAAATTGGCTATTGCGGTCATGACCACCGAGCAGGTGGTATCACAGATTGGCCAACATATTGTGGATACGGACGTCACCTTAACGACAATCGATCGAGCCGCTAAGCAAGCGATGGTGCCGCTCGCAACGGCTTGCTACGACGATATTATTGCCGCCAAAGAAATTGTTAATACCGCTTTGCGGCCCAACGGCCAACCTGTGTCGCCAGAGGCGCTAGGTCATGCGGTTGAGCTGGTTACCGGCGTGCGCAACGCCCTGACGGTGGCGCAATTTTACGCCGCCATGCCGCTAATTGACGGGCTTCGGGGTTGGCTGAGTGCCAACGCGGGGGATGTAACGCAGGTCACGCCGGAAGGGCTTGGCGCCTTGGCTGAAGTGTCGGCGGCGATTGAGTTTTACTTAGAAAACTTGCGCGATCATCAAAAAGAACTGCTGCAATTCTTAAGTGGCGCGGTTGAAATGCTGCCGATATTGCAGCGAGATGAGGGGGTTGAGTGGGCTCATAAACCCCTAGTTGCGCCGCTCGCTATGGAGCAGGCCGAGCCTGAGGCGCCTCAGGTGATTGATGAGTCACTGGCCAGCATGGATGATCTGATCGCGCAGCTTTCAGCAAGCCCTGAGGCGCCAGATGCCGATTCTTGGCAGGCACTGCCCGCATCTGCGCCGCTTGAACCCGAGCCCCTTGAACCCGAGGCCCTTGAACCCGAGCCCCTGGCGTTTGAGTTTTCGATCGCCGCAGCGCCCGAGAAGGCAGAATTCAGCCATGAGCCACCCAGTAAGGTGCCCGAATGGATTGAGCTTTCGCTTGATGCGGCAGAACCGCGTCAGCAAGACGTTGATTTAACGCATCTTCTCCCCGAGGATCAGGCGGTGCCTGCTGATTTATTGCAGATAGATCAAGGGGTTGAGCAAAACCTGCCCCAGCCGGGTTTGTTTTTGGAGATGCCGGACGCCGAGCCCAAATTCGACCCGGCACTCGCCCCGGAATCCGAACCGGCACTCGAATCAGGGCTCGAATCAGAGCTTGATGCGCAGCTTGAGTCACCAATCGCCCCAGTACCCACGGAAGAACTGCCGTTTTGGGCGCAAATGCCGCCAGCGGTTGCCACCGAAGCAGCGCCTTCGATGGTCGCCTTGGCACTTGAATCCGATTCACTTGAGGCTTGGCCACCCTTATTGGGCGATACGGCTGCCCCAAGTTCAATCGAGCCTTTGGCAATAACCGAACACGCAGCCGATTTTGAGCTGCCAAACCTCGATGTGCTATCAACAAGCGAGTTGCCAGAGGATGCACTTGCCGCGAGCGCCCCTGATCTAAATGATCTGGATGCCTTGTTGGCGCAAGTGAGCTCCTCAGACCAAGCCATTTCGCCCGAACGAGGCACTGCCGAAGAGGCGGTATCTTCCGATGCGCTTGAGTCGGAGGAGCCGCCTGTTGATGCCCTCACGCTGGAAATGCGCGCGGTGTTTGCCGAGGAAATGGCCGAAGAAGTGCCCGCTATTATGGCTGCGGCGACGCAATGGCAAGACCGTGGTGATCGGGATGCCTTAATGATTGTTCGCCGTGGATTCCACACCATTAAAGGCAGTAGCCGCATGGTGGGGTTAAGCGCTATTGGGGATTGGGGTTGGGCCTTTGAGCATCTGTTGAATCATGTGCTGGAGGATCGGATTGCCGGTTCGCACGAGGTGCGCGCCGATGTACGGGCAGCGGTTGAACTGATGGTGCAGGCCTTACCTATTTTGGCCGCTGGCAACCAGCCGCCCGCCGCGTATTGGCAAGCCTCGCTTGCCAAGGCCGAGGCGTGGAGCAACGTGTTGGCCGTGGGCTCTGCCGCTGCGATGTCGCAAGCGGAGGAGGAAAATGAAGTCATTCTTAATTCTACTCAAAGCCGCGATGAGCCATTAGCGCCGAGTGTTACCGCCTGTTCCTGTTCCTGGGAGCGAGCCGATCATTCTGGATCCGGTGTTGCGTGAAATATTCGATGTTGAGTCGTCTGGGTATATCCAAGCCTTGCGCCATCAGGTAGATCATGCGCTGATGAACCAAGTGGCCATGGTTTGTGATAAAGAGTTAGCGCGGTTAGTGCATACCTTATTGGGTTCGGCGCGCACGGCGGGGGTTAAGCCCATAGCGATTATCGCCCAACGCCTTGAAGAATGGGTTCGGTTACTCGAAGAGCAAAATATGCTGCTCGATCTTGCTGATCTGGCGGCATTCCAGCGCGCGTTGCTTATGATGGATCGCCTGCGGCAGTGGGCGATTGATCCCAGTTTTGCGCCCCCTGAAATTGAGGCCATTGATGCAGAGCTTGTCGAGCACATAGATCAAACCTTGGCGCGAGCCACTCTGGTGGAAGTGGAGCCGGCTGCAATTAATGTCGATGATTATGCCGATTTCGCCTCATTAATGGGGGCTTTGGCTGAGCCGCCGGTTGATTCTCAGGGCGACGCTCAAGGCGCGCCCGCCGCCGACCAAGCATCGGATGCTTGGCAGAACGTGGCATCTTCTCGCCCGGCGCACGTTGCAAGTGATGAGCCTTTGTTCGCGCGGCCTGCGGCGGCAGATTTCGAAATTGCCCTTCGCCCGGATGATATTCCCGCCGAGCAAGATGCCGATATTTTGCAAATTTTTCTGGAAGAAGCGGAAGAATTATTGGAAAAAGCGGATGGATATATCGCGCACTGGCGCTCGCATCCGCATGATTTGGATTCCATTCGATTACTGCATCGCAACTTGCACACCCTGAAAGGGGGCGCGCGAATGGCGGGCTTATTGAACCTTGCCGATGTAACGCATCTGCTCGAGGAGCGTTTAGATCGCGCCCGAGATCGCGGGGGTGAGCAAACTGAGCATTTAATTTATTTGGTTCAACACACCTTTGATGCGCTGGCTAAAATGCTGGAGCTGGTGCGGCGGCAAGAACCTGTCCCCGCGCAGGTGGCCTTGCTGGCACAAATTGTTGATGCGGAGCTTAACAATAAGCCCGCGCCTGAGCTTGCAGCAAAGCCTTCTTCCTTTGCCCCCGATGGGCAGGCAACCCCGCCGCCACACACCGGCAATGCGGTGTCGGCAGAATCTGAGCCTGAGCCTGAACCGGAGGCAATAGCTTCTTACGGCGCAACTGGTGAAATTCGCCGGGAGCAAATTCGGGTCGATGCCGACCGCATTGATGCCATGGTCAACCAAGTGGGCGAGAGCGTCTTGTTGCAAGCGCGGGTTGATCGTCAGGTCAATGGGTTTGAGCGGCACTTGTTTGAATTGCAGCAAACTTTGTCGCGCTTAAGAAACCAATTGCGGCGCTTGGAGATTGAAACCGAATCGCAAATGAAAGCGGAGCTGATGGCTGAAACGGGCTTGAGCGCCGATGAATTTGATCCGCTGGAGTTTGATCGCTTTACGCAAGTTCAAGAGTTAAGCCGAGGCATCATGGAGAGCTTGGGCGATATTTCCAGTATCGAAGAGGCGATGGGTGATTTAACCGAACAATCGCAATTGCTCTTGCTTCAGCAATCGCGCCTCGGCCGAAAAATGCAAGATGGCATGCTGGCGTTGCGGATGGTGCGCTTTAACGATGTGGTGGGGCGCTTGCGCCGCGTGGTTCGCCAAGTGGGCGATGAAATGGGCCGCAATGCCGAGTTGATTATCCATAATGGCGAGACCGAGCTTGACCGCGTAACCCTAGTCGGCTTGATGCCCTCACTTGAACACATGATTCGCAATAGCTTGGCGCATGGCATTGAATCGATAGAAGAGCGCCGCGCGCTCGGCAAGCCAGACATTGGCCAAATTGAGCTCACCATCGAAAGCTTTGGTGGCAACGTCACCCTTGAATTAAAAGACGATGGCCGAGGTTTGGATTTAGATACCATTCGCCGCAAAGCCATAGAGCGCAAGGTGGTGCCGGCCGATATTGAGCTGACCGATGACGAGGCGCGTGCGTTAATTTTCTTGCCGGGGTTCTCCACGGCGGGCAACGTCTCGCAAGTGGCCGGCCGAGGCGTGGGCATGGATGTCGTTGCCAGTGCCGTGCGCGAACTGGGCGGGTTTGTCGATTTGCATTCCGAGCAGGGGCACTTTACCCGCATTCAATTAAACCTGCCGCTCACGCAAGCCATGACGCGGGGTATTTTGGTGGCCTTGGGTGATGAACGCTTCGCCATTCCCTACAAAGGCGTGGTGTCTGTCACCCGGATGACGGCCGTGCAATTGGCCGAGCAATATGCCAGCGCCAAACCGGCGGTCACCTTAAATGGTGAGCGGTACCCCTTGTTCTATTTGGGTGAATTGCTCAACCAAACCCCCTTTAATGCCGAAACACAAGAAGCGGGCATCCGGCCGGTGTTCCTGTTTAAGTTAGGCGAACGCCGTTTTGCGATACAGGTTGATTATCAATTGGGCGGCATCCAGCTCTTTGTGAAGTCCCTGGGCGCGCAGCTTGGGCGCATTCCGGGGCTGTCTGGTGCCACCATTGCCGATGATGGCAACGTGATCTTGGTGCTCGAGCTCTTTGAACTGGTGCGCCAATTCCAGCGTCGCGATGACCGCTCGATTGATTTAACTCAGAGCCCAGTGGTGCGCCGTCGGCCGGTGGTTATGGTGGTGGATGATTCCTTAACCGTGCGTAAAGTCACCGCACGCACCTTAGAGCGCAATAATTTAGATGTCATCTTGGCACGCGATGGGGTGGAAGCCCTTGGCATTTTGCACGACCAACAGCCCGATGTGGTGCTCACCGATATTGAAATGCCCCGCATGGATGGATTTGAGTTGCTGGGTGCCATCCGCAATGACCCGCAAACGCGCAGCGTGCCGGTGATTATGATTTCATCGCGCACAGGGCCAAAACACCGGAATCGCGCCGAGGCCTTGGGCGTGAGCGCCTACTTGGGTAAACCGTATGCGGAGGCAGATTTGATCGCGCGAATTGAAGAGTTTTTGACGGACAAGCGCCGTCAATTGGCTGAAAATAATAGCCAGTAGCATGAACCACCACAGGATCAATGAGAGGATGGCATGAATAACGCCGACGAATCCACGCATCTTTTAGCCGATGATGCGCCCCAAGGAATGGATACCGCGTATGACGTGGGCCACGATGGGGCTGGGGCGCAAACGGCCGCCCAAACGCCGGCTGCGCAGCGGATACGTATTGTGCGCTTGCCCACCCAGCTCACGCAGATTGAGCTGATTGTGCCCTATGCCCTTGTGGCCGAAATTACCGAGGTGATCTTGCCAGAAGGGGAAACCCACTTAGGCCGGTTAGATGCCGCGCAAGTTGAGTGGCGTGGGCAACGCGTGCCCTTGGTGAGCCTTGAAGCCATGTTGAACGAACCCTTGCCAACGATTGGTCAACGGGTACGTTGCGCGGTGCTCTACGGCACGAATCCGGACATTGCTTTGCCGTATTACGCCATTTTGCTCTCGGGTGTGCCCCGCTCTGAAGAACTACTGGCCGATAGCTTTAGTGATGAACGCTTTGCTGAGGGCAGCTTATGGCACAAAACAGCTGAACTGGCCGGGCGGCGAATTGCCGTGCCAGATATTGCGTGCCAGATATTGGGCTCCTTGAAACCCGCATTGATGAAATGCGCTTGCGCTTTGAGCGGGATATGAGCCACCCAGGGCAACCGAGTCTTTGATTTTTACCTGCCTGTACGGGCTTATTGATCTGGCCAGTTTTATCCGTGATTGTCCGCTAAGTCGTAGGGTGCGCCATGCGCACCATTTGGCTCATCGGTGCGCATGGCGCACCCTACGGTTTCATTGATTATTCGTGCCGAATCAATAGAACCTAATTTAAGGGCTTTAAAAGCCCTTAAATTTTTTGAGCCTGGTGGTTGAAACTTGGTGGTTATAACTTGGTGATTAGAACTTGGTGATTAGAACTTGGCGGGTACTGCTTGCCGAATTAATGCCCAGCGAGTTGAATGCGCGGCGATTTCAACCAATCAATTAGCATTAAGGCGGCAACCACCCCGCCCACATAAAAACTGGTTACGCTTAAATAGCGGCCAAGGTAACCCATTACCCGCCCGGTATAGTCGCCGAGCGAT
>NCFS01000045.1 GCA_002281295.1 Halothiobacillus sp. 35-54-62 | reverse complement strand
CACCTGAATCCGGATACCCCGAAAACCAAGGAGACCAAGATCACCCAAAAAGTCGCTTGAACGTATCGTTGTGGCGACAACTTTAGTGACATGCTCCGCTATTCCCGAATGGCTCGCGGCTTGACGATGAAATTGCTGCGGCTCAGGAAATGGGGGTGCGCTTTCACCCGACGCGCGGCAGCATGAGCCTTGGGCAAAGCTTAGGGGGTTTGCCGCCGGATCGGGTGGTGCAGCGTGAACAGGATATTTTGGAAGACAGCCAGCGCGTGATCGAAACCTTCCACGACCCCGCACCGCGTTCGATGTTGCGGATTGGCCTTGCGCCTTGTTCGCCCTTCAGCGTCTCGGGGGATTTGATGCGGGAAAGCGCGCGGCTGGCTCGCAGCTACCCGCAGGTTGGCCTGCATACGCATCTGGCGGAAACGCTGGATGAAGAACGGTTCTGCCTTGAAAAATTTGGTATGCGCCCGCTGGATTACGCCGAATCGGTCGAGTGGGTCGGGCCGGACGTCTGGTTCGCCCACATGGTGCATCCCAGCGATTCGGATATAGACCGGATGGCCCATCAGTGCAGCGGCGTGTGCCATTGCGCCAGCAGCAACATGATTCTCGCTTCCGGTATCGCGCCGGTGCGCAAAATGGTTGATCGTGGCGTGCGCGTGGGGCTGGGCGTGGATGGTTCGGCCAGTAACGATGGCAATCATCTGTTGGGCGAAGCGCGACAGGCCATGCTGCTGCAACGCGTGGGCTGGCCGGGGTTTGAATCGAACGCCAATCGGTTTTCAGCCCGCGAGGCGCTGGAGCTGGCAACCCTCGGCGGCGCACGGGTTTTGGGGCGCGATGACATCGGCAGTTTGGAACCGGGTAAGGCCGCCGACGTGGTGGCTTTTCGTGTGGACGACCTCGGCCATGCCGGTGCCCTAGGCGATCCGGTTGCAAGTTTGCTGACGTGTGCGCCGGCTACGGTTTGGCTCTCGGTCATTAATGGGTGTGTGGTGGTAGAGAATCACCAGTTAGTCGGCATGGATTTGTCCGGCCTCATCAAAAAACATAATCACATTAGTCACGGCATGCTGCGCCGATCGGGCGTGTTATGAGCATCGCTTTAGATCAACTGTCTCGCACCGAGCCAACGCGGGAACAGATTTTTCGCCACCTGCGCCGCTCGAACGAGATCGCACTGAGGGCGCTAGCGCTCGGTCGGCATCCCTTCGGGGCGTTGCTGGTTGGACCCGATCATGAAACCGTGCTGCTTGAACAGTGCAATATTGATACGGTCAATCATGCGGAATCCACCTTGGCGCGGGTTGCTGCGACCAACTATTCGCCGGAATTTCTGTGGCACTGCACGCTGTATACCGCCGTTGAACCCTGCTGCATGTGTGCGGGCACCGCGTACTGGGCCAATATTGGTCGCGTCGTGTTTGCAATGACTGAAGCGCAACTGCTGGAAGAAACGGGTAACCATCAGGAAAACCCGACCTTGAGCGTGTCATCGCATTATGTGTATGCGCACGGTCAGAAGCCGGTGGTGTTGATTGGGCCGATTGAAGCGTTGATCGAAGAAACGCGGCAACTGCATCGGGATTTTTGGCGAAGCCATGACTAGCGCGCTGGCACCGACGGGGTCGCAATTCACATTAAGGGCAGGGCATCCATGAACCATCATTCTTTGCGGGTGATCGACCACCCACTCGTGCAGCACAAGCTAACATTGATGCGGATGCGTGAAACAACGACAGATAATTTCAGGCGGCTGCTGCGTGAAATTAGTCAGGTGCTGGCTTATGAGGTGACGCGTGATTTACCAACCGCTATGGTGCGGATTTCGACGCCACTCACTGAGATGTTTTCGCCGCTGATTAGCGGCAAGAAATTGTGTGTTGTATCGATCTTGCGGGCGGGTAATGGCATGCTCGATGGTGTGCTGGATTTTATGCCCGCCGCACGAGTCGGGCATATTGGCCTGTATCGCGATCCGCAAACGCTTCAAGCCGTTGAATATTATTTCAAGATGCCCACGGATATTTCCGAACGACTCGTCGTGGTGGTTGACCCGATGCTGGCCACGGGGCACTCCGCGATTGCCGCCATCGACCGGCTCAAAGCGGCCGGTGCAACGAGTATCCGCTTTGTGTGCCTGCTGGCCGCGCCGGAAGGGGTGACAGCCGTGTATCAGGCTCATCCCGATGTGGTAATCATTTGCGCCGCACGGGACGAATACCTTAACGATCACGGGTATATCGTGCCGGGATTAGGTGATGCGGGCGATCGCCTGTTCGGTACTCGGTAACGATGCAGCGAAGGACTAAACCATGTTTGACCTTAAAATCACCCATTGCACCTTGCCCGATGGTCGAGCCGACATGGACATCGGTATCGAACAAGGCCGAATCACAGCCTTGCAACCCAATCTTGCGGGGGCAGCCGAACGAACCATCGATGCGGCCTTGCAACTGGTTTCTCCGCCCTTTGTGGATGCCCATTTTCATCTGGATGCCACGTTGTCGTATGGCTTGCCCCGCATCAATCAGTCGGGCACCTTGCTTGAGGGCATCGCGCTTTGGGGCGAACTCAAACCGCTGTTAACACAAGAGGCACTGATCGAGCGAGCGCTGACCTACTGCGATTGGGCGGTTGCCAAGGGTTTGCTGGCGATCCGTACCCACGTGGATGTCAGTGATCCGCGCCTGTTGGCCGTTGAAGCACTGCTTGAGGTGCGGGAGCGCGTCAAACCCTATATCGATCTGCAACTGGTTGCTTTCCCGCAGGATGGTTTGTTGCGTGCGCCACGGGGGGTGGACAACCTCACTCGTGCACTGGATAGGGGCGTGGATGTGGTGGGTGGTATTCCGCATTTCGAGCGCACGGTGGCCGAGGGCGCCGAATCGATACGCATCCTGTGTGCGTTGGCGGCCGAACGCGGTTTGCGGGTAGATATGCACTGCGACGAATCCGATGACCCCTTATCGCGGCACATCGAAACGCTGGCCTATCACACGCAACGGCTGGGCTTGCAAGGGCGGGTGACGGGTTCACATCTCACGTCCATGCATTCGATGGACAACTACTACGCATCCAAGCTAATACCGTTAATGGCCGAGGCGGAAGTGTCTGCCATTGCCAACCCGTTAATCAATATCACCCTGCAGGGGCGGCACGATACCTATCCCAAGCGGCGGGGCATGACGCGCGTGCCGGAGCTGCTGGCCGCCGGGGTCAATGTCGCCTTCGGTCAGGATTGCGTGATGGACCCGTGGTACAGCTTAGGTTCTGGCGACATGCTGGAAGTCGCTCACATGGGCTTGCACGTGGCGCAAATGACGAGCCAGACGGCCATGCGGGATTGTTTCGATGCCGTCACCACACGGGCGGCGCGCATTCTTGGGCTTGAGGGTTATGGTATTGCCATCGGCGCGCGGGCGGATATGGTGGTGCTGCAAGCGCAGAACCCGGTCGATGCGATCCGCCTGCGTGCCAATCGGCTGGCTGTGATTCGTAACGGAAAGGTCATCGCCGAATCCCTCCCGAATGTTAGTACCCTATCGTTGCCCGGTCGGCCAGCAGAGGTTCGCTTCCAGCGGTAAGTGTCGATTATTTGGTTGGTGTACTGGCGATTGAGGCTGGCAGCGTGCTGACATGGGCTGAAACAATACGCCAGCCTTCTGGAAAACGTACCCACACTTGAGTCTGGCGCCCCATGGGCTGCTCAGGCCGGATAAATTCCGTGGTGGCTGTCGCAAAATCAATACCGAAGGTGGTGATGTGGGTATGGCGTAATTGCCGCGCCAGTCCTTGAGTCGGGCGACCCCGGCGGAACGATCGAATTGCTTCGATGCCGTAGAGATTTTCGCCAGCACCGAAGCGAATCACGCGCGGGTCGTCCCAGAAGAGACAATCCAGCGCGTTCAAATCGTTGTTCATGAGGGCCTGTTCATACTGATTGAACGCTGCGCGTACCTCTTCCGTGATGGCAATCCGATTGATGTCTCCTAAGGAGAGGTTATCGGGCTGAGTGATTTTGGCTTCTGTCATGTCAACCTCTTGCAATGCGGCTTGTGGCCAAGCCTGATGATCGTTGTACTTACTGCGCTAAGTTTTGTCGGTAGGTATACGTCTGATTGAAGCGGGACGTGATCCAGTCATCTGAAAAGATGGGCTCATACTGGCACGGTGTTTCGGGCGTAATGCAGGAGGGAAAACACGCCACTTGGGTTTTGGTATTGGGTTCAAGGAAGAAGGGCGTCGAATAGCGATCGACGCCGAGTGGCGGGATCACCCGGTGTAGCGTTGATTGAAATACGTTGTTGCTCCAGCGCTGCATGAGGTCACCGATATTCACCACCAGCGTATCGGGTTCGCAGGGAACGCGAATCCAGTCCTGCCCTTTGGGTTTAACCTCAAGCCCACCCACGGCATCTTGCGCCAAGAGGGTTAGGCAGCCGTAATCCGTGTGGGCTCCGGCGCTGATCTGCCCCGCATCCGTTGCGGGCGGATAGTGAATCATGCGCAGCACGCTGGTTTGGTCATTAAACAGCGGGTCGAAGTAATCAATCGGCAGTTCTAAAGACACTGCCATGAGCGCCAATAGATTCAGCCCCGTTTCGCTCAACCGTTGGTAATGCCGTTCAACGACCTCCTTGAAACCCGCAAGTTGCGGGTACTGGTTGGGGCCGTAAAAGGGGTCGCCCGAGCGCACACCAGGATGGGTCGCATCTAAATCGCGAGACATATCAAAGGTTTCTTTGAAGTCCGCTGGGGTGTCGGGCGATAACTGCTCGGCACCCACCGTGCCATAACCCCGATGATGCGATGAGTTTTCGATGCGGATGCGCATCTTGTCTTCAAGCGGCTGGGCAAAAAACCGGTGAGCTTGCGTGAATAGGTTCACGAACTCGTCGGTAGATAGGCCGGTGTTCTTCACCGTGAAAAACCCGATCTCGCCGCAGGCGAGGTACAGCTTTTCGGCTTCCGCGCGCACAGCAGGCGAGATTATTCTGGTGTGAGCGACTGAGGGGTCGATGAGCGGCAACAGGGCGGATTCTCCTTGCTCTTGGCGGGTTGAACCGGTTCGAGTCAATAGGCGATTTTGTCGGGTTTCGCGCGCCATTCGTTGAACGGCAGAATCGCTTCTTTTTCCAGTAGGCGAATGGTCGGAATCTGACGATTGGGGATGTCTTTTGCAATTTCTTCGTACAGAAAGGCATCGTCGAACCCGATGTCGGCGGCGTCTTGGCGTGAGTTGGCGTAATAAATCTTATCGAGCCGTGCCCAGTAAATGGCGCTCAGGCACATGGGGCAGGGCTCGCAACTGGTGTAGATCTTGCAACCCGATAGATCAAACGTGTTCAGTGCCTGACAGGCGGCGCGAATGGCGCTGACTTCGGCGTGCGCGGTGGGGTCGTTAGCCGAGGTAACTTGATTGTATCCGGTGGCGATGATTGTCCCATCGCGTGCGATGACGGCACCAAATGGGCCGCCGAAGCCGGCGATCATTTTCTCGCGGGATAAGGCGATGGCTTGACGCATGAGTCGTTTTTCTTGTTCGTGCAGGGTGCAGTCACACATGGTGGAGGGTCCTCAGATAAGGGGCGCGCTGGTTTTCGGCGGCGGTGCTTTGCAGAATCAGAATCTGGGCGCAGACGGAGGCTGCGATAATAGCGGGGGATTTTCCTTGGATTTGTGGCAGGCCGATGGGGCAGGTGATGCGCGCAATTTGTGCGGGGGTGAGCCCACGGGCTTTGAACTGGCGGTCAAAGCGGATTTTTTTAGTTCGCGAACCGATCAGCCCGCAATAGTAAAACTGGCCATGGCGCAAGATGGCCTCGGTGAGCTCGAAGTCGAGTTGGTGGCTGTGGGTTAGCACGAGGAAGTAGGTTCGGTCCGTGCCGCGATCCACATATTCCTGCCAATCGGTGGTACCTATTTTGTGCACCTGTGATGGCGTGGCGAAGCCCAACTGCTCGGCGCGACTGTCAATGATCGTTATGTCGGCATCCAGATTCTGCAAGCTCTGGATCAACGCCTGACCCACGTGCCCCGCCCCGAAAATAACGATGTCTAGCGCCCGAGGTGCGATGGGCTCGATCAATGCCGTGTGGTCGGTTTCGCGCTGCCGCAAGTTTGCAGTTGGCGGCGCCTGCAACAAGGTCCGGGTTCGTTCGGCCAGATCAGCGAATAGCCAAGCGGTGGGGCGTTCGGCTGTTGTACGCAGTGCCGCATCATCGGAATTGGTATCAAGCAACGTCACGAGTTGATTGAGCCAGACACATTGTTTGGGCCGAATTTTCTCGAACACCAGTTGTACCAGGCCGCCGCAACACTGATCGAATCGCGGCGTTAGCGGGGTGCTGTGCTGGGTGAGTTCGTGAAATGGCGCCTCAGCTGGCGGTTGGCTCAGTAATGCGCGGGCGTGCTGGGTGGCGAAGAACTCCAGATTGCCGCCCCCGATCGTGCCTTGCGAACGCTGCGGGAAAACGGCCATGTGTGTGCCTTGTTCCCGAGGGGACGAGCCTTTGACCGTGCCGACGCTCACTAATACGAAGTCATCGGGCTGGTTGTTCAGGCGGGCGAGGGCGAACCAGTCAAGCATGAACGTGCTCCGGAGGGTTTTTCTGGGCGCGCAACTTCTCGCAAGCCATGAGTACGCGTTCCGGCGTGGCGGGTGCATCGATGTGTGGGTGGCGTCGGTAATCCGCCAAGCTGGCCACGGCATCGTTTAATGCATTGAACACACTGATACCGAGCATTAATGGCGGTTCGCCAACGGCTTTGGAGCGGTAAACCGAGTTTTCGCGGTTCGGATCACAACGCAGGTGAATATTAAAGACCCTCGGGCGATCGCCACAGGCGGGAATTTTATAGGTGGACGGTGCGTGGGTGCGAAGAGCCCCGCGATCGTCGTACACCAGTTCTTCTGTGGTGAGCCAGCCCATGCCCTGAATGAATCCCCCTTCGACCTGACCGGTATCAATCGCTGGGTTGATGCTGGCACCGCAATCGTGAACGATGTCTACCCGATCGACCTTATATTCCCCCGTGAAGGTATCCACGGTGACTTCCGATACGGCAGCACCATAGGCGAAATAGAAGAATGGGTGGCCTTTGCCGGTTTCCGCGTTGAAGTGGATTTTTGGCGTGCGGTAAAAGCCGGTTGTCGAGAGCGAGATTCTGGCAAAATAAGCTTGCTGGATCAGTGTATTGAATGCGATTTGTTGCGCGCCCACTTGAACGCCATCGGCGGTGAAGCGCACCGCTGCGGCATCAACGGTGTAGTGTTGCGCGGCAAATTCAGCCAGCCGCCCTTTGAGGATGAGTGCCGCATTGCGCGCTGCCTGCCCATTCAGGTCGCAACCGCTGGAGGCGGCGGTAGGCGAGGTATTCGGCACCTTATCGGTCGTGGTCGCCGTGATCTTGATCCGATCGATCTCCACCTGAAACTCTTCTGCCACGATCTGCGCGACTTTTGTGAACAGGCCCTGACCCATTTCCGTGCCACCGTGGTTGAGGTGGATGCTGCCATCGCTGTAGATGTGCATTAGCGCGCCCGCCTGATTGAGGTGTGTCGCGGTGAATGCGATACCGAACTTTACCGGCGTTAGGGCAAGCCCCTTTTTAAGATAGGTATTTTCCCGATTGAACTGCGTAATCTGCGCGCGTCGTGTCGCGTAGTCGGCAGCCGCTTCGAGCTCGGCGGTAATTTCCGGCAGGATGTTATCGGTCACGGTCATGGCGTATGGGGTCACGTTCCGACCGGCTGGGTCGTCTGCGGCGCCGTAGTAATTGATCTTGCGTACAGCCAGCGGGTCTTTGCCGATCTGATAGGCAATCTCGTCGATGACGCGTTCGATCGCAACCATGCCCTGCGGCCCGCCGAACCCGCGAAAAGCCGTGTTGGATACGGTGTGGGTTTTGCAGCGATGAGAGATGATCGAGACATGTTCGAGGTAATAAGCGTTATCTAGATGGAACATTGTGCGGTCGTTGATTGATCCAGACAAATCGGCCGACATGCCGCAACGCGAGGCCGACTCAAAGGCGATGGCCTTGATTTGCCCTTGCCCATCAAAACCAACGTCGTAGCGAATCACGTAATCGTGGCGCTTGCCGGTGATCGTCATGTCGTCGTCCCGATCGAGCCGCAGCTTGCTCGGGCGCCCGGTGTGGTGCGTTACCAGCGCGGCAATGCTCGCAAAGAGCGCGGGTTGCGATTCCTTGCCGCCAAAACCGCCGCCCATGCGTCGCACTTCGACATTGATGGCGTTGTCCGGTACGCCGAGTACCCGTGCGCAGCAGTGCTGAATTTCGGTAGGGTGCTGGGTCGAGCTGAAGATCTTTAAATCGCCGTCTTCGCCGGGCAGCGCTAGGGCGATGTTGGATTCGAGGTAGAAGTGATCTTGCCCGCCGATTTCGATTTCGCCCTGAAGTCGGTGTTCGGCCTGCGCCAAATGCGCTTCAGGCTCGCCGCGCCGAAACGTTTTGCTCGGCAGCACGAAGGAATTAGCCGCGAGGGCATCACGCACATTGATAAGCGCGGGCAGCGGTTCATAGTCAATTTTGGCCAGGGCGGCCGCCTTGCGGGCAATGTCGATGTGTTCCGCCGCGACGGCAAAGAGCGACTGCCCCACGTACTCGACTCGCCCGTCGGCAAAGATCGGATCCCCCTCGGTCACGGCGCCGTAATCATTTTTCCCAGGCACATCGCTTGCCTGAATGACGGCCACCACGCCGGGAAAGGCTTTGACTGCATCCAAATTAAGGCTAATGATTTTTGCGTGCGCCTGTGTGCTTTGCGCGATATAGATATGCAGCAAATCGCGGGGTTCGGGCAGATCATCGGTGTATAGGGCTTCGCCACGGACATGTTTGATCGCACTATCGTGTTTAACCGACGCGCCGACGCCCGTTGCAACCTGCCCCGCTCGGATGTGCTCTGCGGCAATGCGGTGAATGGGTTCATGCATGGATCAGCCCGCCTGTGTAGGAGATTTGTGTGGCTTGCCTGGGGTTTTGTTGCTGAATGAAAAATTTTTTCAACAGATTCATCGCTACGGTTAAGCGGTATTCTCGGGATGCTCGGAAATCGCTGAGCGGCATGAAATCTTGCCCCAGTAGCGCGGCGGCGGCCTGAACGGTCGCTTCATTCCACGGCTGGTTCAGCAAGGCCTGTTCGCACAGCGCCGCGCGCTTGGGTGTTGCTGCCATGCCGCCAAAACACAGACGCGCCGTTTGAACGCGGCGTTGATCGTCTAGTTCGACATAGAAAGCGGCGCTGACGCTGGAGATGTCTTGCTCGAAGCGCTTGGATATTTTGTACACGCCAAACGATCCCGGCGGGTTGAGGGGAATATGAACCGACTCGATGAACTCACCGGGCTGGCGATCCTGCTTGCCGTAGGCGATGAAGTAATCTTCCAACGCCAGCGGGCGTTGCCCACGCTGAGAGGTGAGGGTAATTTGTGCATTCAGCGCGATGAGCACCGGTGGCATGTCGCCAATGGGTGAGCCGTTGGCGATGTTGCCGACAAGGGTGCCGGCATTGCGAATCTGGGTTGATCTGTGCCGGTACAGGTATTCCTCCAGCGTGGGAAAATGCTGAATCAGAACAGGCAACGCCTCGGAATAGGTGACGGCCGCGCCGATTTCCAGCAGGCCGCCGCGAACCTCGATCCGCTTGAGCGCCGCAATGCAGCCGAGATAGATCACCGTGTCCAGTGCCTTGTGCTGTTTGGTTACCCACAGGCCGATATCGGTGCCGCCTGCCAGCAGGGTGGCGCCCGGTGCAGCGGCGAGAGCCTCGGTTAAGGCAAAGATGGAATCCGGTTGAATATAGGTTTGTCCGGCTTGGGTCAGTGTCTTGCTGGTCTGGGGATGAATCGCCTTGAGCCGGGCTATGATCGTCGCTTCGGCTTCGGTTATCTCCTGGGGCGTTGTTTGTTCGGCTTGGATAAGCCAGGTTTTTCCGGCTTCGATGATCGGGCCGTAGCCGGTGCAGCGGCACAAGTTGCCCGCGAATACTTGCGTAAGCTGTGTTGTCACTGCCTCATCTGACTGGGATTCTGGCAGGTCATCGAGTTTGTGTAGCCGGTTCTGGTATTCAGCAAATCCCGACATGACAAAACCCGGCGTACAAAATCCGCATTGCGAGGCGTGGCTATCGACCATCGATTGCTGCACAGGATGAAGTTCGTTGCGCGTGGTCTTGATATCTTCGACGGTTAGCAGTTGCTTACCGTCTAGCGTTGCCAGAAAAACGATGCAGGCGTTGACGGCTCGGTAGTGCAGGCAATCATCCACCACTTCGGCAATCACAACGGTGCAGGCCCCGCAGTCCCCTTCGGCGCAACCTTCTTTGGTGCCAATTTTCTTTTTCTCTTCCCGAAGGTAAGTTAGCACGGTCAAGGTCGGGCTAACTGATTCGAGTTCGATTAATTCCTGTCCCAGAAGAAAGCGTACAGTATTCATGGTTAACTGCCTCGGTACGTGCTGTAGCCAAATGGCGATACGAGCAGCGGAATGTGATAGTGCGTTTGCGTGTCCGAGAGGCCAAATCGGATCACGATCTGATCAAGAAAAAGTGGGTCGGGCAGGTCGGCATTGTGCTGGCGAAAATAGCGCCCCATCTCGAATACCAGCTCATAAACGCCCTTAGTGAAGGTCTCGCCGCTGAGGAGGGGGGCATCGCAGCGGCCATCCGCATTGGTGATATGGGTTGAGATCAGCACGCGTTGAGCCCCTTGCCCCGTAAATAGCTGAATTGAAACACCCGCAGCCGGTGTACCTAAGCTGGTATCTAAAATATGTGTGGTTAAGCCAATCATGGGGATGGCGTCCTCCTAGGGGTGGCGCGGGTTAGGGTTAACCCAATGGTCCTGCCAAGATGGTTTGTTTGATCCCGTTGATGATGGATGAACCATCTTCTGTGGCGAGTTCACCGTACCACGCTTGGGTTTTTTCGCCGTTGGACCCGTGGATTAGTTCCGCGCGTTTGCGCGCGCGCGTCACAATATCGCCCACTCGGGGCGCCCGAGCCTCATCATAAGCTGCGAGCGCTTGAACTAATGCGGTTTCGCTCGGGGTTTGGCTGTTTTTTAGCGCCTCATTGACGGCATTGGCTAATACCCAGGCATCTTCCATGGCTTGGCAGGCACCCTGACCCAAATCAGGTGCCATGCCGTGAGCCGCATCACCCAATAGCACCACGTGCTGGGCGATTAAGGATCGCAGCGGCGGGATGTCATGAATTTCTACCCGAGCCATTAACGCGGGATCAAAGCCGTCAATTAAATCTTGTACGGGTTTGGCCCAGCCCCTGAAGTGGTGCTTGAGTTCCTCTCGGTATTTAGCCGGATCGTTCGCGGTGCCGGCAGGAAGCGGAACATCGAAGAAACAATACAATTCTTCAACGCCTTGATCGTTGCCGCCGGAACCCATCGGCATGAAGGAAACCCGTTTGTTTTCGCCGACATACTGATCCCAGCTGGCTTGGGGCGTTAGGTTCACATTCGCAGGGACGCGAACATTCCAATTTACATAGCCCACATATTGCCGCTCAATAGATTCGCCGAGCATTTTATTGCGCAGGCGAGAATGGGTGCCATCGGCCACAATCAATAAATCAGCAGATAGCGTGTCACCTGTATCAAAGTGAGCTGAAACACCGTTCGTTTGAATCGAGAAATCAACGCAATTACGGCCGAGTTCGATATGCTCTGCGCCGACAGCATTAAACAAGGTTTTTTGTAAGGCAAAGCGAGAAACAGGATAAGTGCGCTGCGCTACCGCCTCAAACAAAGGCGATAGGCTGAATTCCGTGAGGGGCGTGCCTTGGGCGCTTAAATACCGCATGTGATCCACAAACCCACTTTGTCGCTGAACCGTGTCGCCTAAACCGAGTTGGTTGATGACCTTAACCCCATTGGGCCATAGTGAAATGGCCGCACCGACCGGGCGAATTTCTTTGACCCGTTCCACAACCCGCACCCCGTGCCCTAGGCGCTTAAATGCTAAGGCAGCACTCAGCCCCCCAATGCCGGCACCAATGATTAAGATGTTGAGTTGTTTTGACATGTCACGGCTCCTGAATCTTTGGTAGTTGTTCTCTCGGGTTGAGTTTATTGTAAACAATTTTTTTGATAACGCTAGCGTATCGTCTCACCTTGTTAAATTGTTTCGGCCATGCTTGCCAGGGTGCATGAGTTCTACCCCCGCCAAAGTATGCACATAAATTATTGTAAATTAATGTATTACTGAGTTTTTACCAGATTCATTTGGCAATTTTATCATTTGGCCTGTGTATTA
>NCFS01000044.1 GCA_002281295.1 Halothiobacillus sp. 35-54-62 | reverse complement strand
CGGCCTGAATAAAATCCATGTGGCCATTGCTGACGCAACGGGTCGGGACAGCCCGATATGAGTTGCATCACTGCGATATTCTTGTGAGCGGTAATAAATGGCTACCGCCTAAAATGACGAAATAATTCAGCCCGAACCCGATCAATTTTCAACATTAATTGACCTCATCGCGCTGAATTGATTTCGAAATCATTTTGTAAAAATGTTTCGTAATCCTGACCGCCGTAGAAAATTCCCATGATAGATACCTGCTCATCATCCACATCGAAGGCAATGATAGTCCGCTTCTTGTAATTGGTGAGACGCAAGCCGGGGCGCACATCATCGCGCAGGGTGCCGCGATGAGGAAAGGCGCAAAAGCTTTCGCAGAAGCTCACGATGGCCTCGGTGTAGCCTGCGGCGATGTCGGGGGATGCCGCTGCGGCGATGTAACCGTATAGAGCCACAAGTTGCGCCTCAGCCTCGGGTGAAAATACAACGCGATAGCTCTTCATGCCTTGGCGTGTTCAGCGGCAAGGCGGGCGCGCACCCGGTCAACCGTGACGGCACGAGAAGGATCCGCTTTAAGTGCATCATAGGCCGAGCCTACCTGCTGGTGCAACCAGCGTTCGATGGCTTTATCCCGCGCTAAGAGCGAGCGCAAGCCATCGCGGATGACTTCACTTTCTGTGGCATATTCGCCTGTCCGAACTTTGGCTTTCACCTCATCGGCCATGTCGTTGGGTAGGGTGATACTGAGTTGTTGTGTGGTTCGCATAGCTGTCTCCGGAGCACATTGGTAGGATTTAATCCTATTCGAGTGCCCGCCTTTAGTCTAGCCGTCTGTCGAACTTGATACCCCTAGCGCACGCTAAAAATGGGGGGATTACCATTCAAATTTCTTTATCAGATTCAAATCGGCGTTGACAGCACCGCTCATTTTGTTGAGATGCAACTATGTAGGCTGGTGTCATTTACCTGATATTTTGTCTGATGTTGAATTGCCAAACTGTGACTTCTGCCAGAAACACCGTTTTGCGGATTGTGCGTTAAGCAAGGGAATTCTCAAATGTACGTATAGGCTTCATATACTTTGTCCACACAAGAAAATAGGTGTACGCGTTCAAGCCGCGTTAATGTCGTGAGTTTCATCGAGTTTTTCATTGGGCGATGGGGCACATGAGTCACTGGCTGCTGAAGTGTTAAGGGCGCGCCCAATTCAAATAGATAACACAACTCATCTAAATTAGACGTTCGACCCGCCTGCGCCTCAGTGATGGCATTGCGTGGCAATACAAACACCTGTTTAACCGGCCACAGCTTATCTATTTGCTTGGTGTCACTTTGGGTGTCTGACGTTGATGCCAAAGCCAGATAGCGAATTTCTTCTGCAATATGCAGTTTAAATTTAGCCTGAAAAGTTTTTTGCGGTACGTGATACCACTGTGCCGTTCCCTGCTTAAAAGCATCAAAGTAACAATTGTTTCGGCCTCGTTGCCCCCCAAGTGCTGCCGTTAAAGTTAAATCGGGGTACAGCACTTGGCGCATGCCAGAATAAGGTATGCGCACGGCTTCCTGCACGTATAACCGCTCTGCCATCGCAACCAAGGGGTATTGGGTATTTGTCTCCGCTTGAGTAGGCGGTGCGGTGCCGATTTGCCGCTGTAAAAACTCAAGCAACCACAGGTGCCCACAGTCACTACTGCCTGCCTGCGTGGGCAAGAGCGCAAACGCACCGATGCTGATCTCCTCTATTGCATCGGCATAGGGATTAACCTCTTGCGCTTGGTTAAAAAATCCAGGGTATAAAGCAAAGGCACCGAATACGGGCCGGCTTTTCCTTGGGCGATTTATCGCGGCAAAGTCGTTTTCTTGCTGGGTGGGGTTGCTTGAACTGGACGAGCGAATTAACGCATCGCGGTAACGGTGCATTTGGTTGATGGCATCATCGGGCACGTAATCTGTTTGCGCGATATCTTCTTTGCTGTCGTCATAGCGATCTTTATCCGTTTTAATGCGGTACTTTGCGTCAAATAGCCAAATAAACTGTTGATCTTCTTTCGCCTTACCCAATTTTGGTAGGGTTACCTCTAAAACAATATCGGGTTTTTGACTGATTAAAAATGTGTTGATTGGTGTCGTTTTTTTGGAAAACACGGGCTCATGGGCCAGCCTTGCCGTAACGCCATCAGCCCGCTTAAATTGAAAAGCGCCAGCCAAACCCTCTTTTAACTGATATTCAAAAAAGTTATTTTGCGATAATTTCGCGGCGCAATTATTTTCTAATTCAAAGCCAAGGTCGTGCTCTAAAATCTGTTTTAGGCACAAAAAACACCACACTTCATAAATCTCAGCGACCGACCGCATCGAAATGCTCGACTGATCGCCAAACACATCTAAATAAAACTTAAGCTCTTGCCACACGCGGTACACCGTGCTGTAACCCGTTTTTTGTTGCAATACCAGCGATTCACGGCCGTGCCCACGATAAACCCCCACCTCTTTTAAAAAACCTTGATTCAACATTTTTTGCAAAGGTTGCTGCCAACTATGCAGTTCATTTAAAAAGGAATCTGATAAACGCTGCTGATCTGGCGCGCGGTTACTCAATCGCAACTTAGCCTCAAACTCAGCCAATTGCCGCTGACACTGGCTTACAGCCATTTTAATAAAACGGTTTTCGGGTGTATCGACACGCAGTTGCTTTTTCTCTACGCGATAGCGTTTGTCATATTGGCCATGGGCAAAATCTTGTTGCACCTGTTCGCCCAATTTGTGGGGTAAACGCCCTTTTAGTTTCGCCGCCTTCATCGGGGCAACCATCGGCTGCAACCGGCTATGAGGTGCCTGAGTAATTACCTTTAAGCCTTGCTCAAAACCTGCACGCAATTGGCTAAAATTAGCCAACCACATCAACAAAAACGCCCCCCGTTGTTTGCTTTTTGCAGCATCTTGCTCGGTTTTTTCAACCAAACTAAAGCGCCATAACGGGTAAACCGCATCAATGGCTTGATACATCGCCGGTCAATCTTGATGCAGCGCCATTTTGGTGGGCAACACCTCAAAGGCCATGTGTTGCGTAAATGTTTTGCCGTGCAACACAAAAACCAAGGGCAAACGCATCCAGCCCACATCATTAGCTGTATAAATCGTGCCCGTTAAGCGGGCGGGCAGCTGCCCCCGTTGAGCCACAAAACGAAAAGCCCCACTAATACTTTCACTACGGTGCGCTAAACGCGCACAAGATACCGGCTCAAAGAACACCCATTCGAATTGATACTGCGTGTTTTCAAAAAACAAGGGCGCATTTAAGGTAAGCGTTGCCCGATTATCGGGCATAGCGGCATCAGAACCCAAAGCATCGGCATTGAGATCAACATAATCTAACTGAACAGCTGGCGCAAAACGCAGTACAACGGGCTCAGGATAGGCATCACCCCCACTTGCGCGCCGACCAAGGGTATTGTGATACACCGTTGCGCGGGCTCTAATATCTTTTGCCCAAACCGAAAGTTCAAAATCTGGCGTTTGTAGGGTCAGCAACTCAGCCACGGGCGCCCCTTAAACGGGCACCGAGCCCAATAACCCGCCGCATTTTTAATCCATACACCCGCGCCCTCATTTATCGCGCCCCACTATGGCCAAAAGCTGGTAAAAGTTGCACGCTCTAAGCGTTGTTGCATCCACTCAAGCTTAGCTTTCGAGCGGCAAGCAATGCGGATAATTTTATTTGCCTCTGCAGCATCCGTTGCAATGATACGTTCACGGTACAAATCGGGGCGTTGAATACCCGCCCAAATCAGGGATAAATGCACACCCAATACCTGTTGAAGTTCAGGTAATAAAGCGCCACCCGCTGATGTGCTCAGCTTATCGCTATCGCCTTCAATGCGCGGCAAAACCTTACACATTAAAAAATCATCCCACACGGCATAAAGGGTGGGTTCATCTTGTGGCTGGCTGCTAACCACCGCCAGCAATAATTCATTCAGTGCGCGGTAGGCCAATTCAAATGGTGTGTTTTTTAGCACCGTATTAACAGCCGCCAAAAAAGCCCGTGTTTTCACGCCCCCCGCATCACAGGTATGGGTTAAATCAACAGCGCGTGCCTGCGAACAAATCGGGTAACTCAAGGGCTTATTGACGCTCGTTGGCACAAAAAATTCATCAAAATCATTAGGGAAAAAAGCCCCAAAATCGAAACTCAAAGCGCGATCAATCACCTTGCGCGAAAAGCCATGCGTTGTTTCATCCATATTAACCGTGCCGGCCACCATCAGGTTAAAGGGAATCGCCAAGCCATAGTCACAAATTAACTGCCAAAGCCCATCGTATTTTGGTAATTCAAAACCCAAATCGGCTTTAAGTTGATCCGTACTCCCCACGGCGTTAATCGTGGCAGGCTTTAATAAGGCATCACAATGGTAAATAAACGCATCGCCATCCCAATGCCATTCACGGGTTTCTAGCACCGATAAATAATCGGCAAAATACTGCTCAACCGGTGCAAGATTCATTTCATCTAAACACAACCAATAGGGCAACACCGCGTTAAGCGCCGCTCGTTCCCCCACCACGACCAACCGCGCCCCTTCCGCACTTGAATTTTGCACCTCAATAGTTAAGCCCTTATCCGCAATGCCACGCCACGCTTTGGCGATAAACTGCAACACATCGGTGGTGATGTATTCGGCTTGGCCGCCACGTGAAAGGCGCGAGATATAACCCAACAAATCGCTCGGCTCATGCCAATCAGGCCGCACCGAGGTTAAACAATAGGTTTCATTCAATTGCTGGCTTGCTTTGGCCTGCTCACGCACAAACCGGGTTTTACCGGTACCCGAAATACCCGCCAAAAGAAGAAAGGGTTTTGGCATGCTATTGGCTTTATATAAACCGCTTTCATCAGTATTCAAATAGGGGTTTTCTAAAATATATTCACATATTTTCTGAATAGTAGAGTCATATCCAAGAATGTATTTATCTAAATTTAATTTTAGCGCATCAAAAAGGTGAGGAAGTTGATTATCACTACGATACTTCCTAGAAATATCCTGAATAGATATTTCATTTTTATTAATTGCATCTACCAAATAATTGATAAGCTGAACTGGTATATACCTAAGAGGATTGCCGCCTTGACTACCGCGAACATAAATTAGTTCATTGGTAACTTTTTCAATTATTAATGAACGAGCACCATCACCTAAAATCAAGCCTTCCTTTAAATTCAGCTTAGCCATAAAAATATTCCTTAATTTTAATATCCAAGTCTAACCCCAGAAATCCCCGCGAATTACATAAAAAATTTTCTTGCAGAAGCGTTAATACACGCGTTTTGAGTAGCTCGGGTTTTGCTAATTCGGGGTTGCTATAAAACTGACTATCTGTTGCGAGTGCGTGTATCCATTGGTCAATAACGGCTTCAACGTCACTTTTCGGTGGCACATGTAACATGGCTAGCGGCTTGATTAGCATTTCTGCCTGTTTAAGGGGGCTGATTTTGTTTTTCATTATTCCCTACGACTAAAAATTCATGATGAACAGCGGCTTGCCCTAGAATAGCGCAGAAACGCTCAGGCACAAAAAAACCCGCAAACCTAGGTTTAATGCGGGTTTTATTGTTTTGCTAGGCTTTTTTTGATGTAAAAAACCTTCTTGATTGTGTGCCCGGAGCCGGAATCGAACCGGCACGATCTTTCGATCGAGAGATTTTAAGTCTCTTGTGTCTACCAGTTTCACCACCCGGGCAGGCGGCGCATTGTACTGAAGTTTTTGGCGTGATGGTAGGGGGGTGTCATCAAAATTTCAATTATTGCGCACTCTCGATTAAATCCATGGCGGTAGGCTGCCGCCATGGGGGTGTTTTTTGCTTAATCTTGCGTGGCGATTAGCTGCTCTACCCGCTGAAACCCTCGGGGCAGTAGGCGGCCGCGACTGGCGCGGGGGCCACAATAGTTTTCAAAATCGCTGCCCCGCAAGGTAACTGAACGGGCGCCGGATTGGATTTTTAGGCTGTCATTGGGGGCAAGGGCGCAGGCGGCAACGAGGTGGCTGCCGGCTTTAAGGCCGATAAGTTTGTTCCCCCGCCCTTTGGCAAGCTTGGGAATATCGCCCGCATCAATAATGAGTACATGGCCGTCGCTGGTGGCGAGTGCAAGACGGCTGGCGGCTGAACTGAGGCGCAGCGGAACACCTAAGGTGGCACCCGCTTGTAAGCTGAGTATGAGTTTGCCCGCGCGTTGGCGGCTGATTAACTCACTATAGGGCACGATAAAACCATAGCCGGTGGTTTGAAACAGCAGCACGGTGTCGGCGTCATCGGCCAGCAGTATTTGAGTGAATTGGGCGCCGCTGGGGGGGCTTAGGCGGCCGGTTAGGGGCTCGCCCTGCCCGCGCGCCGAGGGCAGGCTGTGTGCGGGCAGGGCGTAGGCGCGGCCGGTGTCATCAAATAGCACGGTGGTTTGGGTGGATTTGCCCAACACATGCGCCAAATACGCATCGCCGGCTTTGTAGGATAGGCCGAGCGGATCCACATCGTGACCTTTGGCCGCGCGAATCCAGCCATTTTGGCTTAAAACGATGGTCACAGGTTCGCTTGTTATAAGAGCCGATTCATTTAACGCTTGGGCGGCATCACGGGTAACGAGTCGCGAGCGGCGGTTATCGCCGTAGAGCTTGGCATCGGCTTGGAGTTCATCGCGCAAGAGCCCTTTTAAGGCGGTTTCATCGGCCAGTAAGGCGCGGATGTGCGCCGCTTCGGCTTGTAGGCCTTCTTGCTCTTTGCGCAGGGCAATTTCTTCGAGCTTGGCCAATTGGCGCAGGCGGATTTCTAAAATGGCTTCGGCTTGCCGTTCGGTTAGCCCAAACCGAATGATGAGTGCCGCTTTGGGCTCATCGGCTTCGCGAATAATGGCAATCACTTCATCAATATTTAAAAAGGCGATTAGCAAGCCCGCTAAAACCTCGAGCCGCAATTCAAGTTTTGCCAGCCGCCAGTTGAGCCTACGGGTAACGGTGTGTTGGCGAAATATCAGCCATTCGGCTAATAGTTCTTTTAAATTCATGACCCGAGGACGACCATCTAGGGCGATCACGTTCATGTTGATGCGGTAGCTTTTTTCTAAATCGGTGGTGGCGAATAAATGCGCCATGAGGGCATCGGTATCCACTTGCCGGCTACGCGGGATAATCACGAGCCGGGTTGGGGCTTCATGATCGGATTCATCCCGCAAATCACTCACCATCGGCAGCTTTTTCGCGTTCATTTGGCCGGCGATTTGCTCCAGAATTTTACTGCCCGACACTTGAAACGGCAGGGCGGTGATTACAATTTCACCTTGCTCGATTTCGAATCGGGCGCGCTGGCGAACCGAGCCTAAGCCCGTTCGATACATGTGCCGCAATTCATCGGGCGGGGTAATAATTTCAGCTTCGGTGGGGAAATCGGGCGCGCGCACATGGCGGCATAAATCGTCTACCGTGCACTCGGGGTTATCGAGCAAGGCCAAGGTAGCATTCACCACTTCACGCAAATTATGCGGCGGAATATCGGTGGAAAGCCCCACGGCAATCCCCATGCCGCCGTTAAGCAATACATTCGGTAAGCGCGCGGGGAGCAGCACGGGTTCTTCTAGCGTGCCATCAAAATTGGGCTGCCAATCGACCGTGCCCTGCTCGGTTTCAGCGAGCAAGTTATTGGCATACGCGGTAAGGCGGGATTCGGTGTAGCGCATGGCGGCGAACGATTTGGGATCATCCGGCGAGCCAAAATTGCCCTGGCCATCAATGAGCGGATAACGGTATGAGAAGGGTTGTGCCATCAATACCATGGCTTCATAGCAGGCCGAATCGCCGTGGGGGTGGAATTTACCGATCACATCGCCCACGGTACGCGCCGATTTTTTGTGCTTGGCACCCGCGCTTAAACCCAACTCGCTCATGGCATAAATAATGCGCCGCTGCACGGGTTTAAGCCCATCGCACACATTGGGCAGGGCACGATCCAAAATCACATACATGGCGTAATTAAGGTAAGCCTGCTCTGAGAACTGGGCAATGGAGCGCCGCTCGAAGCTATCGGTACCGCTTACTTGGGTGAGATTTTTAGACGGGGGTAATTCGGCAAAACTCATTTGAAAATTCCATCCATTTTAACCATTAGCGGGTGATGCGACGGGCAGGATTAAATCGTCGCAGCGCCCAAAAGCCCAAGCCACCAAACAGTACCGGCGGCAAGGCGGCACTTAAAAAAGGCACAAACGCGTGCCCTGCCCCATAAACCGGCGCAAATGCGGACACAATTTGCCCCAGCGTGAGATACACCACCCCAAGCACAATAGCGATAAACAACCAGCGCCCTGCCCCACCGCCGCGCTGAGGGGCAAACACAAAAGGCAGGGTGACAAACAACATCACCAGCACCGAAATGGGCGCAAATACCCGCGCCCATAACGCGGCGGTATAGGCCGAGGCATCCAGTTGATTTTTATTAAGATAATACACATAAGCGCTCAGTTGCAGAATATTCATATGGCGCGGGTTGAGCACCGCGATATTTAAGATTTTTTGCGAAAATAACCGCACATGAGCGCGAACCGGTTCGGTGTGCACCACAATCTCACCGCCGGGGGTATCGGTTGATAAGGTGGATTCACGCACATCGTATAACCGCCATAAATCGCCGCCTTCACTGGTGGCATAGCGCGCCGACAAAATACGATCGGGCAAGCTTTGGGCATTAATTGTAAATACCCGCACCTGGTTCAAACGCCCGCCCACCAAGGCTTGCCGCACGTTAATAAACCGATTCCCATCGCGCAGCCATAGCCCCGATTTAAGGTTAACGCTCACCCCGCTGCCCCGTGCCTCGGCGCGCATCTGGTTGGCTTTTTCTTGGCCCCAGGCGCCCAGGGTTTCGCCCATTAACATGCCGAGCAAGGCCAAAATAACCCCACCCAAAAGCACAGGGCGCGCCAAACGCAACATCGACATGCCCGAGGCGCGCATCACGGTAAGTTCAGAATGTGCCGCCAGACCACCCAAGCCCAAAAGCCCCCCCACCAGCACCGCCGCAGGATAAAAATCATAGAGATAGCCCGGCACGGTAAGCAGCACGAACGATAGGGCATCCATGACGCTGTAAGTCGCATCCACTTTGGGCAGCTCATCAATCGCACCAAAGATTAAAATCAATAAGCCAAAAGCGGCGGTAGAAGCCAAGCCCCCCAGCACCACCACCCGAATCAGATACCGATCGAGCAGCCCCATTAGTGCGCCTCACGCCGAAAACGCGGGGATAATTGCCGCCGCCCATACGCAATAAGGCGCCGCCCACCGCCATTTGCCCACCACAGCACGCCAAGCCATAAGGCGATAAATAAGCCGTGGCTTAAGAGCAAGCCCTGCATTAAATTTAAATCGCCGGTTTTAATAAAGTTTTGCGTCATGGCAATCACATTAAAATAAATGGCATAAATTAAAAACGCCCAAAATAGCCGCCCATACCGCCCAGAGCGCGGTCGAGATTGCGCCAATGGCACGGCAATCAGCGCCAAAATCAGCACGGAAATCGCTTGAGATAAGCGATAAAAAAACTCGGCCTGATCGCCCGGCAGCGGTGAGCGCAATAAATCAAAAGAAGATTTTTGATTTTCCGCCGTTGCCATCGGGCGATCTGCCCCCGGCACTAAAAGCTCATGGGTTTGGTAATCGATAACTGTCCAGTCTGGCTCGCCCGCCCCGCCTTGAATGCGCCGCCCTTGCTCAAGCACCACATAACGATGGCCTTGCTCATCTTGAGTTAGCTTGCCAAAGGGCGCCATTTCCACCCCAGGCTTTTGCCCTGCATTGCTTGCCTCC
Source organism: Halothiobacillus sp. 35-54-62 (assembly GCA_002281295.1). GTDB lineage: Bacteria > Pseudomonadota > Gammaproteobacteria > Halothiobacillales > Halothiobacillaceae > Halothiobacillus. The sequence continues at coordinate 2,905 of NCFS01000044.1, read as the reverse complement.
TGAGCGGGCGCTGAAGTATTTGGCGGCGTTGCAGGCGGCGGGGGTGCAGATTTTTTTAAAGGCTCATTAAAGGCAAAAATATCGGCATAACCGTCTTTAACCTTGCTGCCCACATACAAAACCGCCCTACCGGAGGGGTCTTCAATAAAGCGACCCACGGGAAGCTGATCGCCAATTTGCGCATTGCGCGCGGTTTGCAGCATTTGCGTTTGCACTTGTTGCAAGGCGGGATACGCTACAAGGGAAATGCCTGCGGTCAGCACGCTCACCGGAATAGCCAGCCACAAAATAGCTCGGCTTAAATGGGTGAGGCTAAAACCGCAAGAACGCAACACGGTAAGCTCTGAATCGCGGCTCATGCGGCCTAAGGCGAACATCAAGCCAATAAACAAACCCACCGGCAGCACATAAATCAGGAGTTTAACCGCATTAAACCCCATTAACGCGGGGATTAGGCTGGTCGGCAAGGTGCCATCCGCCGCTTGCGCCAGCACGCGTGCCAGCAAATTTGCCAGCATAATGAGCAATAGGGTGCTGGCAACCCCGATCGTGGCAAGCACCGACTCACGCACCACATACCGCGTTAAAATCCGCATGAACTTAGCCGTTTAAGTGCTTGGCAATTAAGCCATATTTTAATCGATCTCCATGCACTTCAGAACCGGCAGGCAACTTAATACGCACCTGATACCCGCCCCCGGGTGCCTCGATCATGTCGGCGCCTTCTAGGGTTTGCATTTGCGCAATGGCGTCGATCACATTGCCATCCGGCAGCATGAAGGTGACGTTATCGCCCACGGCGAGCTTATTTTTAATGTTCACCTCCGCCCACTGCCCTTGCACCGAGGTAATTTCACCCACAAATTGTTGTTCACGGTGCTTGGATACGCCCTCGAGGTAATTTTGATATTCCTTCGTGTGATGACGCTCAAAAAAGCCATCGGTATACCCCCGATGCGCGAGGTTATCGAGCTCGGCGATGAGTGAGGGATCAAACGGCTTGCCCGCCACCGCATCATCAATCGCCCGGCGATATACCTGCGCGGTGCGCGCCACATAATAATGTGACTTGGTGCGGCCTTCGATTTTAAGGCAATCGACCCCAATGCGCGCCAAGGCTTGCACATGCTCGACCGCGCGCAAATCTTTGGAGTTCAAAATATAGGTGCCGTGCTCATCTTCTTCGATGGGCATTAGCTCGCCGGGGCGGTTGGGCTCTTCAATAAAATACACATCATCGGCTTTGGGATGGCGCGTATCACTGCCCGTGGGGCCAAAAGCGCCCGCTTCACCGCCGGATAAATCAAAGCCTTCAAGCCCGGCTGAGCCCACGGCCTCTAAAGGCAAAATATCGGCTGCGGTGGGGCGATACACACCGGCGATATCTTCGAAAGCAGCCTCTGTTTTATATTCCCAGCGACAAGAATTGGTGCAGGTGCCTTGATTCGGATCGCGGTGATTAAAATACCCCGACAGCAAGCAGCGCCCCGAATAGGCAATACACAGCGCACCATGCACGAACACTTCCAGCTCCATATCGGGGCAGTTATCCCGAATTTCACTAATTTCATCCAAGGATAATTCCCGCGATAAAATCACCCGCGAAATGCCTGCGTTTTTCCAAAACTGCACCGTAGCCCAGTTCACAGTATTGGCCTGCACCGAGAGATGAATCGGCATATCCGGCCACTGTTTGCGCACCATCATAATTAAGCCCGGGTCGGCCATAATTAACGAATCAGGCTGCATTTCAATGAGCGGCGTCATGTCTTTAATAAAGGTTTTAAGCTTTGCGTTATGCGGCGATAAATTCACCGTCATAAAGAATTTTTTACCGGCGGCATGGGCTTCATCAATGCCAATGCGCAGATTATCTTCAAGAAAATCGTTGTTGCGCACCCGCAAACTATAACGCGGCATACCGGCATAAATAGCATCGGCGCCGTAGGCAAACGCATAGCGCATCGATTTGAGCGTGCCGGCCGGCGACAATAATTCTGGGGCTTTCATTAACAACGACCTTTCACAAGAAAACAGTCGGGTATTGTAGCCTGTTGTGACCAGCGCACTGGCAAGATCCGTTAAATTATTGCTAAAAGCCCCCCCATCACGATCGCATCGCGGGCGCAATTAGCCATTGTCAATTTGGCTATGCGCCTCTTGCTCGATTTGGCTAAATACATCAAAAAGCTGATGGCTATTGTGCTCTGCCTCCTCGAACCGCGTCAGAATCGATTTTTGAATCGCCGGGCTGTTAACCCAATCCGATTCGCTGGCCAATTTCAAAGCCGATTGCACAGATAAATGTACCGATTCATGCGGTTTAACCAATAACTTGTAGCTGGGCAAATGTTTAAAGTATGCGGCGCCCTCGCCCGAGTCATACCATTTACCTAGGCGGCACTGATGATGATCGACCGCAATGGCTTGCGCCTCGCTCGATTGCATGCCTTTATCAAACGCCATGTAGCCGTTTTGTTTAAAAATCATATGATCAACTTTAATGGTTGAAGCAAAACTACTGATTTTTACTTTTTGAATCGCTTTATTGGCAACAACGGTTTCACGCACAAATTGATCAAACGTCGTATTGAGTTCTTGAAGATTTACACTGAGCGTATCGGCGTTTTTACTCAGCTCACTTTGATTAATTAAAATTTGCTCAGAGCTTTGCCTAAATTGCAGCACGATGGCTCTAATTTCATCGGTTGCACCCTTAGTTTTATTGGCCAAACTGCGGACTTCATCAGCAACCACCGCAAACCCTCGGCCATGTTCCCCCGCACGCGCAGCCTCTATCGCGGCATTCAAGGCGAGTAAATTGGTTTGATCGGCAATTTGGCCAATTAAATTCAAAACATTACTAATTTCACGGCTGGTTTGTGCCATATCTTGAACCGAATGA
>NCFS01000043.1 GCA_002281295.1 Halothiobacillus sp. 35-54-62 | reverse complement strand
CAAGGGCAATATGCCTTGCAGGATGGTATGGCGGTGCGTTTGGTGCCGGCATCATGACGGCGGTTCGGTTAGGCGCATTGGCTGAATGGCTGTTATCGCATCGGCGCTCAATTTTGTTTTTATTGGTTTTGCTCGTGATAGCGGGGGGCTTTGCGGCGATAAAAATGCCGGTGTCTTTGTTTCCTGCCGTGTCATTTCCGCGCATTGTGGTGTCTTTAGAGGCGGGGGATCGCTCGGCTGACCAAATGCAGATGGAAGTAACCATCGCCGTTGAGCAGGCCTTGCGCAGTGTGCAAGGCGTTGTGGCCATTAACTCCACCACCAGTAGGGGTTCGGCAGATGTGGATTTGCGCTTTAACTGGGGCAGCGATTTACCGCAAAAGGTGTTGCAGGTGCAAGCGGCGATGGCGCAAATTTCTAGCACCCTGCCGCCGGGTGTCACCTTCGCTGTTAAACGCATGGACCCCACCAAATTCCCCGTCGTGGCCTACAGCCTTACCTCCAGCACGGTTGATCCGGTGGCTTTGCGCCGCTTTGCGCAATTACACCTGGTGCCCGCGTTATCGAGCATTCCCGGTGTGCGGCAAGTGGGGTTGCAAGGCGGCGCTATGGGGGAGTATCGGGTCACGGTGAATCCCGCCAAACTCGCCGCTTTGAACTTGTCGATGCAAGAAGTGGTGCAAGCGCTATCGGCCGCCAATACCTTGCAAGCGGTGGGCAAGTTGCAAGCGCGTGGCCGGCTTGATTTACTCTTGGCGGACGGGCGGTTTGCCACACTCGATGAAGTGCGTCAAACGATCCTGCGCACCGGTGTTAATGGCGTGATTCGTTTAGATGAAGTGGCCAGCGTGCACGCGGCGCAAGCCCCTCAATTTCAAATCGTCACCGCCAACGGCAAGCCTGCGGTGTTGCTCCAAGTGCATCAAACCTTGGGCGGCAACACGGTGGCGATTGATCGAGCGGTGGCGGCCCAACTGGAGGCGATGCAAGCCCAATTTCCCGCCGATGTGCACCTAGCCCGCTGGTACGATCAGAGCACGGTGATTGAAGATTCGGTGAACTCCGTGCGGGATGCCATCTTGCTGGGCATTGTGTTTGCCACCCTCGTGCTCTTGGGTTTTTTGCGCAGCATAAAATTAGCGCTTATGACGCTTGTTTTGGTGCCGACGGTGTTATCGGCCACCATTTTGCTTTTAAGCCTATTGGGTATGAGCTTTAATATCATGACCTTAGGGGGTATGGCCGCTGCTGTCGGGCTCATTGTGGATGATATTATCGTGATGCTCGAACAAATTACCCGCCGCCTGCATGAAGCGGGGCATGAAAAGCATACCGTGATGCAGGCGGCGCATGATTTCACCCAACCGTTGGCGGGATCCAGCACGGCCACCATCATTATTTTCGCGCCCTTGGCGTTTTTAGATGGGGTGACGGGAGCCTTTTTCAAAGCGCTGTCGCTCACCATGGCCACGGCCTTAATCGTATCGTTTTTGTTTGTCTGGCTGGCTCTGCCGCTGATCGCCGATAAGCTCTTAAGCGCGCGGGATGCCGAAACAAAAGAGTCGGGGCGAGTCTTGGGCGGGGTGCTAAAAATCTACCGCCAATTAATGCACTTCTTGCTTACAAAACCGCTGAGCATCTTGCCGATAATTGCTCTGGTTATCGCCATCGGCGGGTTCGCGCTGGGTAAAGTGCCCTCGGGGTTTATGCCGGAAATGAACGAAGGCGGTTTTGTGCTCGATTACCAAACGGCGCCGGGCACCTCGTTAATTGAAACCGACCGCTTGGTCTCGCAAGTTGAACGCATTCTCGCCGCAACGCCTGAGGTAAGCACTTGGACCCGGCGCACCGGCACCCAATTAGGTGGCGGTTTAACCGAAGCCAATCAAGGGGATATGTTTATCTTGCTCAAAAGCCCCGAGGGGCAAAGCGCCGTTATGAATCGCCTTGCCGATCAAATTACCCAAGAAGTCCCAGGCTTTCAGCTATTAGATATGAACCAGCCAATGCAAGATTTAATCGGTGATTTAAGCGGCTCACCCCGCCCCGTTGTGGTGGTGTTAAGCGGCGCAGATTGGCCCACCCTGCAAGCGCTTGCCCCCAAGGTGGCTGCGGCCTTGGGGCAGGTGGCCGGCTTAAAAGAAATTAACGATGGCTTGGTGTTTGCCGGTGGCTCGGTGGATATTAAAATTAATCACGTTAAAGCCGCGCTCGAAGGCTTAACCCCGAGCGACATTACCCAGCAACTAGGGCAATTTTTGCACGGTGCCATTGCCACCCAAATTCGTGAAGGCCAACAAATGCTGGGTGTTCGCGTGTGGATTCCCGCCGCCGATCGGGATTCACTGTTTCGCATTGAACAGCTTATGCTGCGCGCGCCTGATGGGCATTTGGTGCCGCTTAAACGGGTGGCGGTGCTCACCCGCACCGAAGGCGCGGCTGAAATTACCCGTCATGACCTCACCCCCGCCGTATCGGTTTCCGCCCGCATTGATGGGCGGGGTTTTAGTGCCGCAATTCATGATGTGAGGCAAGCCTTGGCCACACCCGGCCTGCTCCCTGCCGGGGTGCATTATCAGTTGGCGGGGTTGTATTTACAGCAACAGCAAGCATTTGCGGGCTTAATTCAAGTATTTATCGCCGCCGCTTTGCTGGTGTTTTTAGCGTTGCTGTTTTTGTACGAGCAATTTCGAATGGCGCTGGCCATTATGGTGGCGCCCTTGCTTGCGGTGGGTGGCGTGTTCACGGGGCTGTGGTTGGCCGGCCAAACGCTCAATATCACCGCGCTGATGGGCATGATTATGATCGTGGGGATTGTGACGGAAGTCGCCGTGTTTTATTTCTCCGAGCTGGCTGTCCTGCGGCAAAACCACCGCGGCGCGGCGCACCCCTTGTCGCTTTCGATGCTGATTGACGCGGGTAGTAATCGGATGCGCCCCATTTTAATGACCACCCTGGCGGCCATTTTAGCCTTGCTGCCCTTGGGCTTAGGCATCGGCCAAGGCTCGGCCATGCAGCAGCCTTTGGCCATTGCCATTATCTCGGGGCTTGTGATTCAAATGCCGCTTGTGCTCATCGTTATGCCGGTTATGTACCGTTTATTATTGGGCCGCCAAGCCTTTGCGCGTGATTCTTGACAGACATAACCCATAAGCTCAAGCCAATTTGCTATCATGCGCCATCTTTTCGCTTGATTCTTTAAGGAGACGCCTTATGGCGACTGTCAACCGCCGCTCGGTCATGACCCTGTTCACCAACCCTGAAAATCCCGATTGCCATCGCACGCGGATTGTTCTGGCGGAAAAAGAACTCACCGCCGATGTGATTGATATATCGCTGGGCGAAATTCCCGAAGATTTTCACGATTTAAGCCCCGAAGGCACGGTGCCCGTGCTGGCCGATCGCGATTTGGTGATTACCAATGCCCGCGTCATCATGGAATATTTAGATGAACGCTTTCCGCATCCGCCGCTGATGCCGGTTGATCCTGTGAGCCGCGCCAAAGTGCGCACGGCGTTATACAGCATCGAGCGCGATTGGTATGGTTTGCTTCCCGAGTTTGAGCGCGGCGAGAAAACCGTATCGCGCGCCCGCAAAACCCTGCGGGAAGGCTTGCTCGCCTTTGCCCCCGCCTTTGGCTACAAACCGTTTTTTATGAGCGATGAATACAGCCTGACCGATGTCACGCTTTCTGCTTTGTTGTGGCGTTTGCCCGTGTACGGTGTTGAATTAACCGGCCCTGGCGCCAAGCCCGTGCTCGATTATATGAAGCGCATGTTCGATCGCCCCACATTCCAAATGAGCTTAACGGAAGTTGAGCGCGAAATGCGCGATAAATACTGAGGCTTTCTATGCTGTCGAAACGTCCGTATTTAATTCGCGCCCTGTTTGATTGGACGGTGGACCAAGGGCACGTGCCTATTATCGTCGTCGATGCCACCGTGTCGGGAGTTTTAGTGCCCCAAGCGCATGTTGATGAGGGGCAAATTCACCTTAATATTAGCCCCAGTGCGGTGCGCAACTTTGCCATGGATCGCAAATCGATTGCGTTTGAAGCCCGATTCGCCGGCAAGCCCGAAGCGATTTATGTGCCGATGCGCGCCATTATCGGAATTTATGATCGAGATTTTGGCAGCGGCGCCCAGTTTCCGCCCGAGCCCGATGAAGAGTTCGAAGACGATAACGAAATCACCGATACCGCACCAAAATTAAGTTTGGCGGGCGCTAAGCTTGGCCCAAAAACGGCGCCCAAACGCGCCCTTAAAGCCCGCAGCAAGGCCGCCACAGATGTTGAAGCGGATGCGGGGGGCGATCACCCGAATGATGAGCCGCCCCCAGAACCCCCTGCGCCAAAATCGCCCCCCAAAGGCTCTCGCCTGCGGATTGTTAAATAATTGCGTTGTTTGAATCAACAGCGTTAGGCATGAAGCGTTTTGGGGGTGTTTTACCTCAATTAACTCGAATTTAATCGGATATCCATGAGTTCTGCCAAAAATACGGTGTTGTTTCAGCCCCAGCGGATGGTGGCTGATACAGTTTTGTTTGTTCTGGTTCTGTTGATGGGCTATTACGCCTTGGCGCTTTGGACGTACTCGCCCACCGATCCCGGGTTTACCACCACAGGGCAAAGCGGCGTGGCGCTTCACAATGCCGCAGGTGCCGTGGGCGCTTGGCTGGCTGATTTTTCGCGGTTTTTATTGGGCTACGGCGCTTATGCGGTGCCGCCGATGGTGCTGGTGTTTGCCCTGCGGTTATTTGTGCGGCTTCGCAGCGATGAGCGCTTATTGGATGTGTTTTTTGTGATCCAAATTGGTGGCGTTATTCTCACTGTGTTTGCGGTTAGCGTGTTATCGGCCATTCATCAGGCCGCCCCCTTGCATACCGCCGCCGGTTCAGCCGGCGGTGTGGTGGGGCAGGTGCTGGCAACGGGTGTCATTCATTATTTGGGCGCGCTGGGCGCCACCTTGCTCATGCTGGGCTTTATGATGCTGGCTTTTTCAACCGTATCGGGCTTGTCTTGGTTTGCGGTGTTTGAGCTCGTGGGGCGATTGTTTGAATGGGTGTTTGCGCGCATTGCCCGCCTGTTTTCAGGGGGCAAGCCCAGCGATCCTGGCAGCGACCCGAGCAGCAATCTGGGGCGTCACCCAAGTCGTAATGACCCCAGCCTATCCCCGCGCCCGATGCCAACCGTGCAAAGCGATTATGTCGCCCCCGAGGTGCGCCGCCGCGCAATGCCCGTGCAATCCGCCGCAGATTTAAGCCCGTCAATCGCCGCTCAAACAAATCCCGCAGATCCGGTTTTTGATGCCCCAGCCGTATCCATCGGCACTAATAATCGGCCAATAGGTTCGGCGCAAACCGCCCACCCGCCCCTTAAATCAGCTAAAGCCCCCATTAAGCCCCAGCCTGCATTAGGCACAGCGGGCGGCCGCCCGATTGTCGATTTGCTCGATTTTGCGCCGCAACGCCAGGCGGGTTTTAGCCCTGAAGTTTTGGCCTCACTCTCGGCCTTAATTGAAGATCGTCTGGAAGAATTTGGTGTGCGGGTCGATGTGGTCGCCGCGACTCCTGGTCCTGTTATCACCCGGTTTGAATTACAGCCCGCGCCGGGCGTTAAAGTGAGCCAAATATCTAATTTATCTAAAGACTTAGCGCGCTCACTGTCCATCATCTCGGTGCGCGTGGTTGAGGTAATTCCGGGTAAATCGACCGTCGGGCTTGAGATACCCAATCAGGTGCGCGAAATTATCGCCTTGCGTGAATTGATTGAATCCAAACCCTATCAAGAAAGCCGCTCGCCACTCACCATGGCGCTGGGTAAAGATATTGCGGGTGCCGCCATTTGTGCCGATTTAGCCCGCATGCCGCATTTGCTGGTGGCAGGTACCACAGGCTCGGGTAAGTCGGTTGGCGTGAATGCCATGATTTTAAGCTTGCTTTATAAAGCCACCGCCGATGACGTGCGCTTAATTCTGATCGACCCGAAAATGCTGGAATTATCCGTGTACGAGGGCATTCCGCATTTGCTCGCACCCGTGGTCACCGATATGAAAGAGGCCGCCAACGCACTGCGCTGGGCCGTGGGGGAGATGGAGCGCCGGTACAAGCTGATGTCCTCGCTCGGGGTGCGCAATTTAGCCGGCTGTAATGAAAAAATTACCCATGCGGCTAATCAGGGTACCCCCCTGCGTGATCCGTTTCATAACCCGGCCGAAGCGTTCGATCCCGATTTGCCCGCGCCCGAATTGGTGCGTTTGCCGCATATCGTGATCGTGGTCGATGAATTTGCCGACATGATGATGGTGGTGGGCAAAAAGGTCGAAGAGCTCATCGCCCGCCTCGCGCAAAAAGCCCGCGCCTCGGGCATTCACTTAATTTTAGCCACCCAACGGCCTTCGGTGGATGTGATTACGGGCTTGATTAAAGCCAATATCCCCACCCGAATCTCGTTTCAGGTGTCATCAAAAATTGATTCACGCACCATTTTGGATCAAATGGGTGCCGAGAGTTTGCTCGGTCATGGCGACATGCTGTATTTGCCGCCCGGCACGGGCTTGCCCATGCGCGTGCATGGCGCGTTTGTGAGCGACGATGAAGTGCATCGCGTGGTGGAAGCTTTAAAAGCGCTGGGTGAACCCAATTACATTGAAGCGGTCTTATCGGAGGAATCAGCCTCGGCTGTGATGTTGCCGGGCGAGAAACCTGTTTCAGCTTCGGGGGAGGCGATTGATGAGTATTACGATCAAGCCGTGGCCATTGTGACCGAAACCCGCAAAGCCTCGATCTCGTATGTGCAGCGCCGCTTAAAAATCGGCTACAACCGCGCCGCCCGATTAATTGAAGAAATGGAAAACGATGGCATCGTAGGGCAACTCCAAGCCAATGGCGCACGCGAAGTGCTGGCGCCGCCGCCGCCCGCTCGTTAATTCAAGCGTTTGTTTTTAATGGTTTTTATATGACCCGTTTTAGGTAGTTAAAATGACGCGTTGGTTAATTGGTCTTGTGTTTGTTGTTACCCCATTGAGTTTTAGTGTGATCGCCCCGGCCTATGCCGACACGCAGGCATTCCCGCTGGCGCAAACGGCTCCCTTTGCTGCGGGCGATGTTCGCCCGTTGACGGCGTTTGTACACAATCTTAAAACGTTTTCAGCCAACTTTATCCAAAAGCAAGTCAATGTGCGGGGGCAAACTCAGCCGGGCTCGACGGGGCATTTTTTGTTGGCGCGCCCCGGGCAATTTTATTGGGCGTATGAGGTGCCCTATGTGCAAAAACTCATCGCCAGCGACGGCACGCTGTGGGTATATGACCCTGATTTGGCTCAAGTAACGATTAGCCCGCTGGCCGATAATCGGGGCGCGCCGATCGGGATTTTTTTGGGAAATCAACCGCTTGAAGACGTGTTTGCCATTAGCAGCATCGGCAATAACGATGGTTTGTCTTGGTATTCTTTAAGTGATCGCTCGCAAAAAAGCGATTTCTCATCGGTGCAAATTGGGCTGGATGCCAAAGGCATTAAAGCCATGGTATTTAAAGATAAATTGGGCAATAGCACCACGGTGCAATTCAGTGCGCGGGTCGTGAATCAGCCCGTCGATAAAACCCTATTTGCCTTCACACCGCCCACCGGGGTGGATGTGGTACACAGCCGCTAACCGGCGCACCCCATGGTGGCTGATCTCTTTGGTAACGCGGCGCAACCTTCGGGGCAAAAAACTCAACCCCGCCAACCCTTGGCAGAACAGCTACGCCCCGCAACCTTAGATGCGGTGATCGGCCAATCGCATTTGCTTGGCCCAGGCAAACCCTTACGTTTAGCTTTTGAATCCCGCAAACCCCATTCCATGATTTTATGGGGGCCGCCTGGGGTGGGTAAAACCACCTTGGCGCGCTTAATGGCTCATGCCTTTGATAGTGCGTTTATTGCGTTATCGGCGGTGTTTTCAGGGGTAAAAGATATTCGTGCCGCCATGGAGCAGGCCGAGCATAATCTGGAATCAGGGCAACCCACTCTTTTATTTATTGATGAAATTCATCGCTTTAACAAGGCGCAGCAAGATGCGCTGCTGCCTTTTGCCGAGTCGGGTTTGGTAACGTTAATTGGCGCCACCACTGAAAACCCTTCTTTTGAGGTGAACTCAGCCTTGCTCTCGCGGGCGCAGGTGTATGTGCTCAAATCACTCACCGAGGCTGAATTACGCCAACTCATTGCGCGCGCGCAAACCCAAGCCTTGGGAGCCTTGGTGTTTACCCCAGACGCGGTACAGGCGCTGGTTGATTTGGCCGATGGCGATGCCCGTCGCCTGCTCAATTTGCTTGAGCAGCTCGATACCGCCGCCCATTCAATGGGGCGCACCGAAATTACCGCCCAGTTGATTGATGACACCTTAAGTGCCAGTACCCGCCGGTTTGATAAAGGCGGCGAGCATTTTTACGATCAAATTTCGGCCTTGCATAAATCGGTGCGCGGCTCGCACCCCGATGCGGCGTTGTACTGGTTTTGCCGCATGCTCGATGGCGGTGCCGATGCCAAATACTTGGCGCGGCGCATTGTGCGCATGGCCTGGGAGGATATCGGGCTGGCGGATCCGCGCGCGCTGCAAATTGCCAACGATGCCGCCACCACCTATGAGCGGTTAGGCGCACCCGAAGGGGCGCTCGCGCTCGGCCAAGCCGTTATTTATCTGGCCATTGCGCCCAAAAGTAATGCCGGTTACACCGCGTTTAATCAAGCGATGGCCTTTGTTAAAACCGATCAAAGCCGCGAAGTGCCCATCCATTTACGCAATGCCCCCACGCGCCTCATGAAAGAATTGGGTTATGGCCATGCCTATCGCTATGCCCACGATGAACCGCATGCCTACGCCGCCGGTGAACACTATCTGCCCGATGGCATGGCAGAACCGCAATGGTATCAACCCGTTCCCCGAGGGCTTGAGAGCAAAATTGCTGAAAAAATGGCCTTTCTTCGGTCTTTGGACGACAACCTGCGCAGCGATTAGCCTCTGGGTGAATTAGTCCGTGTCGTCGGCACTTAAAATATGCGTGGGTAGGTTATCGATGCTGCGCTGGTTTTTTTCCTGCCAATAGGCGGCAATGCCTGCCGCGCCTTTTTTTTCTGCCCAACGATTGAGGGTGGGGCGATCGTGCAGGTTTGAGGGGGTGTGCATTATTTCAGGCACACCAAAGCCGCAAGAGGTTTGGACTAAATCAATACCTAAATCAAATAGTTGACGTGCGCCGGGGTGGTTTGGGAATAAGGCGTGTAGCCCACCCCAATCCGCATCGCGTGGGTGCAAGACGCGCGCTTGGCCAAAGGCGCGCAAAATCAATGGGGTTGAATCAAACGAGCAAAACATAAGCGTCATTCGGGGGTTTATAGCGACATGCGCGGCCGATTCGTTGCCGCTGCCCGTTAAGTTGAGCCAAACGATGCGGTTGGGGTTTAAAATTCGTACCGTATCTAAGCCTTTGGGTGATACGTTAACCCGACCTTGCTCAGCCGCAGTGCCGACAAAATAGACGGGTTGATTTTGAATAAACGCGCAGTGCGCTGCGGAAAGTTCAAGGGTTTGTTTTGCCATCGGGGTGTTATTCCATCATGGTTTGAGGTGTGATGTGATGAGCCATTTTTATCCTGTGCTGCGCGCGCTCGGCACGCCCACTTTTACCCCCTTGCTGATTGCCGCCATTAAAAGCCTCGGGGTGCGGGGTTTGCCCCTGCAAAAGGCGTTAACGCAGGGTAGCGTGGCATTGGATGATGATCTATCGGTGCGCGTGCTGGCCTGCCTGCCGCAAACCAACCCCGCAAAGACGGCATTGCCGCCCGTTTTACGCTACAAAATTGGGGTGCAATACACCAGCATGATTTCGGGTTGTAGCTGTATTGATGACCCGACACCGATGTCGGTATTGCCAGAATACTGCGAATTTATACTCGATATTGACCGCGCCACCGGTGATTTTTCATTGCTATTTGAGGGTTAAATCTTCTAGCGGCGTGGCGGTTTTAACCCCATGTCGCCACCATACGGTACGATCTTTTTTATGGGTTTTTGTTTGATACAGTGCCGCATCGGCTTGGCGCATCAGCGCATCGCCATCGGCGGCATCTTGCGGATAAATGGCAATGCCCATGCTCATCCCCACGCTCGATTGCTGGCCATCGGCAAAATTAAAGGGGGTTTCAACGGCTTGATGCAGCCGATCGAGCACGCGGACGAGTTGATCGCCAAAGTGGTGCGCTTCCAAATGCGAGATCACAATCACAAATTCATCGCCGCCAATTCGGGCTAAAAAATCATGCTCGCGCAGGCGCATCGTGAGGCGCTCTGCGAGCGAGCGCAGCAAAATATCGCCCGCCTCGTGCCCCCAAGTATCGTTCACGGGTTTGAAATCATCTAAATCCAGCATGCCAACCACCAGCGGTGTTTGCGTGCGATTTGCCAGATTAATGCGTTGGGCTAATTCACGCTCCAGCGCGCGGCGATTGGGTAGGTGTGTTAATGGGTCGTGCAGTGATTGGTATTCGAGCCGCTCGTTGAGTTGGCGGATGGCCGTAATATCGCGCAGGATGCTCACAAAATGCGTAATTTTATGATTGGCATCGCGCACGGGATTAATGGTGAGTAAGCCCCAAAATTCCCCACCCGATTTGCGGTTAATGGCCAGCTCACCTTGAAAAACCAAGCCATCGTCGAAGGCTTCTTTCAGGCGCATGAGGGTGGTTTTGGGTGTTTGCGCGTGAATGAGGCTCTCTAAGGTTCGCCCCCGCATATCCGCCGCAGTAAACCCCGTATGCGCGGTGAATGCGGCATTAATGTAGACAATTTTTTGCGTTGCATTGGTAATCGCGACATCTTCTTGCACCGCAGCAAGCGCCGAGGCGAGGAGTTGTTGCTGGCTTAACGCGTGATGATATTGGGTGATGTCGGTGACAACCCAAGTTTCATCGAACCCCGGTTGGTTAAAGGGTTGTCCAACAAGGCTAAACCAGCGAATCTCGTTGTTATCTATCCTTTTGAATTGCGCTTCAAAGCGCACTTGCTCCCCCTTGGCGAAGGCGGTGGGTATAAGGGTGAGTAAGTAGGCTTGATCGGCGGGGTTGAGGTAGTAATCGCGGGTTTTTGTACCAATCAGTGCTTGGGCTGTGGGTGCGCCAATCATGTCGGCTAACCGTTGATTGGCAAATTGAATCGTGCGATTTTTAAGCAGCATAATGCCGCCCGATGAGTTATCTAAAATGGCTCGGTTAAGCGCTAAGTGATGGTGTTCTCGTTGGAGTAAATCAATGTGACTCAAGCCGCGCGATACATCATTGGCCAGCTCTTCAAACCAGGTGCTTAAGGCGAGGAATGCGACAGGATCGTGATGATAAATGGCTAAAATTGCCCACAGTTCGCCATTGCGTTGAATGGGTAGGCTGGCAAGCGCTTTTAAGCCAAATTGATCGGCACGGGTTTGCCACGGCGCAGGAAACGGGGAGAATTTCGGGTCGGTGCTATAAATAACGCGCCCTTCGCGCCAGGTTTGGGCGCAAAACCCTTGGCCACTCGGGGTGTCGGGGTTGATCGATAAGGTTAAGCCCGTTAAAAAATCGGTTTTGCCGGCGGCGGCTAAAAATTGAAATTCACCGGTATCGTCTGGGTGCCCAATCCAAACTAAATCTAGTTTTCCGTGCAGGGCGCCCAACGCGCAGAGCTGCTGGAGCAATTGGGTTTCATCATCACAGGTGGCGATCACTTGGTTGATTTCTGCGATCATCCGATTAAACGCCCCGCTTAACATTAAGCGGCGATTGGCTTGATCGCGCGCACGGAGCAAATTTAAGCTTACGATGGAGATGGCGGCGAGCAGCACCAGCAAAGAAAGCTCAAGCACCCAGCGTTGCCGGCCATTGTTGATGTAGTTGCTCCAACCTAAGCTATCTTGGCATTGCACCTCGATGCTGAGCGGTAAATGACCCACGGGGATTTTTTGGGCATCGGCTTTCACCGCCGCAATGGTTTGATCCAAGGTGACTTTGCCTTGTTGCCATTGGCCCATCACCAGCCCCGTGCGGTTATCACGCAGGGTAAAAATCCACGGCGTATCGTGAATATCAAAGGCCATAAGTTCGCTTAACCGAAACGGCGAGCCCACAAAAAATTGGGTTTGCCCTTGAGCATCGGTTGCCCGATAGCGCATGGCAATAAAATACCCGTTAAATCGCTGGGCAAATTTACTGGTGCCCAATAAAAAATTGGGCTGATTAGTCAGTGGCGTAAAGGTTTCGGGCGCGGCCAGTGGCGTGGCACTTTGTGTTTGAGTGGACCATAAAATTTGTCGCCCATCGGCCGACTGAATATTTAAGACATAAAAGGCCCGATGGATGTTCATAAAGCGGTGCAGCGCGGCAATGGTGGCCGGCGAGGGTGGGTTTAAATGGGGCTCTTTTTCAAGCAAGGCGACGGCAATAAATTCCAGTTCATTAAATTGCGTGGCCAGTCGCGTATTTATTCGATCGGCATACACCGTTGCCGCGCGGTATTCATTTTGTTTAACCGTGGCAACTTCATCCTGATATTGCGTCCATTCGCTGGCCATAACCCAAATTAAAAGTACCAAAAATGGAACGGCCAATAACAAGGATTGATAGTTAGGTCGGGCAAAAATCTTGGCAAATGGACCAAGTGTGGGGTCGGATATTTTTAACACCGTTAACTGTATTCCTAGGGAGCCTCTGAACAAATCCTTCACGATATAATTCATGTCGAGATATCGATGGTTGAGGGCGAGTTAATGCGGAAGAACGGCCAGATGAGTTTTAC
>NCFS01000002.1 GCA_002281295.1 Halothiobacillus sp. 35-54-62 | reverse complement strand
AACCGTAGGGTGCGCCATGCGCACCGATGGGCCAAATGGTGCGCATGGCGCACCCTACGACTTAGCGGACAATCACGGATAAAACTGGCCGGATCAATAGGAAAAATCACCTGCGGTTCGGGCATTAGGGCGCAGATAATCACGGCTTGCCGCAGCCTGTTGGCGCACCCACACCCAACAAGCTTTCAACCCACCATCGCCATGGGGTGAGGAAATGCAAACCATCATTTTAGCCCGCCTAATAAAACATCCCATAGGGCTAATTAAATAAAAACCCCGCCTGAATAATCAGGCGGGGTTTTTTAAAAGCACATCTGAGCGGAGGGGCATTAAGCCCATCCTAAAACTCAAAGATTATTTACGCAAAGCAGGTCCATTAATTACTTGACCATTATCAATATAAGCCAAGAAATATTCTAAATCCCGGAACTGTGTTGAGTACTGAGGATAGGGAATCGTACGGGTATCACGCATGCAGCCGAATAAACGATTATTCAAAGTAATCATTTTTTGTTTACTGTAGCGATAAACAGGAAAGCCTGTGGTATTACCGATGCCCGTATGCAAAGTTTCAGAGCGGGTACGCTGGGTGGCGTGGTACATGTGGCAATCGGCGCAAGAGAAATTGAGCTGGCCAGTTTTACGGAAGAACATACCCTTGCCGTTATTAAATGCCTCTGTGGCACGCGGATCATTGGGGATTTTTACATCCACCGTCATGCCATCCGATTCGCTCGAAAGATAAGCGGAAACAGCCGCTAAATCAGCATAACCTTGCTTGGGACCCCACACTTTATCTTCAGGAACCCCGGCATTTTTTTGGCAATTAATCAGATCAAGCTCAAGATTATGCACTTGGCCATCTTTGGTGTTGAAGTAAGGGTATTTGGCACGCAAACCCTTAGCGTCGCCCACACAAGAAGACAGCGGTTTGCCATCAGGGAGTTTATAGCTATCCCAGATTTTTTTGCCTTTGGCGATGTAATCATCCTGAGGTGGAAATTCCATCATGTTTTTATACTGTGAATAAGCATCCTTATCAAACCCATACACACCCATGTTGTATTCATTGTGTTTAATTTGCGGAAAGTTCTCATAAAAATAATTACGGAATTCTTTAGCAAACTCAGAAGGATTACTGGGATTATTCAGGGGATTAAACTTAACATCAGCTGCAATCGCGCTGCCCATACCGGCAACTATTCCGGCAATTAAAAGAGTTGGGACAATTTTTTTCATTCTAACGAGCTCCTCGTTGTTAATAGCTAGATTTTTCGCTGCGCTTAGAGGGTGTACAAATAATCAACCACTTGGGTGATCTGCTCTTTGGTTAGGATTTTATGATCACCAAAGGGCGGCATAATAATCCCACGTCCAAATTTTTCGCGGGGATCCCAAAGGATTTTGTACAGAGCTTCTTTATCGGGAAAGCGCACTTTCATAGCGATTAACATAGGACCCACGTTACCAGGCTCAGTGCCGCCGGCCATCGCATGGCAAGCAAGGCAATTGCCTTCACTTTTACTGAAAGCAATATCTTTGCCCGCTTGCTGATCGGGGGTTAGCACGGGTTTTGCTGCGGGCTCTGCGGCATGAGTGGCGCTTGAAAAAGCCAAACCCATCGCCAAAAATAGGGCAGTGCTGGTTGTGTTTAACATTCTGATCTTTGGTGTCATTATTTTCCTCTCCGTTTCTGATGCGCATTGGCACCACGTTGGCTTGGTGGCCTTTTATTGTCATTCGACCCTTGCTACTTTAGTACGCTAAGATTTCCGCACAATATAAATTTTTTTATAGCGACAAGGTTTGATTCTCTAATATAAGGCAATCATTGTGCGGCTTCCTTATCGGCAAGGCTGCTCGCTATTGAAAAAACGAAACCTGCACGCCATTTTTTGTGCGTTTAGGCTCTGTCCCAACAGAGCAGCCGCCTTAAACACGGTTAAAACCTCACGTACGCCCATTGAGAATTTTTTATTTCTGGCGCGTTTTGCCCTGCTTAGGGTTTCTAAACGCAAAACTTAAGTGGAAAATTTTGATATGGGTCAAGAATTTTTGGATACGGTGTCATCGGTGCTTGTGTTATTAATACACAAATTTCAGATTGAGCCAGTGACTCGTTCAGCGTTGTTGCCTATCGCAGGTTCGGTTTGAATTTTACTTAAGATTTTTTTGCAGCATGTCATGGCGGGGATCGAGAATGTCGAGTTTTCAAAATATGGGGCCAGATGAGTTAAAAGGCCGACTGCACGAAGTGCTGCTTATTGATGTTCGTGGCCCATCGGAAACGTCACGCGGCATCATTAAAGGGGCAAAATTAATCCCATTGCATTTGGTGCCGTTGAGCATCGACCAATTCAAATCAGATAAAGATATTGTGGTTTATTGCCACAGCGGCGCGCGATCGGCGCAGGCTTGCCATTTTTTGGCGGGTCAAGGTTTAACGGGGCTTTATAACCTTGAAGGGGGCGTCATGTACTGGGCGGGTTCTGGCGAGCCGCTGGTTGCACCCGAGTAATTAGGCCGCATTCGTGGACATAATTGATGCCCGAGGATTACGTTGCCCCTTGCCTTTGCTGCGCGCGCGCAAGGCACTAGCTGCGTCCGTTGCTGGGGCGGAGATTCAAATATGGGTGACAGATTTGGGTGCGCCGGCTGATTTCAAAGCGTACTGCGATCAAATGGGGCATGTTCTCATTAATATTGAACCAATCGCCCAACCAGCCACATTTATGAAAATCACCTTAGCTCGGGGCTTGTGATGCCGCCTACCAAGCTAACGCCAGCTCGAAAAGGCTTGGCTCTGATTTTGTCTAAAAATTGCCCCGATGCCGCCAGAACGGCATTCTCTCTTGCGTTGGCAGCCACTGCAGTGGGTGATACTGCGGGAATTTTTTGCACTCAGGGCGGGCTAATTTGGCTCGCCTCAGAAGGGCTTGATCTTGAATTAGCTGAGTTACGCGCGCTTTGCCAAGATGAGGGGGTTTTCCTGATCGCCTGCGCCGACTCACTTCGTGCCTCATCTCTATTAGCAGAAGATTTACTGGCCGGGGTTGAGCTGGCTGGCGTTGCGCGGTTTTACGTTTATGCACGAGATGTCAGCGTGTCACTTTATCTTTAAATTAAAAACGAAAAGGGATGCAAAGTCGCTCAACTGATGGCCACCTTAGCGCGGTTTAGTTCGAAAAAATGGAAAAAATAGGGGTAGTTTTATGTTGAAATTCTTGCGTTTATTGTGTGTGATCCCGCTATTAGGCTGGTTTGTTGTCGCCCAAGCAGAAACACCGGGCTTACAGCCTTTTATCGAAGGCAATAGCATTGGCGCAGCTTTAGCGGATGCCGATAAAACCATTCAGGCGGCATTAACGAAAGGCGGCTTTGAGGTGGTTGGGCATTACGCCCCCAAGAAAAATGTCACCATTGTTTCTGTCACCAACCCTGCCATGCTGAAAAATGCAGCGGCCACCGATCGCGGTGCATATGGTGCAACCATTAGCATTGCACTCGAAGAAGTACAAGGCAAAACCTTCGTCACCTACATGAACCCCGTTTATGTCGCCAATGGCTATCAAATGGCAACAGACAACGCAGATACGGCTAAAGCGTTAGCGGGCATTTTGGGCGCAGAAAAAACCTTCGGCGCAAAACCCCGCACCCCAAACCAATTACGAAACTTTCAATATGCGTTTGGCATGGAAACCTTTACCGACCCTGTAGATCTTGGCAGCTTCCCCGGATTTCAGGATGCCGAACAAAAAATCACAAGCCGGCTTCAGGCGGGCAAAGATGGCGTTGGGTTTGTCTACAAACTTAAAATCCCAGGGAAAAATGAAGTGATTTTTGGCGTCGATTTAGCCGCCAAAAATGCTGATGCCAATGGCGTGCATTTAATCGACTCGATTGATACCGGCGTACCGCATCGCTACGCTTTCCTGCCCTATGAAGTGTTATTAAAGGATAAAAATGCCGAAGCGCTCAATTTACGCTTCTGCATGGCACTATTTTTCCCCGACCTACCCATGATGGGCGGGGATGCATCGTTCTTTAAATTACGCAACGCCCCTGATGCCATTAAAACGACCCTCCGAAAAGCGCTGGGCGGCACCGTCGTCAGCGATTCAAACAGCTCAAGCGGTGGCTTTGGATCATTTTAAATACACGACAACCCACCCGTGCTAAGGCAAAATTAGCGCGGCTTAAGTGCGGCTCATCGCCGCCTTCTGTGGGCGCTTCACAATTGTAGCGGTGCAATTTTCGCAAGTTCCAGCTATATTAACCGGCTTGGATTAAATATTTTGAGCGTTTGGCTTAAGCTAAACGCTTTTTTTAGGCATCAATGCCTTTTGGGTTAGCGCTCAGGCGCAAAACCCAAGCGGGTTTTGATGCTTTTGGCTCAATAAATTTAAAAGAGAGAAAACGCGTGGAATTGTCCGGTGGTCAAATCCTGGTGGAATGCCTCAAAGCGGAAGGAGTCGATGCAGTATTCGGCTATCCCGGCGGAGCTGTTCTGCATATTTACGATGCCCTATTTCAGCAAGAGCAGGTCAAGCATATTTTAGTGCGGCACGAACAAGGTGCGGTACATATGGCCGATGGCTATGCGCGCGCGACCGGCAAGCCCGGTGTCGTGCTGGTCACCTCGGGGCCCGGCGCCACCAATGCGGTCACCGGCATTGCCACCGCGCACATGGATTCTATCCCGCTTATTGTAATTACCGGCCAAGTGCCCACCAGTTTGATTGGCAACGATGCCTTTCAAGAAGTGGATAACGTCGGCATCACGCGCCCTTGCGTAAAGCATAATTTTTTGGTTAAAGATGTGCGCGATATCGCCATCACCATGAAAAAAGCTTTTTATATTGCCACCACCGGTCGGCCAGGGCCTGTGGTGGTGGATATTCCTAAAGATGTAACCGACCCCCGGGTAACAATACCTTTCGACTATCCGGCCAGTGTCTCTCTGCGCTCCTATCACCCCACGGTTAAAGGGCATACCGGCCAAATCCGCAAGGCGATTGATCTCATTATCAACGCTGAACGCCCCATGATTTATTCCGGTGGCGGCGTGATTTTAGGCGGCGCCTCAGCACAGCTAACGCGATTTGCACGCTTGCTCAACTACCCCATCACCAATACCTTGATGGGCTTAGGGGCTTATCCTGCCAGTGATCGTCAGTTTCTCGGCATGCTGGGCATGCACGGCACTTATGAAGCCAATATGGGGATGCACCATTGCGATGTGCTTATTGCCATTGGCGCGCGTTTTGATGATCGGGTCACAGGCAACTTGGCTAAATTCTGCCCCACGGCCAAAATTGTGCATATCGATATCGATCCGGCATCTATTTCTAAAAATGTTGTGGTTGATGTGCCCATTGTCGGATCGGTTAAATCGGTACTCGAAGAAATGTTACCGCTAATCGAGGATGCCGGCGGGGCAAAGCAGCCAGAAGCGCTCACCGCGTGGTGGGCTCAAATAGCGCAGTGGCGTGATATGCGTTGCTTGGATTTCAAAACCAATGGCGATGTGATTAAACCCCAATATGTCGTGCAAAAAGTTTGGGAAATTACCCAAGGGGATGCGTATGTCACCTCCGATGTGGGGCAGCACCAAATGTGGGCCGCGCAATATTACGGGTTTGATAAACCCAACCGCTGGATTAACTCAGGGGGCCTTGGCACCATGGGCTTTGGCTTACCCGCTGCGCTCGGGGTAAAGTTTGCCTATCCCGATGAGGAAGTGGTGTGCGTCACCGGCGAGGGCAGCATTCAAATGTGTATTCAAGAGCTATCCACCGCCTTGCAATACCATTTGCCCGTTAAAGTTGTGAGCTTAAATAACCGTTATTTGGGCATGGTTCGGCAATGGCAGGAGTTTTTTTACTCTGGTCGCTATGCCATGAGCTACATGGAAGCCCTGCCTGATTTCGTTAAACTTGCCGAATCCTATGGGCATGTGGGTATGCGGATCGAAAAAGCGTCCGATGTGGAAGGCGCGTTACGCGAAGCATTTGCGATGCGCGATCGTCTGGTATTCATGGATTTCCAAACCGATCCGCTGGAAAACGTGTACCCGATGGTGCCTGCGGGCGCCGGTTTGAACGAAATGATTTTGGTATAAATAATGCGGCATATCATCTCAATACTAATGGAAAATGAAGCCGGCGCGTTATCGCGGGTGGCTGGGTTGTTTTCCGCACGCGGATACAACATTGAATCTCTGTGCGTTGCACCAACCGTTGATGAAACCTTATCGCGGATGACGCTTGTGACACGCGGTGATGAACAAATCATCGAGCAAATAATCAAGCAACTCAACAAGTTAATTGATGTTGTCAAAGTGCAGGATATGGCCGATGCGCCCCACATTGAGCGTGAATTAATGCTCATTAAAGTGCAGGCGCAAGAAAATTCGCGCAATGAGGTGTACCGCCTAGCCGAAATTTTCCGGGGTCAAATTATTGATGTCAGCGAATCGAGCTATACCATTCAAATGGTAGGCCCCGGGCATAAGTTAGATGCCTTCGTGACCGCGCTCGGCGCGATCCCCGTGGTGGAAATTGTTCGCTCGGGTGCCTTAGGCATTGCGCGCGGCCCACGTGGCATGGCCGTCCCTGAAGCCTGATTCTTTTAACTCATTGTTTATTATTTTATTTTTTGGAGCGTACCTCGATGCAAGTGTATTACGATAAAGATTGCGATTTGTCGCTGATTCAGGGTAAAAAAGTCGCCATCATTGGGTATGGCTCTCAAGGTCATGCCCATGCACTGAATCTCAAAGATTCCGGCGTGAATGTCGTTGTGGGTTTGCGGGCGGGCTCAGCCTCTGCACGCAAAGCGCAGGCTGAAGGCCTTAACGTGCTCCCCGTCGGTGAAGCCGTGGCCTCAGCCGATGTCATCATGATTTTGGCACCCGATGAGCACCAATCGACAATCTACGTTAACGATATCGAACCCAATCTCAAGCAAGGCGCCACGCTCGCATTTGCCCACGGCTTTGCCATTCTTTATAACCAAGTCGTGCCGCGCGCGGATTTAGACGTGATTATGATTGCCCCTAAAGCGCCAGGTCACACCGTGCGCTCCGAGTTTGTACGCGGCGGCGGCATTCCTGATTTAATTGCCGTCGCGCAAGATGCCAGCGGCACGGCCAAGGCAACAGCCTTATCTTATGCCTCCGCCGTGGGTGGTGGTCGTACCGGCATTATTCAAACCACGTTCAAAGATGAAACCGAAACCGATTTATTCGGTGAGCAAGCCGTGTTGTGCGGCGGTACCGTTGAGCTGGTTAAAGCGGGTTTTGAAACCCTCGTTGAAGCGGGCTACGCGCCTGAGATGGCCTACTTTGAATGCTTACATGAGCTCAAATTGATTGTCGATCTCATGTACGAAGGCGGCATCGCCAATATGAACTACTCAATTTCAAATAATGCAGAATACGGCGAATATGTCACAGGACCCAAAGTCATTAATGCAGAATCGCGCCAAGCCATGCGCGAGGCCTTAGCGAATATCCAATCCGGTGAATATGCCAAAGCGTTTATCTCTGAGGGCGCGACCAACTACCCCTCAATGACCGCGCGTCGTCGTCAAAACGCCGCTCACGCCATCGAGCAAACAGGCGCCAAGCTCCGCAGTATGATGCCGTGGATTTCCGCGAACAAAATCGTCGATAAAGACCGCAACTAATTCGCTAAACTGCCGTGTGGCCAGCCGCCACGCTGCGCAGTTTTTTGAATTTAGTCGCCTCATTCAACCCAAACGCTTGTTTGGGTTTTTTATTGTGGGCAACCCCGGCGAACTTGGCTCAAAGTTCGCTGCAATGTCATGAACCCTGCGTACAATAGGGTTAACTTTAACTGCCCGTCTGTGAGGAAAAAATGGATTACCAACCGGATGATCACCCCGCCTCGGCTGACAATGGCCCTTTAGAAACACCCAAGCAGCGCCGTAAAGCCATCTACTTACTCCCAAACCTGCTGACAACGGGGGCTTTATTTGCCGGCTTTTTTGCCATTCTGCGGGCTATCCAAGGGGATTTTGAACAAGCGGCGATAGCCGTTTTTATTGCCATGGTACTCGATGGCTTGGATGGACGAGTCGCCCGGTTAACCAATACCCAATCCGAGTTCGGCGTGCAATACGACTCTTTGGCCGATGTCATCTCATTTGGCTTAGCACCAGCCATCATTGTTTTTTTATGGAGCCTGTACGGCATTGGGGATCGCTGGGGGATGCTCGGTGCTTTTGTTTTTGTGGCCGCTGCGGCCATTCGGCTGGCACGATTTAATGTGCAGGTTGACACCGTTGATAAAAAATATTTTGTAGGCCTCGCCTCACCCGCCGCAGCCGCCGTCCTCATGGGCATGGTCTGGGTATTTGAAGAACACGGCATTGCCTTTTATGAAAACATTGGCTGGGTCTGGGTTTTAACGGTAGTAACCGGCTTATTAATGGTTTCGAGCCTACCGTACTACAGCTTCAAAAGTGTTAGCCCTCGATTAAGAGTTTCTTTTTTGAGCGTGCCGATCCTCATCTTGGTTTTTGTACTGGCCCTCAAAGACTTCGCCTTAACACTTTGGGTGATTGCCTTGGTGTACGCCTTCTCTGCGCCGGTATGGTCAATATGGCGGAAAATAAATCGCCTGCGGATACGTCGTCAATCGTAATTAAGCCAAACCATCGGCCACCAAAAAAGCCCAATGCGCCTGCATGGGCGTTTTTGCTAAGGTTTTACCCCCTTTGCGCCCAAGGTCAGCGGTTGTTTATTGACTCAACCCGTTCGCCTGCGGTGCAGGTTAGCTTAAAGCCCCATAAGCCATGCCTGGCAACATAGGTTCGCGTTAACCACCACGTGGCTATTTATTCAAAACAAGAGTCAAATATTTTTTGGCTCTTTAAGGCTTGATTACTGCCTTAAAAATAACGCACAATCCCAGCCAGTAGGCAGTCGGGTATACTGTGGGCTCGCCATAAAACACCGTATTTCTTTATTATATTTGGAATCTGAGAATGACTATTGAAGGCAGCGTGCTGCAAAATACAATTATCGGCCGAGAATTAACCCCAGAACAATGTCAGATTCTGGCCTCGGTTTGCGCGCAAAAAAACATCGCCAATGGGCAGCTATTGTTTGCAGAGGGCACGAGCAGCAACACCTTGTTTATTGTCACGGCAGGGCGCTTTGCGGTGAGTCGAGATACGGGACGCGGATTTAGCGACACTGTGCATTTATTAGCGGCCGGTGAATTAGCGGGGGAATCTGGGTTTTTAGATGGCTCATCGCACAGCGCCACCCTACGCGCGGTTGGCGACGCCACGGTGCTTACAATTGAGCGGGTGCAGTTAGAAGCTTTATTGATTGATCACCCCATTATTGTGTACAAGGTGATGCGGGCCATTGTGTATAGCATTCGCGAAATTACGCGGCGGATGAATCAGCAGCACCAGCAAATGCTTCACTACATTAACCCCGACTGCGGCCGCTTTTAGGGGACAATCACGCAATTTTAAAGCAAAAAGCAGAACCCCTCGGTTCTGCTTTTTATTTAAATGATCTTACGGTTTAGAGCATTTGCTCGGCCCAGTTGACCGCCTCAACATAGAGCTGGGGGGCATGGGCATTAAACTGCGCGGTCACCTCATCCCCATCAAGCCAAACACCGCGCTCGTAAAAAATCACATACTCTAAAATTTCTCCGAGCACCCCTTGCCGCAAGACCAGTGCATCCACCACGGCATCGGCCAGAGGCAGCTCGGAGACAATTTGTTTAATCGGCTGATCGTAAAACGCATCCAGCGTTGAAAATAAGCCCACTAAAAAGGCAGAATTCGGATTACCCAGTTGTGTTTTTGTGGACAGTAACTGCGCGAATCGCGCCCGCACCATGGCGGTATTAATTAAGGCGGGGGGTTTGCCATCAATGCCGGTTAAGGCGGAAAGATAAACCATGCTTCGAATGGTATTTAAACCGAGCATACGCACCGCATCCGGCACGGAATCCACTTTGCGCCGCATTCCAATAGCAGCCGAGTTAACTAAACGCAGCAGGCGATAACTCAAAGCGAGATCCGTATTCACTTTTTCTGCCACGGCATCGAGGGTGACTTGCTCGTCTTGCAATAAAACGAGCAAACTAAGCAGATGGGCTTTATTGGCGCGAATCGATTGCCGCAAAATCATCTCTGGACGCGCGAAAAAATGCCCCTGAAAAAAATCCACCCCAGCCGCTTTTAGGGATTCGTAATCCGACCATTCCTCGACTTTTTCTGCAATCACCTTAAGCCCTAAGCGATGAGCCAGCGCCACGGTTTTGTTGATCTTATCCACGCCATCGGCCAGCACATCAAACTTAAGGTAATGCGCATTCGCCACACAGGGCAACCCAATGTCATTGCTCGGAAAATCATCCAAGGCAACCCGAAAACCCAATTGTTTAAGCGCACCCATCGCCAGCGCGGTGGCCTCATTGCACTCGACCGTTTCAAGCACTTCTAAAACAAGCTGACGCGGAGATAGCCCCTTTAGCACATCACTAAATAAGAGTTTAAGCGGCACATTAATAAAGGCCTGCGTGCTACCCACGAGGGATTCAAGGCCAATCTCGGTGAGCGCATTAATCACAACGGATGCGGTTGCTTGATTGGAGTTACTAATCCGCGCCACTTGATCGGCATCTTGTGCGCGATACAGTAATTCGTAGCCCATCGTTTGCAACGCTCGATCCACGATGGGTTGCCGAGCTAAACGCACATGTTGAATCACGACGGGTGGCGATTTCATAACGATAACCTCAATCCCCTAAACGCTTAAGTGGGAACGTATTTGCCAAAAATAGCGATGGCGCGACCATAAATTACCTGCGCCATCAAAAGGCCTAAATACCGAGCATAGATAGCCGCATCCGGCCTTGCTTATCTAACTCGAGTAATTGCACGCGAACGGTATCACCTTCCTGAATTTTATCGGTAACCCGCTCAATGCGCTCCGCACAAATTTGTGAGATGTGCAGCAAGCCATCTTTACCCGGCAAAATATTTACAAACGCACCAAAGTCTGTGATGCGCACCACCTTGCCTTCGTAAATTTTACCCACTTCCGCTTCGATTGTAATTTGCTCGATGCGCAATTTAGCCGCCGCCCCGGCTTCAGCTGAGGTCGCGGTGATTGTCACTATGCCATCTTCAGCGATATCGATTTGAGTTCCGGTATCCCGTGTTATGCCTTGAATGGTGGCGCCCCCTTTGCCGATCACATCGCGGATTTTATCGGGATTGATTTTAATTTTTATAAACTGCGGCGCATTAGGTGCCGTACTGGTGCGGGGGGCAGACAACGCCTGGTTCATGATACCTAAAATATGTTGGCGCCCCACTTTAGCCTGCGCTAAGGCCTGCGCCATAATGTCACGGGTAATGCCATGAATTTTAATATCCATTTGTAAGGCGGTTACCCCATCGGCAGTACCTACCACTTTGAAATCCATATCACCCAAATGGTCTTCATCGCCCAAAATATCAGACAACACCACAAACTGATCGCCTTCTTTAATCAACCCCATTGCAATACCGGCCACAGGCGCTTTAATCGCAACGCCTGCATCCATCATTGATAAAGAGGCGCCGCAGACACTCGCCATGGAGCTTGAGCCATTAGATTCGGTAATTTCAGACACAATCCGCAAGGTATACGGGGCGTTTTCAGCGGTAGGTACAACGGCCAAAACGCCACGGCGAGCGAGGTTACCATGCCCAATTTCACGCCGTTTAGGCGCGCCAAATCGACCCGTTTCACCCACACTAAAAGGGGGAAAATTATAATGAAAAATAAAGGATTCTTTGCGCTCTCCTACCACGGCATCGATGAGCTGCGCATCACGCGCGGAACCTAACGTGGTTACCACCAAAGCTTGGGTTTCACCCCGCGTGAAAAGCGCCGAGCCATGCACGCGCGGCAAAACACCGGTTCGAATGCTTATTGGCCGAATGGTGCGCGTATCGCGGCCATCAATGCGCGGTGCGCCGGCTAAAATTTGACTGCGCACCACGGAAGATTCCAAGGCCTCAAGTAAATTGGCCACAAGCTTGGCAGGCACCAGATCCCCATCGGCGAATTGCGCAATGGCTTCAGCGCGTAACTCGCCTAGGCGACGGTACCGAGGTTCTTTTTCGGGCATTTGATACGTTTCTGCAACCGATGCGGCAAATGCGACCCGCAGTGCTTCGGCTAATTGGGGGTGTGCAATAGGCGGCGCCCAAGCCATCACCGGACGGGCTGCATTGGCTGCCAAACGGGTAATTGCCGCAATCGCAGTTTGCGCCGCTTGATGGCCGAACATGACGGCATCGAGCATCGTGGCTTCAGATAACCCAGAGGCTTCGGATTCCACCATAAACACGGCATCTTCTGTGCCGGCAACCACCAAATCTAATGCGGAGTTCGCCATTTCGCTGCACGTCGGGTTCAGCACAAATGCTTGATTAATATACCCTACCCGCACCCCGGCCAAATGAGACTCAAAAGGAATGCCCGACAACGCTAAGGCCGCCGATGCACCCAATAAAGCCGGAATTTCACCATCAACCTCAGGATCAAGCGAGAGCACTTGGGCAATCACCTGCACCTCGTTATAAAACCCCTCGGGAAACAAGGGGCGCAAAGGGCGGTCAATCAAACGGGCAATTAGGGTTTCCGATTCGGTGGAGCGGCCTTCACGCTTAAAAAAGCCACCGGGAATTCGGCCTGCTGCATAAAATTTTTCTTGATATTCAACGGTTAAAGGTAAAAAATCTTGACCCGGTTCCGGGGTGGCCGCAACCACTGCCGTAACTAAAACGACGGTATCGCCCATTTCCACCATCACCGCACCCGATGCTTGGCGCGCAATTTCACCCGTTGTCAACGTGACGCTATGACGTCCATATTCAAAGTGTTCGGTAAATACAGCCACGTTCTTCCCCTAATTATGCCGGGTCATGGTTGACCCGTATGAAAACTTAAGTTTTTGTTTTTAGCTTAAATACCCAGCTAAAAACAAACCCCATGCATGATTTACAAAAAACAATCCCGGCACAAGTCCGGGATAAAAAATTAGGTAAGTTTAAGGCCGGCCATGATGAGTCAACTCAACAAGACCTTAGGTAAAATTACTTACGCAAACCTAAGCGAGCGATTAAATCTTGATAACGCGCCACATCTTTAGATTTTAGATAATCCAACAACTTACGACGCTGGTTAACCAGTTTCAACAAACCACGACGGGAATGATGATCTTTTTTGTGTTCGGCAAAATGCTCGGTTAAATGCACAATGCGGTTAGTTAACAGGGCAACCTGTACTTCGGGGGAACCGGTATCCGCTGCGCCACGGGCGTAATCAGCCAAAACTTGGGCTTTTTGTTCAGTCGTTAACGACATGGAATGTCTCCTATTTCACCTGGGTTGGGTGGGTTAATTAATGCCATCAGGTTCGAGCGAATCCGCGCCCTTACCGATGAAGTGTTTAAACGCTGTGCCGGTGCACTACATCAAAGCGCCGCAAATAATCTTCGCGGTGCGACTCGTCCGTCATCCAGAACTTCCCCCATTCCCAGGAAGAGGTCGTCGGGTCCGTACATACAAAACCACCCGGTTTGCGGCGCATTGGCAACAAACACTGGATGACCATGACGAATATGAAAGGCGCTGTCTGCATCCAATGTCACCACAGGATAGCTCGCCAGCGCCGAATCGGTCGGCAGGATAACACGATTTAACGCGCTTTCCTCATCGGCCTTGACTTGTTCTGTCAATTCCTCAAGCGTCCACATGCGGGGCTGCGGCTCATGGGGCTGCGGCGCAGCCTGCTCGGGTAACTCAACCAGCCAAGGCCCCACGCCGATGCGCCGCAATTGCGTAACCACGGCGCCGCACCCGATGGCCGCGCCAATGTCTTCAATGAGTGTGCGAATGTACGCCCCTTTGCTCGAATGAACCCGCAGCTCGAAAAATCCCCCATCAAATGCAAGTAAATCAATGCGGTAAAAGGTGATTGCACGGGGTTGACGTTCAACCGTTTGCCCCGCGCGCGCCAGTTCATATAATCTTTTACCCGCCACTTTAAGTGCCGAATACATAGGGGGAATTTGCTGTACCAGCCCCCGAAAAGGCGCGATATACGCGTCCATCTGATCGGCTGTTAATGCGGGCACCGGCAATTGCTCAACGATGGCGCCTTCCATATCGCCTGTTTCGGTACGAATACCTAAGCGGCCTGTGACCTGATAGGTTTTATCGGCATCCAGCAACAAACCCGAAACGCGTGTGGCGTAACCAAAGCACAAGGGCAACATCCCGGTTGCCTCGGGATCAAGGCTACCGGTATGACCGGCTTTAGCGGCATTAAAGAGATACTTAACCCGTTGCAGCGCTTGGTTTGAACTCAGCCCGAGCGGCTTATCAAGCAGCAAAATCCCATTGAGCTCACGCCCCCGCCGGCGGCGACTCATGACGTCTCTCCTGCCTTGGTTTGTGTGGGCTCATCGGGGGCATCAACCCCGCCGTCATGCGCATCATCTTGACGGCGAACGGCTGAAATGAGCGCATCCATTTGCATGCCGCGCTCAATAGAAGGATCAAAAACGAAACTCAAGCGCGGCACACTACGCAAGCGCATGCGATGCGCCAATTCGGTGCGTAAAAACCCTGCCGCGCCATCAAGCCAAGCCTGCGCACGCTCGCGCTCATCAATATTCAACACACTATAAAAAATTTTTGCATAGCTCAAATCCCGGGTCACTTCGCAATCGGTCACCGTGAGCAAGCTTATATTGGCTTGACGGATTTCCTCGCGAAGCAAATCGGCAATCTCGCGTCGAATCTGTTCCGCCACACGTTGATGACGACTAAAACCTTGTGCCATAACGGGCAATACCTTGACATATAATTAAAAAAACCCGCCGCCCTTAGTGCGGCGGCAGGCCAAATTCAAACACCGTTTGACTTCAAGCCATGGTGCGCTGAACTTGAATCCGCTCAAATACTTCAATGACATCGCCCACGCGCACATCGTTGTAGTTTTTAACACCAATACCGCAATCAAAGCCCGCGCGCACTTCTTGCACGTCATCTTTAAAGCGACGCAAGGATTCAAGCTCACCTTCATAAATCACGATGCTATCGCGTAACACGCGGATTGGGTTGCCGCGATGAATGAGCCCTTCGGTCACCATGCAGCCTGCGATTGCACCAAATTTCGGCGAACGGAACACATCACGAACTTCAACTAAGCCTAAGATTTTTTCTTGGGTTTCGGTGCCGAGCAAGCCAGACATCGCTTGCTTCACATCATCAAGCATCTCGTAAATAATGCTGTAATAACGAATTTCGACATTTTGCGCTTGAGCCAACTTGCGCGCAGAGGCTTCAGCACGCACGTTAAAACCAATCATAATGGCGTTTGAGGTAACGGCCAGATTCACATCCGATTCGCTGATACCGCCGACACTACTCATCAAGACGTTAACTTTAACCTCATCGGTCGAAAGCTTATTCAAGCTATCGCGAATGGCCTCAGCCGAGCCTTGCACATCGGTTTTCACCAACACATTGAGCGCAGAAATCTCACCCTCTTTCAACTGCTCAAACATATTTTCAAGCTTGGTTGATTGCTGGGTAGCCAAACGGCTGTCGCGGTATTTTCCGGCACGGAACATCGCAATTTCACGGGCTTTGCGTTCATCTTCAACCACCACCAAATCATCCCCCGCCAATGGCGTGCCGGATAACCCAATAATAACGACCGGAATCGACGGGCCTGCGCTATCAATTTGATGGCCATTTTCATCCAGCATGGCGCGCACTCGGCCATATTCGAACCCGACCAAGACCACATCACCTTTCTTCAAGGTGCCGCTGCGAACCAGTACCGTCGCGACAGGACCCCGGCCTTTTTCAAGCGAGGATTCCACCACCGAGCCTTTGGCGTGGCCTTCAACCGGCGCTTTTAGTTCCAACACTTCGGATTGAACTAAAATGGCATCCAATAATTTATCAACCCCTTCCCCGGTTTTGGCCGACACCGGAACAAACTGCGTATCACCGCCCCACTCTTCAGAAATTACGTCAAGCTGAGATAATTCGCTGCGAATGCGCTCAAGATCAATATTGGGTTTGTCGATTTTGTTAATCGCCACCACGAT
Source organism: Halothiobacillus sp. 35-54-62 (assembly GCA_002281295.1). Taxonomy (GTDB): domain Bacteria; phylum Pseudomonadota; class Gammaproteobacteria; order Halothiobacillales; family Halothiobacillaceae; genus Halothiobacillus. The sequence goes on along the minus strand of NCFS01000002.1, from coordinate 77,125 downwards.
CGGCACACCCGCCGCTTTGGCGTGCTGCACCGCTTCTTTGGTTTGGGGCATCACGCCATCATCGGCCGCAACAACCAAAATCACAATATCCGTAACGCTCGCACCCCGGGCACGCATGGCCGTAAAGGCTTCATGGCCCGGCGTATCTAAAAAGCTAATGACCCCACGGCTGGTTTCCACATGATAAGCGCCCACGTGCTGGGTAATGCCACCGGCCTCACCGGCTGTCACTTTCGTGCGGCGGATGTAATCCAAAAGCGAGGTTTTACCGTGGTCAACATGCCCCATCACGGTCACAACCGGCGGCCGGGGCAAGGCTATTCCTTGCTCAATCGCGCCGACCAGCTCCGCCTCTAAGGTGGAATCTGAAACAGGGACGGCCGTATGGCCCATTTCTTCGACCACCAAGGTGGCCGTGTCTTGGTCAATCATTTGGTTGATGGTGGCCATCACCCCCATGCTGAACAAAATCTTGACCACATCCACGCCCTTAACGGACATTTTTTGCGCTAAATCAGCCACTGAAATCGTTTCAGGCACGGTGATATCACGCACGACTGGTGCCGTGGGTTTTTCAAAATTCGTTAGCGGGTTGCTGCTGGCTGCCCCTGGGCGGCCGTTCGATTTCTTCGAGCGTTTAGCACGGCGTTCGCCCGCACCCGCACCCAAATGCAACTCAGCACGCCCGCCTTTGGCTTCGCGCTCGTGGCGGCCTTTGCCACTGTGCTTAGCGCCTTTTTTACGATCGGCATCATCGCCAACAACGGCTGGTTTGGCATCCGCAGGCGCTGCGGCGCCCGGCCGAACGCGCTCAACTACAGGCGCCACTTCAGGCACCGGCATGGCAATGATCCGCAGGCGCGACTTAGGACGACCGGTGCGTTCATCAATCTCGGGGGGCAGTAGCGGCGCACTCACCGCTGCCGTTTTTTCATCTGAGGTATCCAGCACCGTATCAAACGGTTCGGCCACCAGCACGACGGCTGGCTCAACGGGCGGCACCGGCGCTTCAATGCGGGGATCATCCGGCTGCGCGGCATGGGCCGGCTCAGCCACCAGCGCGACGGCTGGCACAACGGGCGCCTCAACCACCAAAGTCGCCTCTGGCACGGCAGGCGCGGACGGTACGGGTACTGCCTCAACGATCGGCAATTGTTCCGGTATTGATTCCGCCACAGGCTCTGGCGCACGCACCTCGATGGGCGGCGGCGTGGGTTGGCTTGCCACTGCGGCGACCGGCGGGGTGGGTGCAATAGGTTCACGCGCCACATAGGTTTTACTGGAGCGATATTCAACCGCCACGGTTTTACCGCGCGCCGCACCGCCGCCTACTTTAATTTCTTCCTGCTTTTTGCGTTGCAGGGTGATGCGGTTGGGTTTGGCATCCGCCGAACCCCCTGCATGTTGACGCAAATGAGCCAGTAGCTTCATTTTGTCGCCATCATTAATCAATGAATCGGTCGAACTCGCGGCAACACCCGCTTCCGCCAGCTGTACCAGCAGACGTTCAGGGGTTGCACCAACAATTTTCGCTAAATCTTTAACCGTGACCTCGGACATGGGGTCTCCTGTGGTCGTCACATCTAAAATTCACACCAATCACGCTAAGGTGATTGAAAATGAGCATATTTGCTGCGGCTTTACGCCCAACAGCGTCGTTTTACTTTAAGCATGAACGCAAATTCATGCCCATCATTCACTTTAGGTTTAAGCAAACCAAGGCGCGCGCGCCGCCATAATCAGCTGATGCGCCAGGGGTTCATCCACCCCATCAAAAGCGGTTAACTCATCGATGGATAACTCGGCCAAATCATCAGACGTGCTGATGCCGGCGGCATGCAACGCATCGAGCAGGGCGGGCGTCATGCCGTCAAATTCGGCAATATTTAAGCCGGCTTCATCTGGCTCATCGGCCGATTCACTCGAAATCGCTTGCACGAGCAACGCATCCCGCGCGCGGTTGCGTAATTCTTCGACGATACCTTCATCAAAGCCTTCTACTTCCAAGAGCTCGGCGGTGGGCACATACGCCACCTCTTCCAATGAGGAGAAACCGGCTTCAACCAGAACGGAGGCGACATCTTCATCTACATCCAAATCGCGCATAAACGCCTCAACATTGCGCCGTGTTTCGGTTTCACCTTGCGCGATGGCCTCGTTTTCACCCATGACATTCAAATGCCAGCCGGTTAATTGGCTCGCTAAACGCACGTTTTGACCGCCCCGACCAATCGCCTGAGATAATTTCTCTTCGGTGACGGCGACATTCATGCTGTGCCGATCTTCATCGACCACGATGGATACCACTTCCGCCGGCGACATGGCGTTAATCACGAATTGCGCGGGGTTTTGATCCCAAATAATGATGTCTACCCGCTCACCATTGAGCTCGTTAGTTACTGACTGCACCCGCGATCCGCGCATGCCCACACAGGTGCCCACCGGATCAATGCGGGAATCCCGCGAGAGCACCGCAATTTTAGCGCGCATACCCGGATCGCGCGCGGCGCCTTTAATTTCGATCAAGCCTTGATCGATTTCAGGCACTTCAAGCTTAAATAATTCAATCAGAAACTCGGGCGCCGTGCGGCTCACAAATAATTGCGGCCCCCGCACTTCATGGCGCACATCGGCCAAATAGCCGCGCAGCCGATCGCCCGGGCGAACCGCTTCACGACCAATCATTTCATCCCGAGGAATTAAAGCCTCAACATTGCCGCCCAAATCGAGAATCACATTGCCGCGATCAATTCGCTTGATTAGCCCCATAATCAGGCTGCCTTTGCGATCAAGGTAGGCATCGACAATCTGGCGGCGCTCCGCTTCGCGCACTTTTTGCACAATAACTTGCTTGGCGGCTTGAGCAGCGATGCGCCCGAACTCAACCGATTCGATTTCTTCTTCGACAAAATCGCCAACCTGACTATTCGGCTCATCCATTTGTGCGGCTTCGAGAATCATTTCCCGCTCGGGAAACTCAGATGATTCACCGGCAACAACCTGCCAGCGGCGAAACGTGCGGTAATCGCCCGTTTCGCGATCGATTTCAACGCGGGCATCAATATCCCCGCCATGCCGCTTACGCGCTGCTTGCGCCAATGCCGCTTCAATGGCTTCAAATATAACGACGCGATCTACGCCTTTCTCGTTAGATACCGCATCGGCTACAAAAAGAATCTCTTTGCTCATGATGGTTGAATTATTCCTGTGGGTTATTCGCAGCGCGCCGTGGGGTACGGTCGCCCTGAGTACGATCAGATTTGGGTGCGCCAAATTCAAAAACCAAATGAGCCCGCTCGACTTCCGCATAGGGGAAGGTGAACACCTCAGCCACGCCATCAAGGGTGACGCTGATTTGCTCACCCTCAACCGCCGCCACCATGCCGTCGAACCGGCGCCTTTGCGCTAAGGGCCTGTGCAATCGAACCCGAATTTTTTGGCCGATAACCCGGGCAAAATCGCTCGCGCGGAACATGGGGCGTTCAACGCCGGGCGATGATACTTCAAGGCGATAAAATCCGGGAAAAGGGTCTTCCACATCCAGAACGCCGCTTAACGCGTCGCTAATTCGGGAGCAATCATCGAGGGTGACGCCCACAGGCGTATCGATATAGACCCGCAGCAAGCCATCCGGACCGCCCCGAAATTCACCGCCAACCCATTCACAACCCGCCGCTTCAACAACCGGTTGCAGGAGCGCCTCAATGGATTCTGGAATTTTTTGCACAGCGGCTTTTTCTCTTAAAATTTACGCAAAATAAAAAAGCCCCATTTGGGGCCCGGTTTTCTTTTATCTTTGATCGCGGGATGCGGAATATATTAAGGTTAAGTCAAAATGTCAACTTTTAAGCCCTTAACCCTACCGAAGGGCTCAAAGCGAAACCGCGATAGAATCAACGATTCAGACCACAGCGGCGCCAATCGCCCATCGATTGGGTTATTCGCCCCGAAGATCATCGAAAAACCGTTTCACCGAATCTAAAAACGAGCGTTCGCGCGGGCGATGTTGTTCGGCAAGGCCACTGGCGCCACCGGTGAGCGATTGCTCAAAAGCCAGCAGCAATTCGCGCTGTTCGGGGGTGAGCTTAACCGGCGTTTCAAGATGCACGCTTACGAGCAAATCCCCCGGCGAGCCACCCCGCACGGGCTGCACCCCTTTGCCGCGCAGGCGGAATACTTTGCCGGTTTGCGTTTCGGCGGGAATTTTAAGATCGACCCGGCCATCGAGTGTGGGCACTTCAATCTCGCCACCCAAGGCGGCCGTAACAAAACTAATGGGCATGTCGCACAGCAAATCGGCATCGTTGCGTTTGAAAATCGGGTGCGGTTTTACCTCAATTAAAATGTACAAATCCCCATTGGGGCCACCCTGTTCACCGGGTCCGCCCTCACCGGTGTGCCGCAACCGATCGCCCGTATCCACGCCAGGCGGAATTTTAATGCTGAGCGTTTTTTTAGTCTCAATGCGCCCAGCGCCCCGACACGCCGTGCAGGGGTCTTCAATAAGCTCACCGCTGCCCCCGCAAGTCGGGCAGGCTTGCTGAATCGCAAAAAACCCCTGCTGAACCCGCACGACGCCGGCGCCTTTGCAGGTGCCACAGGATTTTTTACCCGTACCGGGTTTAGCACCCGAGCCATGGCAGACGCCGCATTCTTCGCTCGTCGGGATTTGAATATCCACCGTGGTGCCGCGAACCGCTTCCTCCAAGGTGATATTGAGGTTGTATTGCATATCAGCGCCGCGATAGGCGCGCGAACGCCCGCCGCCACCGCCGCCGAATATATCCCCGAACACTTCGCCAAAGATATCGGCAAACCCAGCGCCGCCGCCAAACCCGGCGCCCCCGCCCCCGCCTTGGTTGACACCCGCGTGGCCGAACTGATCGTACGCGGCCCGTTTTTGCGGATCAGATAAAGCCTCAAAGGCTTCTTTCGCCTCTTTGAATTTTTCTTCAGCGGTGGGGTCATCGGGGTTGCGATCGGGATGGAATTTCATCGCTAATCGTCGATAAGATTTTTTCAGCTCATCGCTTGATACGGTGCGCTCAACTTCTAAAATTTCGTAATAACAACGCTTTGCCATGGTTTGCTCAAAAAATATAAATAATTACCCGCATTATTGCAGATTCACTTAGTCGATAAAAATCACTCGAAGAGCCAATGTAGGCTTCTGCCTAATTATTTGTTTGGCTTTTCGAGTAATCTAAAAAAAATCCGCACGAACCCAAGTCGCGTGCGGATGTTGCTGATTTTCTGAACAAAAATCAGCGCAATTGATGCTTATTTCTTATCGTCTTTCACTTCTTCAAATTCTGCATCCACCACATCGTCATCTTTGGATGCCGATGATGCCGCCGCACCTGCTTCTTGCGGTTGCGCGCTGGCTTTTTGCATCAGCGCGGTAGAGGCTTGGCCTAATGCCTCAATTTTCGCTTCGATATCGGCTTTGTTATCGCCTTTCATCGCGGCGCGCAAGGCCGCAATGGCATCGGTTGCGGGTTGCTTATCGGCGTCTGTCAGCGATTCGCCCGATTCTTTCATGGTTTTTTCAACGGTGTGAATTAACCCATCGCCTTGGTTACGCACATCGACCAATTCACGCAATTTGCGATCTTCATCGGCGTGCGCTGCGGCGTCATCCACCATGCGCTGCACTTCATCATCCGATAAGCCTGAGTTGGCTTTAATCACAATCTTCTGCTCTTTGCCAGTGCCTTTATCTTTGGCCGACACGTTCAAAATACCATTCGCATCAATATCGAAGGTGACTTCAATTTGCGGCATACCGCGCGGTGCGGAGGGAATATCGGTTAAATCGAACCGACCCAGCGATTTATTACCCGAGGCAATTTCGCGCTCGCCTTGCAACACATGCACGGTAACCGCGTTTTGGTTGTCATCGGCCGTTGAGAACACTTGGCCAGCTTTGGTGGGGATGGTGGTGTTTTTCTCGATGAGTTTGGTCATCACGCCACCCATGGTTTCAATCCCGAGCGAGAGCGGGGTCACATCCAGCAGCAAGACATCGCTCACGCTGCCAGACAACACGCCGCCCTGAATCGCAGCGCCCACGGCGACGGCTTCATCGGGGTTAACATCTTTACGCGGCTCTTTGCCAAAGAAGTTTTTGACCGCTTCACGCACTTTAGGCATGCGCGATTGGCCGCCGACCAAAATCACCTCATCAATATCGCTTAAAGACACACCCGCATCTTTCACGGCCATTTTGCAGGGCTCGATGGTGCGCGTAATTAAATCATCGACCAGCGATTCAAGCTTGGCGCGCGTTAAACGGATGTTCATGTGCTTAGGACCACTCGCATCGGCGGTGATGTAGGGCAAATTCACATCGGTTTGCTCGGTGGAGGACAGCTCAATTTTTGCTTTTTCTGCGCCCTCTTTCAGCCGCTGCATTGCCAAAGCATCGTTAGCCAAATTCACGCCCTGCTCTTTTTTGAACTCGTCAACCAAGAAATCAATCAAGCGGTTATCGAAATCTTCGCCACCCAAAAAGGTATCGCCATTGGTTGACAGCACTTCAAACTGTTTTTCACCATCAATGTTGGCCACTTCAATGATCGACACATCAAATGTGCCGCCACCCAAGTCGTACACCGCAATTTTACGGTCAATATTATCTTTTTTATCAATACCATAGGCCAATGCCGCAGCGGTTGGCTCGTTGATAATCCGCTTCACATCTAAACCGGCGATTCGCCCCGCATCTTTGGTGGCTTGGCGTTGGCTATCGTTAAAGTATGCGGGCACGGTGATGACCGCTTCGGTGACTTCTTCACCCAAATACGCCTCGACATCTTTTTTGATTTTCATCAAAACGCGGGCAGAAATCTCAGGCGGCGCCATTTTGCGACCATTCACCGATACCCAGGCATCGCCGTTATCGGCTTTAACAATTTCATAAGGCATTAATTTAATGTCTTTTTGCACCGCATCTTCTTCAAAACGGCGACCAATTAACCGCTTAACCGCATACAGGGTGTTTTTGGGGTTGGTGACTGCTTGGCGTTTTGCCGGTTGGCCGACCAAAATTTCGCCGTCTGTCGCGTAGGCCACAATCGATGGCGTGGTGCGGGCGCCTTCCGCGTTCTCGATCACTTTCGCCGTTTTGCCTTCCATAATGGCCACGCACGAATTTGTGGTGCCCAAATCAATCCCAATAATTTTAGCCATGCTGTTCTTCCTCAAATTTAAAAATGTGTTGCTTATCAATCATGCCGCGCACTTATCGCTACAGGCTGATATGTGCGGACTGAGCTTGATTTTTCAAGAGTCGGCACGCGGTGACACCCCTTACTCTGCCGATTTTGACACCACGACCAACGCCGGCCGCACCAGACGATCTTTCAGCAAAAACCCTTTTTGCATAACGCTAACCACATGATCAGCGGGGCCTTCATGCGGTTGCACCGAAATGGCTTGATGGTGCTCAGGATTAAAACGCTCACCTATGGGATGCACCGGGGTAACACCAAATTTTTCTAGTGTTTGCATAAACACATTCAGCGTCATTTGGCTGCCTTCACGCATCGCTTCAAGCGTTGTGTTCGGGTTTTCACTGGCCTGCAGGCCCATTTCCAACGAATCGGCTACCGGTAATAAGCCATCGACAAAGCGCTCTAAGGCAAATTTTCGGGCGTTATCCATATCGCGCTCAACGCGTTTGCGCAAATTGTCCATTTCCGCATGCAAGCGCAAAATTTCTTGCTCACGTTCAGCGAGTTTATCGGCAAGCTCGGTATCGGCCGCTCCCATGCCCTCATTTTTTGGGGTTTCTAGGGGGTGTTCGGCTTGGGCGGGCTGTTCGGAATGTTCCGTCATGCTGTGCTCCTCGGGTGGATTAAAACAAAGGTAAAATCAAGATCGTCGCCCAGCCTGCCAAAGACCTACCAAAGACCTACTGGGGTTATTGCAGGGAGTTTGGGGCGAGTTAAAAAAATTTCAAGATACGGTTTATAAACATTAGGCGAACAAAGCGGGGTATATTCATCGGTATACTTTTCTCTCATGCCGACATTGCAGGTTTAACGTTGTGGCCGACAATCCCAAAACCAAGAACGCACGCACGCCCCAAACCGCGCCGCTTTCCCTTAACCCAGCGGATCAGCCGGTTATCGCCCCGGCTGCCGCCCAGGGGGGCTTGCCCGCGAGCACCCGCCCCCAAGCGCTGCCCGTTTTTCACAAAGTGGGCATTATCACCAAGCCTTTTGCCGACGAGGCGATAAAAAAAGTTTTTCAAAAACTGGTGCATATCCTAGATAGCTTGGCTATTGATTGGGCGCTGGAGGAATCCTGCGATAGCCCGGTTCATAACCTGCATCCGGCGCGGTTTGAGCGCAACCAGCCTGATCGCGATTTAATTATTGTCCTCGGCGGTGATGGCACCTTGCTCAATGCCGCCCGCACCTTGAGCCAATGGGGCATCCCCATCATGGGGGTGAATTTAGGCCGTTTAGGCTTTTTGGTGGATGTGCGCCCCAGCGATCTCAAGCTCTATTTAGAGGCCATGTTGCGCGGGCATTTTATTGAGGATCGGCGTTTTTTACTGGAAGGCACCTTAATGCGCGGCGAAACCCGCCTGATGAACGCGGTCGCGTTAAATGACATCACCTTTAAGATGCGCGACCCCGCCCGCATGGTGGAGTTTGAAATGTACATTAATGGCGTTTTGCTCAATCAGCAACGCTCCGATGGCGTCGTGGTCTGCACCCCCACCGGCTCAACCGCCTATGCTTTATCTGCCGGCGGGCCGCTGATTGCGCCCGATTTAGCGGCCATTGGGATCGTCTCGATTTGCCCACACACTTTAAGTTATCGCCCCATTGTGGTCAGCAGCCAGCATGTCATTGAAATTACGCCCAAACCCCAATCACGCGGGGGGGGGGTTATGAGCTTTGATGGCCAAATCAATCACCCGCTCGAGGTAGGAGATAGCTTGGTAATTCGGCGCCACGATCATGATATTCGGCTCATTCACCCCTGCAACCACGATTATTACGCCTTGTTACGCACCAAGCTGTGCTGGGGCGAGCAAAGTGGCTAAGGGCGGCACCCGCCATCATGTTCCCCATACCCGCGCGTTAAATTTTCACCAGGCTGATTTTTTATGCTGATTTCTCTCACCATTCGTCACATCGCGTTAATTGATGAACTCGAACTCCACTTTGCCCCCGGCATGACCACCCTCACCGGCGAAACGGGTGCGGGCAAATCAATCTTGATTGATGCGATTGGCTTAATTCAGGGTGATCGCGCCAATATCCAATTAATCCGCGCGGGCTGTGATGAGGCCGAGGTCATCGGCGTATTTAGTTTTGCCCAAACGGGGCCAGTTGCCGAGTTTTTGCGCGAACAAGCCATCGAAGACGATGAGCTCATTATTCGGCGCAGCTTAAATCGGGAAGGGCGCGGCAAAATTTGGATTAATGGCCGCCCCAGCCCCGCCGCCCTGCTCAAAACCCTCAGCCGCTTGCTTATTGACGTACACGGCCAGCACCACAACCAAAAATTGCTCGAAAAACGCTATCAGCGCGACTTACTCGATAGCTTTGCCGGCCTAGCCAGTGAAACCCAAACCCTTGGCCACACCGCCCGCGAGTTACGCAAACTGCAAACGCAACAAGCGCACATCCTGCTGGCGCAAAAAAATCGAGAAGATCGCCGCGCCTTGCTCGCCTTTCAGCTAGAAGAAATCGATCAAATCGCCCCCGAAACCGATGAATTCAACCTACGCCACCAACAGCTCACCCGCTTATCCAGGCAAGATGAATGGCGCAGCGTGCTCGCCACCCAGCTTGAACAACTCTTCGATGGCGAGCGCAATGTGCACGATCAACTCGGCCAAGCGCAACACGCATTAAGCCGGCTACTGGCGTTAGATGACAGCCTCGCGCCCCTCATTGAAGCGCTCGAATCGGCACAAATACACATCACCGACACCGCCGAAAACCTCCGCGACCGCCTAGATACCACCGACGACGACCCCGCCCAACTCGATCGCGTACAAAAACGCCTCGATCAACTCCATCAGCTAGCGCGCAAACACCGCACCCCGCCCGAACAGCTGGATGACTACATCACCGCCTTGCGCCATGAGGCCGCCCTGCTCGATAGCGATGAGGCGCTAAGCGCAAACTTAGATGAACGCATCACCGCACTCACCCAAACCTATGATGCGCTGGCCTTAAACATCTCCGCCGCGCGGCACAAAGCCGCCAAAACGCTCGGCGATTCCGTCACCGGCGCCATTCGCCAGCTCGGCATGCCGCACGGCCAAATCGAAATCGCCATAAGCCCTATCCACCCCAATGCGCCCGAACCCACCGAATCCCGCAGCGAACACGGCACAGACGACATAAGCTTTATGATTAGCGCCAACTTAGGCCAACCGCCGCAGCCACTCGATCAAATCGCCTCCGGCGGCGAGTTAGCCCGCGTCAGCTTAGCGTTTAAAACCCTAACCGCCGCATTCGACCCCGTCGAAACCTTTATTTTCGATGAAGTCGATACCGGAATCGGCGGCGCCATTGCAGAAATAGTAGGGCGGCACCTGCGCGCACTGGGGCAAACGCGGCAAGTATTCTGCGTAACCCACCTGCCGCAAGTCGCCGCGCAAGGGCAGCATCAAATTCAAGTGCAAAAGCATCACAAAGCCGCAGGCACCATCACCACCATCGTGCCGCTAGATAAACAAGCCCGAATCGAAGAAATTGCCCGCATGATGGGCGGCGTTGAAATTAGCGCGCAAACCCGCGCACTGGCAACAGAAATGCTTAAAACTCCGCATTAAAAACCCTTGGGCGCGTTAATTAATTTCTCAATCAAGCATAATAGATTAATTCAAGACGAGTTAATTAATTATTTAATCAAAGATAATAGTTAAATTCAAAATACAATATAAAAAATTAACCGCCAAATGCATCAACCTCGCCCGCCCCATCTCACGCGAATACCGCTTGTTATAAAACACAATAAAACGTTTAATCTACTGCACTTTAAGATGCTTCCGTGCCAATGCCGTACAGCTTCACCCGAATGTGATACACACCAAATCAAGCAACTTCGGCACAGGCGCGGGCGGTGTGTTTAAGCTCATAAAAAACGCCCTATTTTTTGTTGTCACCATAAAATCAGAATGCTACATTGGCTCTGAATTTAGATAGACACTTGGCAAGCTATCTATTACACGTTAAGGGGAATTATGAGTACACGCATCCTTGCAATATTTCTGCTGGCCATAGCACAGCTATTTCCGGCGGCAGTATCTGCTGGCGAAGATGTTTGTTCTGTCGTTTCCGGCGCGGTCATCATTGCTCAAGATGACGAGAACACCTTTCTCGGTAAGATAACGAACGCATATGACAGTAAGTCCATCTTCAACGATTACGGAACCCATGGAAGCGAATACAGCAGTAATTCCATCTGGAATCAGTATGGGACGTTTGGAAGTGAATACAGCTCATACTCGCCTTTCAACAAATACACATCCACGCCACCGATGATTATCAAAAACAAGAAAATAATCGGCTATCTATCAGCGAATAAGAGCCTAGGTTCTGCAATCTCGCCAAATTTGCTGAAGGCACTTTGCAAGGAGGAACTTTGAACGCATTCCCCCTAACACGGCATTCGAGAGGGACGCGCCAAAAGCGGCGCGCCGCTCATTTTGAACGTTAGGCATCACAAACGAGGGCATCAGGTGCTCCAGCCGCCGAAATATACCGTTCGCAGACTCCTACCGACCGACGCTCCGTCGTTCTACAAGGCTGTGCGGGAGTCGATCGATGAACTCGCGTACTGGATGCCGTGGTGCTCGAAGAACTATTCAATGTCCGACGCCGAGGCCTGGATCAAAACTACCAGCGACATGTGGGCGTCTGGTGCCGAGTACCCGCTCGGAGTCTTCGACTCCACCACCGGCGAGGTTGTTGGCGGAACAGGCATCAATTACATCAATCGCGCCTATCGCATTGGCAACATAGGCTATTGGGTCAGCTCGAAACGAACCGGAGAGGGAATCGCAAGGTTCGCGGCTCATCAGTCTGCGGTTCTCGGATTTGGGGAACTTAGCCTTACACGCTTGGAGATTGTGGTTCTTGCCCACAACCAGGCGAGCAAGCGTGTTGCCGAGGCAGTTGGCGCAAAGCTCGAGTGTGAAGCGCGGAACCGCCTGTACTTTCAGGGCGTACCACACAGCGCCTTTGTTTACTCGCTCGTACCGGGCGACCTCCGGTGATACCTAACCCCTCGCTCAAGCTGACCCGCTACAGCAGGCGTTGTAAGCCCGGCCTGAAATCAATGGGGTCAAACTCGATTGATTTCTTTGACCCCATCGATCAATAGGCAATTAAAACGCAATACGCTTATTTTTTCTTGATGCGGGCGGCGGCGCTAATGCCGTAAATCACCAAAGAATAATCGGTGAGATCAAAATCATATTGTTCAGCAATGGCGGCAATTCGCTCTTGGATTATCGGATCATGAAACTCTTCCACCGCGCCCGATTTAATGCAAACCAAATGATCGTGCTCTCCCTTTGAAATGAGCTCAAATACCGATTTACCGCCCTCAAACTGATGGCGTTTGAGAATATCCGCGCCCTCAAACTGGGTGAGCACGCGATAAACCGTGGCTAAGCCTATGTCTTCACCCCGGCTCAGCAATTCTTTATACACATCTTCGGCGCTCATATGCCAATCGGGATTGCTTTCGATAATTTCCAGAATTTTCACTCGGGGCAACGTGACTTTTAATCCCGCTTTTTTCAGTTCATTTTGTTCCAAGATACACCCCTCTCATGGGCAAAATGGTTATGTGCAAGGTTTGTGATTGTACTTGAATCGGGCGGCCGTATTGGAAATTTACCCCAATTGCGATATTTCTGTTCAAACACTGGAATAAATCCCTTGCAGTTGCGTATGATTGACCCATCTTTTGGCTTTACCTACAGAAATATCACTCCATGCAACAATCCAGCCGCTCAGCCGCTCTGCGCATTACACGCGCGCTTCCCCTACTTGCTTTGCTTGCCGTGTCCGTCGGTGGGTGCAGTTCGGTATATATTCCGAGCTTTATCAAGGTCTATCAACCGGATATTGCTCAGGGTAATGTGCTGGAACCCGAGCAAGTCGCCAAAGTGCAGGTGGGCATGAGCAAGTCGGAGGTGAATCAAATTTTAGGCACACCGGCGCTGCAAGATATTTTTCATCGAAACCAGCGGGAAACCTATGTTTTTTATGACAAACGCGGCAAAAATAAAGCATTTCAGCACACCCTTATTCTGCTTTATGACGCGGATGGCCGGGTAACTAAAATCGAGCAGCAAGGCGACCCACTTAGCCAAGCCCCCTCACAAGATTTCCCCGAGGCTTTGCGCAATAAAAAAGCAGACACCCCCTCAAGTGATGCGCCTGCAACGCAGCCCTCTGCGCCTGCCACCGCAACCCCCAGCCCCTACGATTTAACACCGCCACCTGCTGGCACGGGGTTGGGCAGCACAGCGCCTTTAACGCCTTAATTTCTGCGCGCCTATGTTGCCTTCAACCCAACACAACGCCCCGCAGCCTCTTTGGCTGTTCGGTGGTATTTTCAGCGCGTTGGTTGCCGTTATCGTGGCGGCAATTGGCGCGCATGGTCCTATGGCACCCACCACGCCTGCGTTGCAGCATCTGCTGGCCACCGCCAGCTTATTTCACTTAACCCATAGCCTCGCTCTGATTCAATTTAGCCAATGGCGCAGCCAAAATGCTCAGCGCACCGCTTGGCCTGCTGTTTTGTTTATTTTGGGCATGCTCGGTTTTGTGGGCAGCTTGTATGTGATGGTTTTTTCTGGCTTAAAAATCCCCGGCGTTATCACCCCCATCGGCGGCGCTTTTTTAATTCTGGCCTGGCTGATTTGGGGTGTTCAATCGCTCCGCACCGCGCCAAAACCGGCCTGAAGCGCGCAAATGATACGGGCAGTTTGATCACTGATTTATCAGCAAAAAACTCAGCGCCCGGCGCTTAATCACCCGGGCGGCTGAAACAAATCAGCAACAAAACGTTCAATTTCGGTTAACATTTCTCCTTTGAGCCCCTTTTCCCCGCCGAGTAACCATGACACAGACCCGCTTTGAATTCGATGACCTCATCCGCTGCGCCAAAGGCGATATGTTTGGTGCGGGCAATGCCCAATTACCGTTGCCCCCTATGCTGATGTTTGATCGCATCGAGCGCATTGCCACCGATGGGGGCAAGTTTGGCAAGGGTGAGATGATCGCCGAACTAGCCGTTAAGCCGGATTTATGGTTTTTTGGCTGTCACTTTGAAGGCGACCCGGTTATGCCCGGCTGCTTGGGGCTCGATGCCATGTGGCAGCTGGTTGGGTTTTATTTGGGTTGGAGCGGTGGCGTGGGTCACGGCCGGGCGCTCGGCGTGGGTGATGTAAAATTTTCTGGCCAAGTGTTACCCAGTAATGAAAAAATCACATATCAGGTGGATATTAAACGCATCATTATGCGTAAATTGACCATGGGCATTGCCGATGCGCAAATGTCCGTTGATGGCAAAGTTATCTATGAGGCCAAAGACCTGCGGGTTGGCCTATTCACCAATACACAGTCACTATCGGAGTAAATCACCATGCGCCGCGTTGTTATTACTGGCATGGGCATTGTTTCTAGCATTGGCAACAATTGCACCGAAGTTCTTCATGCGTTGAAAACAGGCCAATCTGGGATCGAAATCAATCCAGAGCAGGCCGAGCGAGGCTTTCGCTCGCAGGTTGCTGGCACACTGAAAATCAATCCTGAAGAGCATATTGATCGCAAACTGTACCGGTTTATGGGCGCTGCGGCGGCCTACACCTACATTTCGATGCGCGAGGCCATTGCGCAATCGGGCTTAACCCCCGAACAAGTCTCCCAGCCGCGTGCGGGCTTGATCGTGGGTTCGGGCGGCTCATCCTGTGCCAATATTGTCGAAACGGCGGATATTGTGCGTGAAAAGGGCGTTAAGCGTGTGGGGCCTTATATGGTAACGCGCACGATGAGCTCTACCACCTCGGCATGCCTAGCCACCCCGTTCGGCATTAAAGGGATTAATTTCTCGATCAGCTCCGCCTGCGCCACCTCGGCGCATTGCATTGGTTCGGGCGTGGAGCAAATCCAGTTCGGCAAGCAAGATGTGGTGTTTGCGGGGGGCGGTGAGGAGCTGCATTGGTCCCAAACGGCGATGTTTGATGCGATGGGCGCGCTGTCATCAAAATATAACGACACCCCACACAGTGCCTCGCGCCCGTTCAATGCCACCCGAGACGGCTTTGTAATCTCCGGTGGGGGGGGCATGGTTGTGCTCGAAGAACTCGAGCATGCCCTAGCACGCGGCGCCCATATCATTGCTGAAGTGGTGGGATACGGCGCCACCTCTGATGGCTACGACATGGTGCAGCCTTCAGGTGAAGGGGCGCTGCGGTGCATGCAGCAAGCGCTGGCCACGGTGGATACGCCGGTCGATTATGTTAATACGCATGGCACCAGCACGCCGGCGGGCGATATGCGAGAAATTGAATCTTTGCTGAAAATTTTCCCCGAGCGCATGCCTTATATCACCTCAACCAAATCCCTTTCGGGGCATTCTTTGGGTGCCGCTGGTGTGCATGAAGCCATTTATTCGCTCTTGATGATGCAAAATAATTTCATCGCGGCATCGGCCAATTTGGACGAAATCGACCCGAAAGCCGAAGGCGTTAACTTCCTGACTCAAACCTTAGAGAACGCGCAAATCAACACCGTGTTATCGAACAGTTTTGGTTTTGGCGGCACCAATGCCTCAATAGTTTTGCGGCGCTACACCGCCTAAGCCCCGCTTTTTGGGCTGCCTGAAAAAACGCCGGTTATCCGGCGTTTTTGCGTCATAAAACCCCTTAAATTAGCACGCACCCTCAAAGGCTGGCGACCAATTGCTGCGTATAGGCCTGCTGCGGCGCTTTGAAAATTTGCACCGTATCGCCCGCCTCTACCACCCGCCCCTGATACAACACCAGCACCCGATGCGCCATGGCTTGCACTACCCGCAAATCGTGGGTAATAAATAGATAACTCAAACCCAGTGTTTCTTGTAATTCTCGCAGCAACGCCAAAATTTGTTTTTGCACGGTGGCATCCAGCGCGCTGGTGGGCTCATCGAGAATTAAAATTCGGGGGCGTAAAATGAGCGCACGCGCAATCGCAATCCGCTGACGTTGCCCGCCTGAAAATTCGTGCGGATAACGATGCAACCCCGTATTGGCCAAGCCCACCGCCGCCATCACCGCCGCAATTTTATCGTGTCGCTCTTGATTTGATAATTGGGGCTCATGGACGCGAAGCCCTTCACCGATAATTTCTCCCACCGTCATTCGGGGCGAAAGTGCACCGAATGGATCTTGAAAAACAATTTGTATCGCGCGACGAAAGGGCCTGAACGCTGCCTCGGATAATTCCTGCACGGGTTTGCCATCAATCTCAATAGCCCCTTGGGCTCGAATCAAGCGCAATAACGCCAGCGCCAACGTACTTTTGCCCGAACCCGATTCACCAATCACGCCTAAGGTTTCACCCGCCGCTAATGATAAATCGAGCTGATCTAGGGCGATAAATGGGCGAGTTGCCGAAAATCCATCGCGCCAAGTGCGCGCGCTGCCACGCGGTTTGGGCTGTTTGAATACCACGCTTAGCCCCCGGGCGGCCAACACCGTGGGCGCCTCTGGGGCAATGAGTGGCAGCGGCACCGCGACCGGGGCTGCGGCCAATAACTGCTGGGTGTAAGCATGCTTGGGGTGGGTGAAAATATCAGCCACGGTGCCTTGTTCTACAATTCGCCCCTGCTGCATTACCGCCACCCAATCGCTATAACGCCGCACTAAATTCAAATCATGCGTAATAAGCAACACGGCCATGCCTAACTCGCGCTGCAAGGCCGTTAGTAGTTCCATAATTTGTCGCTGCAAGGTCACATCCAGCGCGGTGGTTGGCTCATCAGCAATCAGTAATTGGGGCCGGCAAGCCAGCGCCATCGCAATCATAGCGCGCTGCCGCTGCCCGCCCGAAAGCTGATACGGCAATGCCCGCGCCCGTTCAGCGGGATCTGGCAGCTGCACTTGCTCGAGCAATTCAATCACCCGGGCTTGCACGATCGCTTTTGTTCCGCCCTCATGCTGCACAATGACTTCACCGATCTGATCGCCAATGGATTTGAGCGGGTTGAGCGCGGTCATCGGTTCTTGAAAAATCATGCCGATTGCGCGGCCGCGAATCTGGCGCAGAGCCGCGTTTGATGCGCTAAGCATATTTTGCCCGGCAAAGCACACACGCCCTGCGGTGTACTGCAGATCTTCTTGCAGGCGTAAAATTGAGAGTGCTGTGAGCGTTTTGCCCGACCCCGACTCGCCCACCAGTGCCAGCCGCTGGCCAGCCATGACCGATAAATTCACATCAATCAGAACCGGCGCGCCCGGACCAAACTCGGCAGAGAGGTTCTGAATCGACAATAACGGCGCGGGGGTTTGATCGCAGATCACGTCGGGCGGCATACGCATTCTCTAATAGTTAAGAAAGGTTCAAGGAATACTTAAAAATCCCCACATCAGTTTATCAGGCATTCCCGCATGAATTGCTGCGCAATAAAACCCTATTTCCGGTACAGTCACGGGAAATTTAACCGAGCAGCCGTTATGTCCACGCCGTACCCCGCATCGATGCCGCACCCTGAAATTGAGCGCGAAACCCCAACCGCCGCATTCGAGACAACTTGGCCTTTAACCGTGGTGAGTGCGCCCGATTTACAGGCGCCGTTAGCAGAAGAAATTCGCAGTTTAGTGACCGCCAAAGTATCCGATCGCCCATTTGGCGTGCTACTAGATGCCACGCCCGAGCAAGCCTATAAAATTATTTGCGATAGCCTGATTGCGGGGCATGTCTACGTTGAGCTCATCAGCGGTCAAGGGGAAAATGCCGACGAGTTGTATCAATTGGTTCAGCGGGTGGATTGGTCTTTACACCTCGCTGAAGAGGGCTATTTTGCGATCAGCGCGACCGGTGCCACCGAGTCATTACGCCACACCGGCTTTGTGGCCACCCGCATTAAAGATGCCATTGTGGATCAGTTTCGAGATCGCAGCGGCAACCGCCCCAGCATCGATACCGATCAACCCGATATTCGCCTGCACTGCCACCTCACCGCCAGCGGGCATGCCACGTTATCGCTTGAGCTCTCCCATGGCTCGCTGCATCGTCGCGGTTATCGCATAGATGGCGGCTTAGCCCCCTTAAGAGAAACCTTGGCCGCCGGTGTGCTGTGGCGGGCACGCTGGCCGCAACTGGCAAGCCTAATGCCCGATACCGAGGTCGGCTTATTCGACCCCATGTGCGGCTCGGGCACCCTCGTGATTGAAGCGGCACTGCGGCTCACCGGTTTGCCCACGGAGCTGCGCCAACAGCGTATCGGCTCGCCGGGCTGGCTTGGCCACGATCTGGCCGCGCGCCAGCGGGCACTTAATGCGGCACCCACGGGCATCACGGGGGTTGATCCCGCGCAATTTGCAGGCAAGCTTATCGGGCAAGATATTGATATTGAGCAAATTATTGCCGCAAAAGCCAATGCCGAGCGTGCCGGCGTGGCGCATTTAGTTAGCTTCCGTGAGGCCGATGCCTGGGCCGAACCCTGCCCCAACGCATTGGAAGGCATTACACACGGATTATTAGTCAGCAATTTACCCTATGGCCATCGCCTCGACATTACCGGGGGCAATGCCTATGGCACACCAAATAGCGCGCCCGATTTTTCAACCCTTACCGATCAATGGCAGGTCTGCTTAAACGGCTGGCATTGGGCGGTGCTTTTGGCTGAAGGCGAAGGAAAAAATTGGCCACTGCGCTATGAGCGCGCGTTCCCCATGGATCAAAGTGGCATCGCCATTGACATGATTCGCGGCAACTTTGATGGCAAAGGCCGCCGAGAAGCCCCCGGCCCCATCGGCTTGGCTAATCGCCTCAGCATAGCGGCCGCCAGCGCCACAGAAGTCGTTGATGCCGAACCATTTGCTAATCGTTTGCAAAAAAACTTTCGCCACCTCAAAAAAATCATCGCGCGCGAGGGTGGCTGCTGCTATCGCGTATACGACGCCGATCTCCCCGATTTTAATCTCGCCATTGATCTCTACCAAGATGAAACGGGCGAAACCTGGGCGGATATTCAGGAATACCGCGCGCCCAACACCATCGACCCCCAGCTTGCCCGCGCGCGGCTGAGCGTTGCCGTCAACCAAACCATCACTGGCTTAGGCTTAGCGCCCAACCACAGCGTGGTGCGCCAGCGCAAGCGGCAAACGGGCAGCGAGCAATATCAAAAAATTACGCAAGAACGGTTAGAGCGGGTGGTGATCGAAGGCGGCACCCGGCTTATGATTAACTTAACCGATTATCTCGATACGGGGCTTTTTCTCGATCATCGCTATGTGCGCGATTGGGTAGCCGAGCTCTCACGCGGCAAAAGCGTACTGAATTTGTTTTGCTACACCGCCACCGCGTCCGTTCGTGCGGCTCATCAGGGGGCAGCCCGCACATTATCCATTGATTTATCGCACACCTATCTTGATTGGGCGGAGCGCAATTTCGCCCTCAATAACATCAAAGTAGGCACCGAGCACCGCCTTGTGCGCGCCGATGTGCTCGAATGGCTAGATCAGCGCCAAAGCAGCGTTTACCAGCCCGAACGCTTCGATGTAATTTTTTGCGATCCGCCGACTTTTTCAAACTCAAAATCCATGCAAGACACCCTCGATATTCAGCGCGATCACGAGCAAATGATTGAAATCTGCATGCATTTGTTAGCTTGCGAAGGAATTTTAATCTTTTCAAATAACTTAAAAGGCTTTAAATTGTCGGCACATTTAACGGAAGAATTCTTAATCAATGACTTATCGAGAAAGACCCTCCCGCCCGATTTCGCTCGAACACCGCACAGACGCAGTGTGTATGAAATCCGGCACCGCCCGCGTGACTAATACTCGCGTAAAAACCCTCGGTGTTATCGGCCTGATGCTGGCCGCCGCACTGAGCTTGAGCGGTTGCGCCAGCCTACCTGCAACCCACACCGCAGCCAATGCCGATTCACCGTTTGGCACCTTCGATAGCGGGGCGCAAAAGCAAGCCAGTAACACAGTGGACGACGATGCCTACGGCTTTCAAAATGAAAGCCTGAACAAACGGCTCCCCAGAAACCCGCTTAAAGCCATTAATCCCAAAGACATCCCCGATTCCTCCGCCGGTGAGGCCATTATTATGGCCATGGCGCAACTGGGGGTCGCTTATCAGCGTGGGGGTTCATCGTTATCCAGCGGGTTTGATTGCAGTGGCCTTACAAGCTATGTGTATAAAAAGGCCGACATTACCCTGCCCCGCACGGCGCGCGATCAGTATGCCTTCACCGAGCGCGTGGCCAAGGCCAACCTCAAACCCGGTGATTTACTGTTCTTTAAAATTCGCAGCCGAAAAATTGATCACGTCGCTATTTATGTGGGCGATAACACCTTCATTCATGCCCCCAAACCGGGTGAACGCGTGACCTACGCCAAACTCAACGATGCCTACTGGCGCAAGCATTATGTGGGCGCGGGTCGGGTGCCGGGCTCACGTCAGGTTGACGTGGCTGAAAACAATCGATAAATCGAGCCCCATGCCCTTCGCACCCGCCCAAATTTAGCCGCCTAAAAACGGGCTTAGCCATTGCCCCGTGGGTTATTTCCCGCCGCTAATCACCCAGCCGGTAATGCCGGTAAAGGCCATCAAAAAACCGGCCGGCGCCAGCATCAGCAAGTCCATAAAGGGCGAATTACTTCCGTCTTTCATAAAAAACATGGCGCTAAATCCGCCCACCACGCCAATCAAAACCAAAATGGCGCCAAAAATCAGCAAAAACTTAGAAAACCGCCCCAAATTTGAGGGCCTTAACCTAGGCTCATAGCGATAGGGATTGTGCGCGCCGGGCTCAAATTCTTCTTTTTCATCTTGCGGGTTCATATAAATTCCTGTTGTATCAGCAATGCGTTAGTTTAAGTTTAAGATAACACCCCATAACGCATTCGGCATTCGATGTTTTTATGCCCCTCTATCGATAACCCACCTATCGGTTAAAACCATTCTGATAGAATGCTGACTTATTTTTGTTAAACAAAAGGAGATTCGCTGTGTTGGAGTTTTCAGTTAAAAGCGGTGCGCCCGAAAAACAACGTTCATCTTGCCTGATTGTGGGCGTATTTGAAGCGCGCAAACTCTCCGATGCCGCGCAAACAATTGATGAAATCAGCGAGGGGCATTTAGGCGCCATTACCCGCCGGGGCGACATGGAAGGCGAATTGGGCGACACCTTGCTGATTCACGGCGTCCCTAATATCCAAGCTGAGCGGGTGTTGCTCGTAGGCTTAGGCAAAGAGCGCGAGTTCGATTTACCCGCGTTAATTAAAGCCACCACCGCCGCCGTTAAAGCCTTGCATTATCGTGGCACCACCGAATGCGTGAGCCATTTAACCGAGCTCGATATTAAAGGCGTTGAATTTGAACAAATTATCCGCCAGAGCGTGCTCGCCATTGATGCCGCCGTGTATCGCTTCGATCAACTTAAATCCAGCCCTGAACCCAGCCCGCGCCGACCGCTTCGCAAGGTAACGTTTATTACCCCCAGCCGCCGAGGGCTGCTCGATGCCGAGGCCAGCGTGCGCGAAGCCATGGCCATTAGCTCAGGCATCCACCTCACTAAAAACCTGGCCAACCTGCCGCCCAATTTATGCACCCCCACCACCCTGGCCGATCAGGCCCGCAAGCTCACCGAAACCCACCCGGCCTTAACGGTCGAGGTGCTCGATCAGTCCCGCATGGAAGCGCTCGGCATGCAGGCCTTGCTTGCCGTCGCAAAAGGCAGTATTGAGCCGCCCAAGCTGATTGTGATGGAGCATATGGGCGGCAATCCAGACGATGCGCCGATTGTGCTCGTAGGCAAAGGCGTCACCTTCGATTCAGGCGGCATTTCGCTCAAACCCGGCGCGGATATGGATCAAATGAAATATGACATGGCGGGCGCCGCCGCAGTCATCGGGTTGATTTCCATCGTGGCTGAGTTGCGCCTGCCTATAAATGTGGTGGGCATTGTGCCCTCGGTTGAAAATATGCCCGATGGCAAGGCCATGAAACCCGGCGATGTTATTAAAAGCATGTCCGGGCAAACCATCGAGGTGCTCAATACCGATGCCGAAGGCCGCCTGATTTTGTGCGATGCGCTCACCTATGCCAAACGCTTCAAACCTGAACTGGTTATCGACATGGCTACCTTAACCGGCGCCTGTGTGATTGCGCTGGGGCGCGTGCCAAGCGGCTTATTTAGTAACCATAAATCGCTCGCCCAAGAGCTTATTAAAGCAGGCGAAGCCAGCGCAGATCGCGTGTGGGAACTCCCCCTATGGGATGACTACCAACCCCAACTCAAAAGCAACTTTGCCGACATGGCCAATATTGGCGGGCGCGAAGGTGGCGCACTCACTGCCGCCGCGTTTTTATCACGGTTTACGAAAGACTACCGTTGGGCGCATTTAGATATTGCCGGCACAGCCTGGAATACCGGCGAGAACAAAGGTGCCACTGGTCGCCCGGTCGCGCTGATTTCGGAGTTTTTATTGAAACGCGCCAAAGCCACCAACCCCGCTTAAGTTAGCCTACTCGTTTATGGTTGCGCCATCGTTCGAGCAGAACGCCCATGGATAACGTGCTGGTTTCTCAGGAATTTTTGCCCGAGCTAGGGTTTGCGTTTGAATTAACGCGCAAACCAATCAAGCGCGCCTATCTGCGCGTGCGCCCGCCGGATGGCAAAATCACCGTGAACGCCCCATTCAACTTGCCAATGCGCATGATCCACGCGCTGATTAAACAAAATCACGCCTGGATTCTTAAAAATCAAGGCCGACTAGCCAATCAAGCCCCCTCCGCCCCAGAGGCCCGCGTGATGCACGGGCAAACGCTGCATGTTTTGGGCGAGCCGCATACCCTAAACATCCAGCCCAACGCCCTGCATAATCAATTAATTTGCATTGCAGGGGTAATGCATATCAAAAGCAAAATCCCGCTTGAACCCGAGCAAATTCGGGCTCGCATTCATGCCCATTGGCGCGCTGAGCTGGCAGGCGTTCTAAAGGAACGGCTGCCTTTCTGGTCGGAAAAAATAGGGGTTACCGCCCATTTTATCGGCATTAAACACATGAAAACGCGCTGGGGCAGCTGCAATATCAAAGATCAGCGCATCTGGATTAACTTAGAGCTCGCGAGAATGCCGCAGGCCTGCATTGATTTAGTGCTGGTGCATGAATTAACGCACCTTTGGGAGCGGGGCCACAACGCCCGCTTTTACGGCTTAATGGATCAGTTCATGCCCACTTGGCGCACACACCAAGCCGAGCTCAAACGCTGGGGCATGAGCAACCTATAAGCCCGGCTCGCGGGGTTTACCCACCGTAACACCTCGTTACAAACCCGCAATAGACGCGCAATGGGTGCAAGGCAAACTGCCTGCATTCCATTTTATTCAGAGGGGAACCTATGCACTCATTACAAAAAATACTGCTCAGCGGCTTTGTGCTATCTATCAGCACGCTAAGCTACGCCGAAACGGCACCGGTACAATCCACCGTCCAAGAGCACACTCAAACGCAAACTCGGCAAACACCAACCGCCGCAGATTTTGAGCGCTTAAATAACCAAAACCGCAGCCGAACCGAATCCGGCATGGGTGCCGGTGCAGGCCAACGCAACAGGGGCAATGCCTCTAGCAACCATTCAGGCGGCAGCTTGGGCACAGGTTCACAGCGGCGCTATGGCGGTGGGCGCTAAACCCCGTTTATCCTAAGCGGGGCTGGTAAGGGAGGCCGGTTCACTTGGGGTTGCCCGCGTAAGCAAAAAATCTTTAAACGCTTGAGCAATCGGTGAAAGCAGTTTATTGGCGCGGTGCACCACATACCAATGTCGCATAATCGGGAAACCCTCGACCGGCAGCACGATCAACCGATTCAGCATCAGTTCCATTTCAAGCGTTTGCTGAGAAATAATGCCTAAGCCCAGCTTGGCTTGCACGGCCATTTTAATGGCTTCATTACTTGTCATCACCATACTTCGATTGATGTTCAAATGCTTAGCCGCAAAAAACCGCTCCATCGCGCCTTGCGTGCCCGAGCCCTCTTCACGCTCGACAAATGGCTCCTCTGCCAATGCATGAATTGGAATGGTAATTCTCTGCGCCCACCGGTGATCGGGTGGCGCAATCACCACGAGCGGGTTCGCCATAAAGCGGGTAGCCGTCAAACCCAAGCCCTCAGGCACCTGCCCCATAATGGCTAAATCAATCTGGTTTTCTGCCAATAACGCCAAGACTTCAGCACGATTAGACACTTGAAGATGAATCGAAACCTTGGGGTGCTCGCCCCGAAAGCCCGCCAAAATATCGGTAGCCACCGCATTCACCGTAGAGGTAACGGCAATCCGAAACAGGCCCTCTTCCGCCCCTTTAAGCCGCGTGAGGGCATGGCCTAAATCATTGAGCTGCGCCGCAATATTATTACTGGCGTGAAACACAATGCGCCCCGCCTCGGTGAGAAAAATCTTTTTACCGACTTGCTCGGTGAGCGGCAAGCCAATAAATGATTCGATTTGCCGCACCTGCATCGACACCGCAGGCTGGCTCAAATGAAGTTCTAACGCCGCTTTGCTAAACGACAAATGCCGTGCAACGGCCTCAAACACCACCAACTGACGCATCGTTAACCGGCGCATAATGCATAAGCTCCAACTTATGTTAAGTCTAAAAACAATTGATTATTAATTATACATATCCCCTCTTAAAGTAGCCGTGCTTTATTCAGGAACAGCCCTGAAATTTTCAACCTTACCAGGAGAGCACCATGGACCAATCCAATCGTTACGCCGATCTGAGTCTGAAAGAAGAAGACCTGATCGCCGGTGGCAAGCACATTCTCGTTGCCTACAAAATGAAGCAAAAGCCGGGTTTCGGCAGCTTTTTGACCTGCGCCGCGCACTTTGCCGCCGAGTCATCCACCGGTACCAACGTTGAAGTATCCACCACCGACGACTTCACCAAGGGTGTTGACGCGCTGGTGTACTACATCGACGAAGCCACCGAAGATATGCGCATTGCCTATCCGATGGATTTGTTCGACCGTAACGTGATCGACGGTCGCATGATGATGGTGTCGATCCTGACCCTGATCATTGGTAACAACCAAGGCATGGGCGACATCGAACACGCCAAAATTCACGACATCTATTTCCCAGAGCGCGCCATCCAGTTGTTTGACGGTCCCTCCAAGGACATCTCAGATATGTGGCGCATTCTTGGCCGCCCAGTGGTCAACGGCGGCTACATTGCCGGCACCATCATCAAGCCAAAACTCGGCTTGCGTCCCGAGCCGTTCGCGGCAGCGGCCTACCAGTTCTGGTTGGGCGGCGACTTCATCAAGAACGACGAGCCACAAGGCAACCAGGTGTTCTGCCCGCTGAAGAAAGTTCTGCCCCTCGTGTATGACGCCATGAAGCGTGCGCAAGACGAAACCGGTCAAGCCAAGCTGTTCTCCATGAACATCACCGCTGACGACCACTACGAAATGCTGGCGCGTGCCGACTACGCGCTTGAAACCTTTGGTCCTGACGCGGACAAGCTCGCGTTCTTGGTTGATGGCTTTGTTGGCGGTCCTGGCA
Organism: Halothiobacillus sp. 35-54-62; assembly: GCA_002281295.1. Classification (GTDB taxonomy): domain Bacteria; phylum Pseudomonadota; class Gammaproteobacteria; order Halothiobacillales; family Halothiobacillaceae; genus Halothiobacillus. Next base: position 51,341 of record NCFS01000002.1, on the reverse strand, counting down.
TGATTACCACCGCACGTCGTCAATACCCAAACCAGTACCTGCACTACCACCGCGCCGGTCACGGCATGATTACCTCGCCATCGGCCAAGCGGGGTTACACCGCGTTTGTGTTGGCGAAAATCTCCCGTTTGCAAGGGGCTTCGGGTATCCATGTGGGTACGATGGGCTACGGCAAAATGGAAGGCGAGAACGATGACAAAATCATCGCCTACATGATTGAGCGCGACGAGTGCCAGGGTCCTGTCTACTTCCAGAAGTGGTACGGCATGAAGCCCACCACCCCAATCATCTCCGGCGGTATGAACGCACTGCGTCTGCCAGGTTTCTTCGAAAACCTCGGCCACGGCAACGTCATCAACACCTCTGGCGGCGGTTCTTACGGCCACATCGACAGCCCAGCGGCGGGCGCAATCTCCTTGCGTCAATCGTATGAGTGCTGGAAAGCTGGTGCCGATCCCATCGAGTTCGCCAAGGAGCACAAGGAATTCGCACGCGCGTTCGAATCCTTCCCAGGCGACGCCGACAAGATTTACCCAGGCTGGCGCGAGAAGCTCGGCGTTCATAAATAATTGATGCCGAACTGATTGACCCCCTCCTCATTGAAAGGCCGCCGCCTTGATCTAAAGGCATTAGCGTTCTTTCTTCCCCCTTTGAAAAAGGGGGATTGAGAAGGCATTAGCGGCCTTTCCTCCCCCTTTGAAAAAGGGGGATTGAGGGGGATTTTCAACCCGCCCGCTTGGCCATACGCACCCCGCCGGTGTTTATCGCCAAGCTGCCGATACCGAACAGCCTTTTTAGTAGGGTGCGCCTGCGCACTGCATTCATGGTGCGCGTGGCGCACCCTACGAGAGTTAGACCATGATCGACAAAGACCAGTACATCGTCCGCAAAGAACCGTTCTATCAGCAACAAGGCAAAGAAGTTGCGCTGTACGAGGCCGCCTACCGCAACAAATTGCCGGTCATGGTCAAAGGCCCGACCGGCTGCGGCAAGTCGCGCTTTGTCGAATACATGGCCTGGAAGCTGAACAAGCCGCTGATCACCGTAGCCTGTAATGAAGATATGACGGCTTCGGATTTGGTGGGGCGCTATCTGCTCGATGCCAACGGCACGCGCTGGCTGGATGGCCCGCTCACCACCGCCGCCCGCATCGGCGCGATTTGCTATCTGGATGAAATCGTCGAAGCGCGCCAGGACACCACCGTGGTGATTCACCCGCTCACCGACCACCGCCGCACCCTGCCGCTGGACAAAAAAGGCGAGCTGATCGAAGCGCACCCGGATTTTCAACTCGTCATCTCCTACAACCCCGGCTACCAAAACCTGATGAAGGATTTGAAGCAGTCCACCAAGCAACGCTTCACCGGCTTTGCCTTCGACTACCCCACGGCGGAACTGGAAACCAGCATTCTGGCCAAGGAAACCGGTCTGGATGAAGTCACTGCCGCCAAGCTGGTCAAAATCGGCCATACCGCGCGCAACCTGAAAGGCCACGGCTTGGACGAAGGCATCTCCACCCGCTTGCTGGTCTACGCGGCCACACTGATTAAAGACGGCATCCACCCGCACGATGCCTGCCGCATGGCGCTGGTGCAGCCGATTACCGACGATGCCGACATCCGCGACACGCTGGAACACGCCATCGATGCGACCTTTGCTGTGTGAGCTAGTTAACGGTAGGGTGCGCCGTGCGCACCGACGTGGCTAAAAGGTACGCCTATCGCACCCTACGGTTTCATGGGTTAATCGTGCCGGATCAATTGTAGGGTGCGCCATGCGCACCAATAAGAGTTTGAACTCCATGCCCAACTATCGACGAGCAAATGCAGGCGGCGCGACTTATTTTTTCACCGTAGTTACACAGCGTCGCCGTCCGATACTCATGCGTGCGTGTGTTTTAGATGCTTTGCGAACGGCATTCAGAACCGTGCGCCAAGCCAAGCCCTTCAAGATCGATGCTGTCGTTGTTTTACCCGATCACATTCATACCCTGTGGACGCTACCCGTGGGCGATGCCAACTACGGCGCACGTTGGGGCATGATTAAGCGCCAAGTCTCAAAAGTGGTATTGGAAGAGGAACAGATACACGTGTCCGATTCAATGCGCGCACGCAAAGAACATGGCGTGTGGCAAAGACGTTTTTGGGAGCACCTGATACGCGATGAAAATGATTACGCCCGGCACATGGATTACATTCATTGCAACCCGGTCAAGCACGGTTACGTTGAGCGCCCGGCTGATTGGGTTCACTCCAGTTTTCACCGATGTGTTGAGCAGGGCATCTATCCATTGGACTGGGCTGCTGGCGGCGACATTGAAGGCGGCTTTGGTGAGTGAGCTCGGTGCGCACGGCGCACCCTACCAATCATCCCGCGCTGGGCGTGCCACGCGCACCAACACACGAGTAAACACACCATGACCGCCATCACATCTGAACAACTGCTCGCCTACCGTGCCAAGCTCGACACCCGCTTTGCCCAGGTGGATGCCGTATTTGAAGCCTGCATGGCCGAAGCCATCACCACCCTGAGCACGCAAGGCATTGAAGCCTACCTTGATGCTGGCCGCGCCCTGGGCAAGCTGGGGCGCGGTGTCGAGCCGATGCTGATTTTTCTCGAAGAATGGCCCGCAACTGCCACTGCTGTCGGCGAAGACAGCCTGCCCGCCGTCATGCAGCTCGTCTCCAAACTGCAACGCTCGCCGAATAACGCCGCCATTTTCCCCTTCCTGCAAAGCCTTGCCGCCGTCGCCCGTCGCCTGCCCTCCGCCGACCAGCTCAACGACTATCTCGCCATCCTGAATGATTTGATGGAGCGCACCACCGGCTCGATTCACGGCCACCACACCACCTTCCCCAGCCCCGGCTTGCCCGATTTTCTCGCCCAAACGCCCTTCCTGCTCGGTCAAATCGCCCTCGTCGGGCTGAAAAATTGGGTGGACTACGGCATTCGCAACTACCGCCACCACCCCGAGCGCCAAAAGGACTTTTTCAGCCTGCAATCCGCCGACAGCCGCGCAGTGATGCAGCGCGAGCGCCACGGCACCCTGTTTGTCGATGTCGAACGCAAGCTCGATCTCTACCTGCGCGGCCTGTGGAATGACAGCGAACAACTCGTGCCGTATTCCACCGCCTTCGACGAACTGCGCAAGCCGATTCCGTATTACGACAAGCTCGGCATTCGTGTGCCCGATGTGTACGAGGACATCAGCGTAGGGTGCGCCGTGCGCACCCATGAGGAAAACGGTGCGCATGGCGCACCCTACGGCGAGCGCATTTCCGGCCTCGACCGCTACCGCGCCACCCTCGCCCACATCGTCGGCCACCGTCGCTGGAGCCTGCCGCAAATCGCCGACAACTGGAGCCCGTTTCAGCGCATGGCGGTCGAATTTTTTGAAGACTGCCGCATCGAAACCCTGCTAATGCGCGAATACCCCGGCCTTGCCCGCATCTTCCTCGGCCTGCATCCCAAGCCCATCGAAGACGCCTGCGACCCGGCAAATACCTCTTGTCTGCGTCATCGCCTCGCCATGCTTTCGCGCGCCCTGCTGGAAACGGCTGGTGCGCACGGCGCACCCTACGGCGAGCTCAACGTAGGGTGCGCCGTGCGCACCGTCTCGCTGGATCACACCCGGCACGGCTACACCGACCCCGATCTGCGTGAATTCGTGGAACGTTTCCACGAACTCATGGCGACGGGCAACGCCTCGACCCGCGATATCGCCGGCCTCGCGCTGTCCTACGTCGCCAAAACCCGCCGCCAAAGCGACCAGCTCGCCAAGGTACATTTCGACAACACCGTGATCGACTACCGCGACGACAACCGCCAACTGTGGCAATTCATCGAACCCGGCGACGAAGAAGAAGCCTTCGACGAAAAACGCAAAATCGAACCCGACATCGAGATCACCGGCCTGCCGCCGCGCCACTACCCCGAATGGGATTACAACAGCCAAAGCTACCGCCCCGACTGGGTCAGCGTGTACGAAGCCCTGCACCCCAGCGGCAATGCCTTTGATATCGACCAACTGCTGCAAAAAAACGCCGGCACCGCCAAACAACTCAAGCGCATTCTTGATTTACTCAAACCGCAAGACAAAGTGCGCATCCGTTATCAGGAAGAAGGCAGCGAGCTTGATCTTGATGTCGCCATCCGCGCCCTGATCGACTTCAAGGGCGGCGCCCAGCCCGACCCGCGCATCAACATGAGCCACCGCACCGCCGGACGCGACATCGCCGTCAGTCTGGTGCTGGATCTTTCCGAATCGCTCAACGAAAAAGTCGCGGGCTCAGAGCAGACCATCCTGCAACTCTCGCAAGAAGCCGTCTCCCTGCTCGCCTGGGCGATCGACACACTTGGCGATCCGCTCGCCATTGCCGGCTTCTCCTCCAACACCCGCCACGACGTGCGCTACCAGCACATCAAAGGCTTTACTGAGGACTGGAACGACGAGGTCAAAGGCCGCCTAGCCGCCATGCAAGCCGGCTACTCCACCCGCATGGGCGCCGCCATGCGCCACGCCGGACATTACCTGAGCAAGCGCAAGGCCGACAAAAAACTCATGCTGATTTTGACCGACGGCCAACCCGCCGACATCGACGTGACCGATGATCGCGCCCTGATCGAAGACGCACGCCAAGCGGTCAACGAACTCGAACGCGACGGTATTTTCACCTACTGCATCAGCCTCGACCCCAAAGCCGATGAGTACGTGTCCGACATTTTTGGCCGCCAATACACCGTCATCGACCGCATCGAAACCCTGCCGGAACAACTGCCCAAGCTTTTTATGACACTAACCCGTTAAAATCACCCCAATAAAATCATCTAACAAAACACCCGACAAATTAACGCAACAAAACTTAAGGAGCCCCTCATGACCACCCCAGCCTGCCCTCAATGCGGCCAAACCAACACCTATCCCGATGGCGAATTATTCATCTGCGCAGATTGCGGCTTTGAATGGGCCGCCGCCGAGACAAAAGCCCGCGATGATGCGCGCGTGGTACGCGATGCCAACGGCACCGTGCTCACCGATGGCGATGCCGTGACATTAATTAAAGATTTAAAAGTCAAAGGCTCATCGATCACCCTTAAAGTGGGCAGCAAAATCAAAAGCATCCGAATTGTCGATGGCGACCATGAGCTCGATTGCAAAACCGAGGCAGGCTCTATGATGCTCAAAGCCTGCTTCGTGAAAAAAGCATAACCTGCTTAAGCTGGCGGCTTATTGATCACGATTTGTCGTAGATAATTTGTGCCGGATTGCTCGTTACGGCGCCACCATAGCCGCCGGTTCAGGCCGCGCCAGTAAGTAATCTAAAAAGGCGCGCGCCACAACGGAGAGCTGCCGCCCCGCAGGATAAACCGCATACCAGTGGCGTAAAATTGGAAAATTCTCGACATCGAGCACCGCAAATTGCTCCGGCTGATGCATCACCAGCGTGTGCTGCGAGAGCGCCGAAATACCTAAACCCGACAAAATTGCCTGCTTAATCGCCTCATTGCTCCCCAACTCCATGCGCGGGCGGAGCGCAATTTCGTGTTCAGCGAACCGCCGCTCAATTGCCGTGCGCGTGCCAGAGCCCGCTTCCCGCATCAACCAAGGCTCGTTAACCAACGCTTCGAGCCGGATATTTTTGGCTTTGGCTAACGGGTGATCGGGGGCGGCCAACACCACAATCGGGTTATCCATAATCGGCGTCACCACAACCTCCATATCCAGCGGTGGCTGACCTAACAAGTACAAATCATCTAAATTATTGGCAATGCTGGCGAGCACTTGCTCTTTATTTGTCACGCGCAAACTCACTTCAATGCCCGGATACAGTTTGGCGAACTCGCCCAGCAGTCTAGGCGCAAAATACGAAGCCGTCGAAATCGCCATCAAGCGCAACTGGCCTTGTTTTAAGCCTTGGCGCTCGGCCACCGACATCGAGAAGCGATCCATAATATCGAATACCTCACGCGTGGCTTGGGCAAGCTCTCGCCCATCTTCGGTGAGATAAATTTTCTTGCCCACCAGCTCAATTAACGGCACACCCAGCGTATCGCTCAGCTTTTTCATCTGCATCGAAACCGTTGGCTGCGTGAGATACAGCTCCTCGGAAGCCTTGGTAAAGCTTTTAAGCCGCGCAATCGCCTCAAAAATCTCTAATTGCCGGAATGTGGTGTACTGACGCATTAGCCGCTCCTAATACCATTAAAATCATAGATAGTTTTCTATCTTTATAATAGAAAATATCGACTGTTATTGATAGTTTTACCACGGCATGATGCCAAGACGCGTCAGGCCACAGGGGCATTTCGCGGTTCACCGACCCCTTTCTGGAGGAACTCATGGCAGTTAAAAAGTACAACGCAGGTGTTAAAGAATACCGGCAAACCTATTGGATGCCCGAATACACCCCATTGGATACCGATATCCTGGCGTGCTTCAAAATTACCCCCCAACCTGGGGTTGACCGCGAAGAAGTGGCCGCTGCCGTAGCCGCCGAGTCATCAACCGGCACTTGGACCACCGTGTGGACCGATCTGTTGACCGATTTGGATTACTACAAAGGCCGCGCCTACAACATCGAAGACGTGCCAGGTGATGATACCTGCTTCTACGCTTTTGTCGCCTACCCCATTGACCTCTTCGAAGAAGGCTCAATGGTTAACGTATTAACCTCGCTGGTTGGTAACGTGTTCGGCTTTAAAGCCTTGCGTGCCCTGCGTCTGGAAGATATCCGCTTCCCCATCGCTTATATCAAAACCTGTGGCGGCCCACCAAATGGCATCCAGGTTGAGCGCGACAAGCTGAACAAATACGGCCGGCCGCTCTTGGGTTGCACCATCAAGCCAAAATTGGGCTTGTCTGCCAAAAATTATGGCCGCGCGGTTTACGAAGTACTCCGGGGTGGTCTGGACTTTGCAAAAGACGATGAAAACGTCAACAGCCAACCGTTCATGCGCTGGCGTGATCGCTTCGACTTCGTTATGGAAGGCATCCTGAAAGCAGAAGCCGAAACCGGCGAGCGCAAAGGCTCTTACCTGAACGTCACCGCGGCAACGCCTGAAGAAATGTACAAACGGGCTGAATACGCGAAAGAAATCGGCGCGCCGATCATCATGCACGATTACCTAACCGGCGGCTTAACCGCCAACACAGGTTTGGCAAACTGGTGCCGTGAGAATGGCATGTTGTTGCACATCCACCGTGCCATGCACGCCGTACTCGACCGTAACCCGCACCACGGCATCCACTTCCGCGTTCTCACGAAAGTATTGCGTTTGTCAGGCGGCGATCACCTGCACTCAGGTACCGTTGTCGGTAAATTGGAAGGCGATCGCGCAGCCACTTTGGGCTGGATCGACACCATGCGCGATTCCTTCATTCCTGAAGATCGTTCACGCGGCTTGTTCTTCGATCAAGACTGGGGCTCAATGCCGGGCGTATTCCCCGTTGCATCGGGTGGTATCCACGTATGGCACATGCCCGCGCTGGTCAACATTTTCGGCGACGATTCATGCTTGCAGTTCGGCGGCGGCACGTTGGGTCACCCATGGGGCAACGCCGCAGGCGCGGCCGCAAACCGTGTCGCGCTTGAAGCCTGCGTAGAAGCCCGCAACTCAGGCGTTGAAATTGAGAAAGAAGGCAAATCGGTTCTGGAAAAAGCAGCCAAAAGCAGCCCAGAATTGAAAATCGCCATGGAAACATGGAAAGAAATCAAGTTTGAATTCGACACCGTCGACAAACTGGACGTTGCCCACAAGTAATGCCCTTAGTTGGGTTGGCTTGCACCAACCCAAGATAGCCACTAATTTTAGGAGTTTTTTCCATGAGCGAAATGCAAGACTACAAATCACGTTTGAGCGATCCTGCCAGCCGTAAATTTGAAACCTTTTCTTACTTGCCTGCCATGACCGATGCAGAAATGAAAAGCCAAGTGCAATACATTGTGAACCAAGGCTGGAACCCAGCGATTGAACACACTGAGCCAGAGCACCTGATGGATTCGTACTGGTACATGTGGAAGCTGCCTATGTTCGGTGAAACCGATGTAGACAAAATCCTAGGCGAGGCCAAAGCCTGCCATATCGCTAACCCAAACAACCATGTTCGTTTGATCGGTTACAACAACTTTACACAAAGCCAAGGCGCTTCAATGGTTATCTACCGCGGCAAAACCGTGTAATTAACCCGCGCAAAACGCATAACCCGCCTTCGGGTGGGTTTTTCACTCTTTTTTCCTGAGTTGATCCCCAAGCATCACGTTTGCGCGTTCAATTGAGCAAAAAAATAAGCCGCACCCACCCACAGGAGAGCATAAATGACTGATCTGATGGCGCAATATCGTGTACAAAAACAACCGTACTATCGCCCCGTAGCCGATGAGGTTGAACTGTATGAAGCGGCCTATTCGGTGCGGATGCCCATGATGCTCAAAGGGCCTACGGGCTGCGGCAAAACCCGTTTTGTTGAATACATGGCACACAAATTAGATAAGCCCCTTATCACCGTGGCCTGTAATGAAGACATGACCGCCTCTGATTTGGTCGGCCGTTTTTTACTCGATGCCCAAGGCACCCGTTGGCAAGATGGCCCTTTGGCCATAGCCGCCCGTCATGGCGCCATTTGCTACCTCGATGAAGTGGTTGAAGCACGTCAAGACACCACCGTGGTTATTCACCCGCTTACCGATGCGCGCCGCGAATTACCGCTCGAGAAAAAAGGCGAACTCATTCATGCCCATCCTGACTTTCAGCTCGTAATTTCGTATAACCCGGGTTATCAATCACTCATGAAAGATTTGAAACAGTCCACCAAGCAACGCTTCGGTGCACTCGATTTCAACTACCCTGAGCATGCCACCGAAACCGAAATTGTGGCGCATGAGGGTCATGTCTCGGCCGAAATCGCGAGCAAACTGGTCTCGATTGCCGAGCGTGCCCGTAATCTTAAAGGCCACGGCTTGGATGAGGGTATTTCTACCCGCATGCTGATTTACGCGGCATCACTTATTTCTAAAAATGTCGATCCCTCCTCGGCTTGCCGCGTAGCGCTGGTGCGCCCCATTACCGATGATCCGGATATGCGCGATGCGCTGGATGCGGCGGTAGCCACCTTTTTCTAAGGCTCGCGTCATTTTGACGGCGCCAATGATTCATCTTAACCATCACAAGATGGGTTGAATTTTTTGACGCCAAAAGTGAGTCCTAGGCGCGGTTACAGGCGCGGCAACCGCCCCGCCGACACCGCAAGCCCCGACCCCGATCGCTTGTTTGGAGGAGCATCATGTCTGTTCAACTCGAAGAATACGCAGAAGAACTCGGTTCACTGTCCGAGCACTCGCGCGATATTTTGCAGGCCTCATGGCAAGAAGCCACGCGAGTTTTTAGCCGACAAGGGCTCGATATTTATCTCGGTGGCGCCCTATCGCTCAAAAACCTAGGGCGGGGCCATGAACTGGTTTCAACCTTTATTCAAAATGCGCCCGGCATTGCCCGAACGTTGGGCGAAGGCGTTATTGATTCATTAATCGAAAATGCCATGATGATGGCCTCAAAAACCAGTGGCACCGTTATTGAGCTGGTTCTGGCCACCGCACCCACCGCCGCCGATCGGCTGGCCGATGCGGAGCTCTTTAAAAAGTATTTGCAGCTGCTCAATAACTTGGTGGCCACGGCGCCTCGGGGTATTCGCCCCATGCTGGAAAACCTCGATACCCTGTTTGCGCATTTAACGTTAGGCGGCTTGCGCCGTTGGTCGAACTGGGGCGCGCAAGTGCACCGCACCAATTATGAAGAGCAAATCCGCTACTTCAGCCTCGCCTCGAAAGAATCTCAGGCCATGCTGCAACAAGAGCGTAAAGGCACGCTCTTTGTGGATGTACAACGGCGGATCAACATGTATTTACGGGCGTTATGGGCCCGCGATTTTTTCATGCGCCCCACCTCCGGCGATTTTGAAAAGCGCGAAGGCTACCGCCCCTACATCGAAGATTATCTGCTGCATTTGCCCGATGCGTATGATGATATCGTCATTGAAGGGCAAGAGCCCATCTCAGGCTTAACCCTTTATCGTGCCGCCGCCGCGCACAGTGCCGCGCATGTGGTGTATACCCAAGAGCCCATTTCAGCGGAAAATTTAAATAACCTGCAAATGGCCGTTATTTCCGTGTTTGAAGATGCGCGAATTGAGGCCTTGGCCATTCAAGATTTTCCGGGCTTACGCCCAATTTGGGCGCAATTTCACACCATTCCTGCCACCCAAGCCAACACGATGGGTGATTATTTAAACCGCATGGCGCGTGCCTTGCTCGATCCAAACTTTGAGGACGATCATCCGCTCATCGCCCGCGCGCGTGAACTCTTTGCGGCCGAACAGCATCGGCTGCGAGACAACCAATTATCGTGGGATTGCGGCGCCGTTTTAGCGCATGAACTCATGTCGCTTCGCATTCCATTCCAGCAACGCACCGATGTTCTCACCGCCCCCTATCGTGACGATAACCGCTATTTTTGGGCATTTGAAGAATTCGATTTCGATAAATCGCTGGAAGCGGGTTACGACAATGTCCAGAGCGTGCGCAAGCAAGTGTCCGTCATGGAGATGATCAACGAGATTGATAGCGAGCTCACCGATGGCAACCCGCAAGAAGTTTGGGTGCTCGGCACAGAGCTGTTCCCTTATGAAGATCATGGGGTTAGCTGGAACGAGATGGAAGGCAATCCCCCCGTATCCGCCCCCTTCCATTACCCCGAGTGGGATTATCAAATTCAACACGAGCGCCCGAGTTGGGCTACCGTGCTCGAAAAACGCGCCAAATTGGGCGAGCTTTCGCTCATTGACGACATCGCCGCCCGCTATAAACGCGAAATTAGCCGCATGAAATTCCTGCTGGATGCCATGCAGCCGCAAGGGGTGCAGCGCATTCGCAAGCTCGAAGATGGCGATGAAGTGGATATTAATGCCGCAATTCGCGCCATGGTCGATATTCGTCAAGGCCGACAACCCGATCCGCGCATTATGATGCGCTCGGTGCGCAAAACTCGGGATATTTCGGTGATGGTTTTACTCGATTTATCCGAATCGACCAACGAGAAAGTGTCCGGCCAAGAGTTCTCCGTGCTCGACTTAACCCGTCAGGCCTGCGTGCTCCTCGCTGATGCCATTGCTAAAATTGGTGATCCGTTTGCCATTCACGGCTTTTGCTCCGATGGGCGGCACGATGTCGAGTATTACCGCTTTAAAGATTTCGATGAAACCTACAACGAGCTGCCTAAAGCGAAACTTGCCGGCATGACCGGCCAACTGTCTACCCGCATGGGCGCAGCCATTCGTCATGCCAGCCATCACTTAAAGCAACAGCGCTCGACCAAAAAATTGATGTTAGTCATTACCGATGGGGAACCGGCGGATATCGATGTCCGCGATCCGCAGTATTTACGCCACGACACCAAAAAGGCCGTCGAAGAAGCCACGCGTAACGGCATCATCACCTACTGCATGAGCCTTGACCCGCGCGCGGATCAATACGTATCCCGTATTTTTGGCGCCCGAAATTTCATGGTGGTCGATCACGTTGAACGGCTGCCTGAAAAACTACCCATGCTGTATGCTGGCCTCACGCGATAACCCCCTAAGGCGCGCACAGCGCCTTTTTTAATCACTCAAGTGAAAACCGATGAACACACCCAAAAGATATGTTGGCATTTATAACGATGAACAAGGCGGCATGACCAATATTGCCAAGATGATTCGCGATGCCTGGCTATTCGATCTAATCCCTGAAACCGAAACCTGTGAGGGCTGGGTTCCCACCCAGCTTCAGGTGCTTTATGAAGGGGTGCATGCCGCTTGGGGGCCTTCCGGCCACATCCCCAGTAAACTTACCCCTGAATTACAGGAAAAATATTTCCGCATTCAAGAAGAAGCCATTAAATACGCCCGCGAACATGGCTGGAATCCCGAACTCGGGGATGATGATTAACCCCAATTAAAAGCGAATAACCCGCCCGTTAACGCTTAAACGGCAGCACCACACCGCCCCTGCGCTCGGGGCGGATTTGCTTAACCGCTTCGGTTAATGCCGCATGCACCGCTGATTCCAAGCGCGGCATCAGCTCAAGGCTCGCTTCGGTATAAAACACCGCGTCATACGGCACCGCTTCATCTATTGCGCTGCGCGCTTGGGGATGAAATTTTTGCCAAGCCAATTCGATCACGTGTTTTTTCATGCCATCCACAAACACCCATTCTTGCGCATCCAAAATCACTAAAAACTGCATCGAGCGAATCGGTAAAAAAACCACCCCCTCTGGGCTATTGCCCCATAACACATGACCCAAGTTATAAGTTTCGGCTCGTAGGGCACGCGGCTCTATCGCTAACGCCTCATCGCGATACAAAGAGAGTTCCATTATCAATGCCCTCATAAAAAGTTATGCTCTCGACAAAGACGAATGCGCCGCCAACACACAATAGAGTCTGTTAAAGTTTAGCACCCAGCTGGGTCGGCGACAGAGTGCTGCAAAAATGCAAAAATTTGCGTTATTGCCTTATCGATAGCCGTTAATTCTGGCAAGCTGCCCATCCGATATTTTTGCCACCGCGCGAACTAATGAGTCATTTTATGCTGATATATCCAGACATTAATCCCATCGCTATATCTTTGGGCCCGCTTAAAGTCCATTGGTATGGATTAATGTATCTGGTCGGTTTTGTCGGTGCGTGGCTGCTGGGGCGTTATCGCGCCGGCAAACCCGATTGGCCACTTAACCCGCTGCAAGTCGATGATTTGATTTTTTACGGTGCGCTGGGGGTTATTTTAGGTGGGCGCATCGGTTATATGGTGTTTTACCAAACCCCCGAGTTGCTCGCCCACCCTTTAAGCTTATTTCAGGTTTGGGATGGGGGCATGAGTTTTCATGGCGGCTTAATCGGCGTGATGACCGCCATGTTTTTGTTTGCGCGTAAATACAAAATTCCGTTCTTCACCCTGATGGATTTTGTGGCGCCCTTGGTACCCATTGGCTTATTCGCTGGCCGCATTGGTAATTTCATTAATGGGGAGCTGTGGGGCAAGGTCACAACCTTGCCTTGGGGCATGGTTTTCCCGACCGGCGGCTCCCTGCCCCGCCATCCCTCCATGCTGTATGAAGCGTTTTCGGAAGGCATTTTATTGTTTTTAATTTTGTTTATCTTTTCACTAAAGCCTAAGCCGCGCATGGCGGTTTCAGCAATGTTTTTGATTTTCTATGGCTTATTCCGCTTCTTGGTCGAATTTGTGCGCGAACCCGATCCGCAGCTGGGTTATTTATGGGATGGCTGGCTCACGATGGGCCAAGTGCTCTCCTTCCCGATGATTGTGATTGGGCTGGGCTTACTGTTTTATGCCTACCGTAAAAATATCCAAGATCGCCCCGCAAACGCCGAGAACCCCGCATGAAGGCTTACCTTGATTTAATCACACAAGTAATGAACCACGGTGTGGATCGTGCCGACCGCACGGGCACCGGCACGCGTTCCATCTTCGGCCACCAAATGCGCTTTGATTTAAGTGCGGGTTTTCCGGCCATCACCACCAAAAAGCTGCATCTGCGTTCCATCATCCACGAGCTTTTGTGGTTTATTCAAGGTGATACCAATATTCGGTACCTGCAAACACAAGGCGTGCGTATTTGGGATGAATGGGCCGATAGCTCGGGCAACTTAGGCCCCGTTTATGGCAAGCAATGGCGCTCATGGGCAACACCCGATGGCCGCAGCATTGATCAATTAGCCGATGTTATTGACCAAATTAAAACCAATCCGCAATCGCGCCGCCTGATTGTGAGCGCATGGAACCCCAGCGATGTGCCCAATATGGCACTCCCGCCCTGCCATTTATTGTTTCAGTTTTATGTGGCCGACGGCAAACTCTCGTGCCAGCTGTACCAGCGCAGCGCCGATATTTTTTTGGGCGTACCCTTTAATATCGCAAGCTATGCCTTGCTCACCTTGATGATCGCGCAGGTAACCGGGTTACGCCCCGGCGAATTTATCCACACGCTGGGCGACGCGCACATTTATCATAACCATTTTGACCAAGCACGAACCCAGCTTGAGCGCACGCCAAAAAACTTCCCCCAAATGAAACTAAACCCAGCGCGCACGCGCATTGAAGATTTTATTTTTGAGGATTTTTCACTGGAAGGCTACGAGCCTTGGCCGCATATCGCAGCACCGGTTGCCGTATAATCAAAAATCATACCCCCATCAATAGGAAACACCCCATGAACGAACCCCACTCAAAATTAATATCAAGTCATAAATTCATTGAACGCTTGGGCAACGAGCTCAACAACATTGCCCACCTTTTATTGCTCTTTGTGCTGTGGATTGCCGTGCTGTGGTCAACCACGGCGTCCGTGTTCGATATTTTGCACAAAGGCACGCCCTCGCTCGATGACCTTTTGCTGTTCTTCATTTATCTTGAAATTTTGGCGATGATCGGTATTTACTTTCAAACCAAACGCATGCCGGTGCGGTTTTTAATCTATATCGCCATTACAGCCGTAACCCGAGTGCTGGTGGTTGATGTCAAAATCATGAGCAATGCCACCATCATGACCTACGCAGGGGCTATTACCGTGCTTGCGTTAGCTGTGCTCGTTATTAAATATAGCTCCGCCAAATTCCCCGGCGGCTCACCGGATCAATCATGAAGATTGGTTTAGTCGCTGCGCTATCGCGCAATCAAGTCATTGGGCGAGATAATGCCCTGCCTTGGCATTTGCCGGCAGATTTAAAACGCTTTAAGGCCATCACCCTCGGCAAGCCGATTATCATGGGGCGCAAAACCTATGATTCAATTGGTCGCCCCCTCCCGGGGCGGCACAATATTGTGATTAGCCGCAACCCTGAGTTCACAGCCGATGGCGTCACCGTGGTAGAAAGCTTGGATGCAGCACTTGATGCCGCAAACCACGCGCCCGAGGTGATGGTCATTGGGGGTGCGAATATTTATTATCAATTTTTGCCGCGTGCCGATCGGCTCTATTTAACCGTTGTTCACACCCAAATTGATGATGGCGATGCCTTTTTTCCCGCCTATAATCGCCGTGAATGGCGGTTAACGCGTGAAGAAACCCACCCCGCCGATGAACATAATCCCTATCCCCACAGTTTTATGACCTGGCAGCGAATCACCACCCGCAGCGCTTAAATTTTATTGCTGGTAGCCGCTGTGCGCTGCATGTCCTATCATTGTCCTACGCTTAAATAGCCTCGCGCTGCATTAGGAGTGTTCATGCTCAATTTACATGATGAATTTAACTACCAACCCGAATTAATTGACCGGCTTAACCGGCTCTATGCCGTTATTGGCCAACACCGATTTACCACCGCCACACTCATGGCCTTGGCGGGCGGCTTTTTTTTAATGCAATGGCTGCTGCTGGCCGATCAAGCCAGCGGTTACCCATGGCTGGGTATTCCCGTATTAATGGCGGCGGTGTGGTTCTCGGTTATGCCCGCAACCCGTATTGCAAAAACATTGGCTTGGTCGGTGCGATTACATCAAGGGTTTTTATCGTTTCGCGATTTAAACTGGATGCACGCTATGACTAAGCGCCACCCCAGTTTATTAGCGGGTGCGGAAATTTATTTACAATCAAAAACACCCGTACCGATGGATGCATTACGCCAGTTTTGGCCAAACTTGGTTAATGAAGAAGAAAAAAGCCGGCCAAAATTAGATTGACACCCGTCGGCTTATTAAAGAGCCCAACACCATACCCGCAATACTGGCGGCAAAGCCATAAAATTGGGCGGGCACGGTTGGGTTTATAAGCAAAAACTCCAAGGGCAACCACACAACCAACCCCAAGCCCATCGACCAATACGCGCCGGTTAAATTGGCGCGCCGCCAAAACAAACCGGCAAATAACGGCACAAAGGCCACCACCAGCGTGACCTTATAAGCATTTTCCACCATATTATGAATCGACGTGTTGCCCGCATGTTCCCAGAGCGAATAGCCCGTTACGGCAAGCGCAAACCCCACAATCACCCAGCGTGTTAAGCGCAAAAAAGCCTGATCGCTCATCCCATTCGGCGCTATCCAGCCTTTGAGTAAGTTTTCGGCGATGGTAACCGAAGGCGCCAACAAGGTACCCGAAGCGGTGCTCATAATCACCGCCATCAGCGAGCCATAAAAGATCACCTGCGCCCATAAGGGCAAGTGGTTTTGAATCAGCTGCATCATAATTTTATCGGCATCACCATGAATCAAGCGCGCCACGAGCGCCGGATCAATCACGGTGGCCGAATAGGCAATAAATAACGGGATCGCCGCGAAGAGTAAATACATCACGCCGCCTAAAACACTGCCCCACACAGCAATATTTTCGGTGCGCGATGAATTAGCCCGCTGAAAAACATCTTGCTGTGGAATCGAACCAAACCCCAGTGTGAGCAAGCCCGTAATAAATGCCAAAATAGCGGCGGTATTTAATGCCGGCCAAAACTCAAACTTACCCGCTGCCTTGGCATGCTCGACCACGGGGGCAATACCGCCCGCCATATTGCCGAGCATAAAAGCAATAATGGTGAGCCCGACCACAATCACGATCATCTGGAAAAAGGTGGTCATCGCGACCGACCACATGCCGCCGACCACGGTATAAAGCAATACAACCGATGCACCTATTAATATACCCAAGGGCTCGCTAATCGCCCCTTGAGTTAACACATTAAACACCATACCCAAAGCCGTAATTTGGGCGGCAACCCACCCTAAATAAGATAAAGTAATGGCAATTGCGGCGATAATTTCAACTTTGCGGTTAAATCGCTGCCGATAAAAATCGCCTAAGGTGAGTAAATTCATTCGATATAATCGGCGCGCAAAAATCAGACCGAATAAAACCAAACATAAGGCCGCACCAAAGGGATCGGATATTAACCCCCCTAAATTCTCCTGATAAAACGTGCCGGGAATGCCAAGCACCGTTTCAGCCCCAAACCAGGTCGCAAATACCACGCCCACCACAACAGGGAGCGAAAGCTGCCGTCCTGTCGTCATAAAATCGGCGGTATTATGAACGCGCTTTGCCGCGAGCAAGCCAATTCCAATAGATACAACGAGATACAAAACAACAAACCCAATCAGCATCCCGCATAACCTCAAAAAAATGCCCAAATAAATTGGGCATAATTGTGACAATCTGTGCGTTATCTGTCTATCAATAAAGCGGAATATCCGCCGGTATAATCAACCGATTAACACCTGAGCCACCAAGGTTTTAGCTTCATCGACGATCTGATTAAGATGCTTTAATGAAATAAAACTCTCGGCATAAATTTTATAAATATCCTCAGTGCCCGACGGCCGCGCGGCAAACCAGCCATTGGTTGTTTCTACTTTTAATCCGCCGAGGGGCGCATTATTACCTGGGGCATGCGTCATCACGCGGGTAATAGGCTCGCCGGCTAATTGTTTTGCCTGCACCGCATCGGCGCTTAGGCCATTAAACCGCGCTTTTTGCTCTGCGCTGATGGGCGCATCGATTCGGGTGTAGTACGGCTGGCCATAACGTTCCGCCAGCTCATTAAAATACGCCCAAGGATCTTTACCGGTTACCGCCAGAATTTCTGCCGCGAGCAAGCCCATAATTAAGCCATCTTTGTCGGTTGTCCAGACGCTACCATCACGGCATAAAAACGTGGCACCCGCCGATTCCTCGCCACCAAAACCCAACGCGCCAGCTGTTAAGCCCGGTTGAAACCATTTAATGCCCACCGGCACTTCATACACATGGCGCCCCAAACCCGCCGCCACCCGATCAATCAGCGAGCTCGACACCACGGTTTTGCCGATAGACAAAGATTTATCCCACTGCGGACGATGCCGAAACAGATAATCAATCGCCACGGCTAAAAAATGATTGGGATTGAGCAGCCCGCCATCGGGGGTAACAATGCCATGCCGATCAGCATCGGTATCATTACCGAACGCCACATCAAACTGGTCTTTAATTTTGAGCAAATTGGCCATCGCATAGGGTGATGAACAATCCATTCGGATTTTGCCATCGTGATCCAGCGGCATAAACCGAAAATCTGGCTCAACGTGATCATTAACTATCGTCAAGTCCAACTGATAGCGCTCGGCAATCGGCAGCCAATAAGGCAAACCTGCGCCGCCCATTGGGTCAACCCCGATTGATACATCGGCGGCCTGAATGGCGGCAAAATCAATAACGGTATCCAGCGCGGCCACATAGGGCGCAATAAAATCTTCCGCGACCACCAGGGGCTGCGTTAAGGCTAGGGCGAAATCCATGCGTGCAACGCGGTGGTACTCTGCCAATAGTTCATTGGCGCGGTTTTGAATCCAGCCGGTCGCATCGGTATCGGCCGGCCCGCCGTGGGTTGGGTTATATTTAAACCCGCCATCGGCTGGGGGATTATGCGAGGGGGTAATCACCACCCCATCTGCCAATGCGCCTGTTGTATCGCCCGCATTTGCCGCAATAATGCGCCGAGAAATCACCGGTGTGGGCGTTGGCTTAAAGCCCAATTGGTAACGCACGCTCACCCCAGCGGCAGCCAGCACCTCGATTGTCGTCACAAAAGCGGGCCATGATAAGGCGTGGGTATCAAACCCAATAAAAAGACAACCCGTAATGTTTTGCGCTTGGCGATATTCAATAAGCGCAGCGGTAATTGCCACGATATGCGCTTCATTAAATGCGCTATTTAAGCTGCTGCCCCGGTGGCCGGATGTGCCAAAGCTGACCCGCTCACCCGCAAGCGCCGGGTTAGGTTGGCGCGTGTAATAGGCGCTCACTAATTGCGGCACCGCGACCAACTGGTCGGGGGTAGGTTGCGTTCCAGCCAAGGGGGGTATCGTCATATCAGCACGTCCTTTCCATTAAAATTAAATGCAGTTCAGAATGCCAAATTCTCACTCTGTTTTCAAAATTAAAACACACACCACCGCCAAGTTTTGCCCCGGCATGGGCTGATACGGCACCTTTAGCCAAATTAAGTGTAAATATTTCCCACATTTTTCGCGAAAGCTATTTATCAATCCTGACTATGCTGCTAAAGTAATCCCTATGTTAGAAAACTCTAATGTATTGATTGGCAACTAATTACACGCTTTAAGCATTAACTCAGACAGGAGAAATAGCATGATTCGCAAGAACCTCGGGGCAGCCTACTCGCCCCTTTACTTCCTCGCCGCGCTGGGCGCTGGCGGGCTTTCGGTATCATTTTTTATCTACTTAATGTTTCTCGTGCCGCATCCCAATAGTGCCATGGTCACCTTTGGCGATGTGTGGCCCATTTTAACGGGTAGCCATTGGGTTAATGCGGGGTTAGTCGGCTTGACGATCGCTGCGATTTTGTTTTTTGCTTTTTTCCACTTCAAGCTCTTGATTTGGAATATTCAGGAATACGCTCAATTTAAGCGGCTTGAAGCCTTTGTGACCCTGCTCAACAGCAATGCTGAAATTGGGCTGATGACTATTCCGCTCACCCTTGCCATGTCGGTGAATGTGCTCTTTGTGCTGGGCGCGCTGTTGGTTCCTGGGTTGTGGACGGTCGTAGAGTGGCTCTTTCCGATGGCGATCATCGCCTTCTTTGCCATCGGCATTTATGCTTTAAATATTTTGGTGCGCTACTTTACCCGCGCACTGGTGGGCGGCAATGTAGATTTCACCACCAACAATAGCTTGGCACCTATGATTTCGATGTTTGCGTTCGCGATGATCGCTGTCGGTTTGGCTGCACCCGCTTCCATGTCGGACAACACGCTCACGATCGCCGTATCTATCGCGCTCTCGCTCTTTTTCTTCACCATTGCCCTGCTGCTCACCGTCATTAAACTCGTTAATGGCTTTCATAGCATGATGACCAATGGCATTAGCGAACCGGCCAGCCCGAGTTTGTGGATTATGATTCCCATCCTAACGCTGCTCGGTATTACCTGGATTCGCTTAACCCATGGGCTGCACCACGGCTTTGATAACCCATTAAATTACAGCAGCTTTTTTGTCTCCAGCATGATGATTGTATCGCTGCAAATTCTGTTCGGCTTAATTGGTTATGCCGTCATGAAACGCTTAGGGTATTTTGCGCATTACATTAATGGCGATAAGGGAAATGCTGGCTCGTTCGCGCTCATTTGCCCTGGTGTCGCCTTTTTTGTCTTTGGTATGTTTTTCCTAAATTTAGGCTTGGCGCATAATCACATTATTACCCACGGCTCTTGGTTGTATTTTGCGATGATGGTGCCTTTCACGATCGTTCAACTCATTACGATCCGCGTGTTTTTTAAATTAAAATCGAAGCTGCTTCATGTGCAGCCCACTGCATCCGCCTCAAAAGTGCAGACTGCGTAGCGTTATTACGCGCCAGTTTACCCATAAAAAACGCCCCGAATTTCGGGGCGTTTTTGCATCTTAATGTATGGCTTATTATGGCTTATTAATGCATTGCTTATTTTAAATTAGCGGGATCCGCCATTTTAGCGCCGTCATACATGCTGTACTCAACAATAGAGCCATCATATAAACGGGCTTTTTTGTCACCCACAATTTCATGCGTTACAAACCACAAACCCGAGGCCAAATGCCCCGTGTTGCAGTAATCGATAATTTCTTTATCCGGATTCAAACCGACATGCTTAAACATCGCTTCATAGCTCGCTTTGGGCAAGAAGCGGGCAGAGGCGCCATCGGCAGTGGTTAATAAATCGGGCGGTACATTTTTGGCACCCGGCAAATGCCCAGGCAACTCTTTGGGCTTGGTAAACACGCCCATGTATTGATTGGATGGACGCGCATCGCCAAATTCCACTGAACCGGGATGTTCAACGGCATGCTTCACTTCTGCATAGGTTGCCAGAATATTTTTACGCTCGGCGGTGGCGACCCAACTGCCCGTAGTAGCTGCAGGGGCATCGGTTGCAGCCGTCATGCCATCGGCCAACCATTGCGCCATGCCGCCATTCAAAATGGCCATATTGTCTTGGCCGTAATATTTAAGCTGCCAGTATAAACGGGTCGCTTCATCCGTATCCGGCGTAGATAATCCCTTGGGCACAATGACAATGGCTTGGCCTTTATTTACGCCCCAAGATTGAACCAGTTTTTCAAAAGCGGCTTTATCGGGAATCATATCTTTGACTTTTTTGCCATCAATATCCCGCTCGACCCGAATCGCTTTGAAATCAACAAACGAGGCGCCGGGCACGTGGCCGGAAACGCTCACGGCAACTTTCTTGCCATTCACATCCTTCATCTCGGGGGCGGTGGTGAACTCTTTCAAAGGCCCGCTCAGTTGCAACACCTTGACATCATTCATATGCGCGTTTAACCAAGCCGGATCAACCAGAGGACCCGGCACATCAACCGCAAAGGCACTATGCGCCGCAAATGTCGCAGCGAATACAACAGGCACAAATACAAAGGTCTTAAAATTCATTCGTCCAAACTCCTTCTTTACCGTTACATCAATCAAGGCGACAATCAGACGCCCAGCCAATCAAGTCAATTGCTAATAATTTATTAAAACAACTGTCATCAAACCACGAACACGAGAAACTCAAAAGTTAAGGTTTTTTATAGGGGATAACGCAAAAGCCCCGCCCGCTGGATCTGCTGCAAAACATCCATCATCGAGATGGGCACTTCACTCAGGATATGGCGCGCCCGATCTTCCAGCAGCGCATCAGGCAATGCCTGCAGGCCATCCCAATTGAGCGCACTATCTCGCAGCCAAAGCGCCTGCTGAATCTGGGGCATCAGCAAACGCACCACCATCATCAACCAGCGAGAAACCAACCAAGAAGGGCGCGATCGTTCAATCACAAACGCCTCGGGCAATAAGTCAATGAGCCCATTCGCGGGGCGTAGGTGCTCATCGGTCACCCAGCGATTCGTGGTAAATACCGATCGAATCCCGCCCCGCGCATCCAGAGAAAGTGCCACAAAATGGCTAAAAGCCGCGTCAATATCGGGCCGAATAAACAAATGAAAATGCCCATGCTCCTCATCAGGGCGATCGGTTGAATCATGCGCGTGGTAATAAAACATCGCCCCACTGCTGGGGTCGCACACATCATCCATCGGATAATGCTGCCAGCGGCGGGGAACGGGCGCCGATTCATCACGCAATAATTCAGTCAAAATGGTTTGATGATCGTGAATTAGCGCACGATTAATCGCAAAAAACTCATCGGCACAAGACAACACCGCATCAAACGCCTCATCGGATAACGCCGTGAGCCAATCGCAATACAGATCATCCATGATTCAACGACCCAACATCATGGGGTGCAAAACCCGAATACACCGGTTGATCCACGGGGCAAATAAGCGAGGCGATTAACGCCCACCCGGCGCACAAGGATTCGCGCCTCGGCTGGCGGGCGCACAAGGATTCGCGCCCCGACTGGCCGGTGCACAAGGATTCGCGCCCCGACTGGCCGGTGCACAAGGATTCGCGCCCCGACTGGCCGGTGCACAAGGATTTGCACCCCGACTGGCCGGTGCACAAGGGTTATCGCCCCGAGCATGCGCCGCAGGAATAATCGATAAGGCATCGATGGGCGACGGGAGAATCGCCGCGCCCGACATCGCGACCGCTAAGGCCGGAATTGAAACCGCCAAAAACCGGCGGGATTTGGCAGGGGCAGGACTTTTCGCATTAAGACTCATGGCAAGCAACTCCAAAAATAAAATAAAACGCTTGAGTTAAACCGTAAACACCTATTGATCCGGCCAGCAAATAGTATGGAACCCGTTCAGGCTGAACTTGCCTGTGCCCGACACAACGCCCTTCGACACACTCAGGGCGAACGATTTGTCGTAAATAATTTTTGCCGGATCAATAATTTAATTTCCACGAATTTAAGACACCGATCCCGCACCTAAATTGCTCGGTACCGCGCGCCCTTGATGGGCAGAATCGCTGGTCGGGTCTACGCTTTCAACAATATCATCGGCTGTCAGCACGCCGTGCGATCGCTGCTCCATCATTCGACCCAACAAAAACCCAGCCACTGCGACAACCACCATACCGGCCCACACAATCCAAGGCGAAACGCCCAGCCACTGCGGGAGCGTTTTCGCGCTGATTTGCGCCGTATGCAAAATGCTTTGCGTGATGGGCGCCGTATAAATCGAAGCAAAGCCTAAAATGCCCAGCACCATACCCAGCATAAACACCAAGCCATCGATTCGGCCCGACACAAACCCGACCACCGAGGTGCCGGGGCAATAACCACCGATAGCAAAACCGGCGCCAATCAACGCGGCACCCACCGCCGTAGCCCAGAAAAAGGTGGTGGGCACAAAAAAGCCGCTTGAGCCAAAATAATTACCCGATTGCAGTAATAAAATACCCAGCGAGGCGACCAAAATAGCCGTAAACATCACCTTAAAAACAGACCAGTCCGTTAAGCGAAATTGTGCCGTTAATTTGCAGGGAGAACCAAACCCGGCCTGTTCGAGCACATAACCGAAAAGGATTCCCGAGGCTAACGCCGTGCCTGCCACACCGTAATCCATCACCAAACCCTCCGCATTAAGGCACTAACCCCAAGGCCGACCACGAAAAAAACAATTAAAAAAATGAACCCCGCCATGCCCAACATGGCCGTGCCCGAGAGCCCGACGCCGCTGGTGCAGCCTGCCGCAAAGCGTGAACCCAACCCAGCGAGCACCCCGCCGATTAATGCCAACAATAAGCGGGGCATAACGCCTATTTTTCCAGCGCCTACATCCACCTTAATCTTGAATCGCCCGGCGCTTACCGCAGCCAAAAGCGCCCCAATGGCCACCCCAACCACCTCAACCACAATCCAGCTGGCAAAGGGATTGGCACCATGGGCCACCATGGGCCCAAGGTAACCATTCGATTGGGTCGCGGCCGGCGCCACTTGAAACCCAAGCCATGCGGCAATGCTGGCAAACGTGCCTGAAGCGCCCACGCCATTCCCTACGAGCACAAACGTTAAAATAAGCACTAAACCCAACACTAAACCGGCAACCAATGGCGGCCATAAAGGCCTAACGGGAGAACAAGCGGGAGAAACACCGGACATGCACAAGCTCCTAGGTTAATTTTTTTTGCTAACTATTTAGTCTTTTTAGCCCAAACTGAGCGCTTCTGACCAATCGATATATTCTATTAAACCATTCGGCGGCTCTATTGAAGCCGCACGCCACTCAAAAAATTTATCCGAGTGGCATTATGAAAAACACCCCGCTTAAAAAGACGCCGATTCAGCCTCAAGATAAGCCAGCGAGCTGTATTTGCCGATATTTTCGTCAAACCCTTTGGTGATGGGCGCATATTTTTGCACCCGGGGGTCGGCCAAGGCATAGGTTTTAGCGCCTTCTTGGCCCGACATATCCTGCACCGCTTTTTCGGCCGATTGATAAATGCCTTCAAATAACTCGCGATTATGCGCCAGCACTTGCTTGCCCGGATTGCCATGCGCGGGAACCCATAACGCCCCAGGCACGGCCGCCTCCAAGGCATCATAATTTTTGAACGTACCGCGAAAACTGCCATCGTCCATAAAGGCAATACGGTTATCCATCGCCACATCGCCCACATGCACGATGTTTTTCCCGACAAGCTCAAGGCTAATATCTGAAGGCGTATGCGCGGTGCCATAAAAATGCACTTTGATTTGGGTATCGCCAAAATCCAGCACATCCCCATGCGCCACCACTTTATTCGGCGGCGTGGCCACGGTGCCTAAGGTGGCGTTATCGGTTGAGCGCTCCATTAAATTCGTCCAAAACTGCCCTTGCCCCGTTTTAATGGCCGACATGGTTTTTTCATGGGCATAGATGGGTACATCCGGATTTTCATTCACAAAGGCATGATTACCCAGCCAGTGATCGCCGTGATAGTGGGTATTAATAACCGCCACAATTGGGCTTGGTGTGATTTGGCGGATTTGGCGCAAGGCCATTTCACCAATTTGGCGAGAAGCGCCGCTATCAATCACAACCACGCCTTTTTGCGTGGTGACAAACGTGACGTTGCTCATCATTCCCTGATTTTCAACCGAAGGGAACCCCCACGGCGAAACAATGCAATACACCTGTTCGGCGAGTTTTGTTGGCGCAATATCCGCCACTTTGGGGCCTGCAATCACCAACTGCTCTGCCGCAAAAAGGCGCGACGAATACCCCATCGGCAAAATGGCAAAACCCGCTACCGAAGCCGCCGTTTGAATAAAACGCCGCCGAGGCAGCAGAACAGATGAATTGGCTTGCATAATAATTCTCACTCTAATTTATTTTGGTACCGCGCTGAACGCCGATACCTGCATTGACTCGTCCACGTTCAATCTTGGTCAGTGTGATGAATTAATTCAATACCCGCATCATCAAACTTTTCAATAACGCCCTGAATTAACTTGGGTTTGAGAAAAAATCGCCCCCGGTGCGGCAAAGAATCGAGTTTGCGGTCTACAGAACGGCGCCGCACAGGTACAATCGATTAAATTTAAGCCCTTAAAAGTGGACACCACGCAATGCACTGCCTTAATCATACCCATTGTGCCGAAACCGCAATTGAGCAAGCCGAGCAGGTGTGTTTGGCGCGGGGTGCGCGGCTTACGCCCATCCGCAAAGCCGTGCTGGCTGAAATTTGGTCCGGGCATGAGGCCACCAAGGCCTACGATTTAATTTCTCGCCTATCCACTGCGGGCAACGTCATTAAGCCGCCCACCATTTATCGTGCGCTGGAGTTTTTGCTGGCTCATGGTTTAATCCATCGCATCGAGAGCCTGAATGCCTTTATTGGCTGCGATCACCCCGACATTGCGCATCAAGCCATTTTAATGATTTGCGATACCTGCGGCGCGATTAACGAGCAATCAAACGAGGCATTAAATCAGCTCATTACCCAGATTAGCGATCAACAGGCATTTAAAACAACGCATCAATCGATCGAGCTCCATGGCATCTGCCAACGCTGCCAAGCAGGGTAAAACCCGATTAACAAAGCATTCACTCATAGCGCGCCCAAAGTTATGTTAATCGCGTTAGAATTTGCTTAACTTTATTCACACACCGCCGCTGGCTTTTTTTTCCGGCAAAGCTCAAGCTCAGGTCACCCGAGAGATTTATCGTTATGCCGACCCCGCAAGAAATAAACCTACTGCGTGCTGATCTCATCCAGCATGTTCAATTAATGGGCCAAGAGCTGACCCTGCATTCAACTTGGGGATTATTTTCTCCGCGCGAGATTGATGACGGCACCCGACTGCTGCTCGATTTTTTGGATACGCCCAAGCCCAATCAAACCATCATTGACTTAGGCTGCGGCTATGGCCCCATCGGCCTCACGCTCGCCAAGGCCGAGCCCACCGCGCAGGTAATTTTATTGGATAAAGATTTTGTTGCCTGTGATTTTGCCACCAAAAATGCCGCCCGCAATCACCTAACGAATGTCCAAGTTAAATTAAGCAACGGCTTGAGTGCCGTGCAGGGCACACCGCTCAACCGCATTGTGTCGAATGTGCCGGCTAAAGTCGGGAAAGAACTTTGGTCGATTATGCTGCTGGATGCTTGGCAAAACTTAACACCCGGCGGGGATATTTGGTTTGTGAGCATTAATGGCCTACGAGATTATTTTAAACGCACATTTAAAGAGCAATTTGGCAATTACGATAAAATAAAACAGGGCTCGGAATACACCATTCATCACGCAGTCAAAGAATAGGTGCACGCTTATGATCAAATTTAACCCCCACTATTGAGACGGAACGCTTTGGCAACTGATTTTTACACTTGGCATATGCAGGGCGATGGCAGTGCGCAACTCCTGCCCTTATCAGATAACACCCCAAGCCCGGGGCCGGTGTGGATTCATTTGAATTACAGCCAGCCCGAGGTACAAGACTGGATTCGCGCCCAAACCGACATCGATAACACCGTGCAAGATACGTTATTGGCCGAAATAACCCGGCCGCGCGCCCTAATCTTAGATCAAGGGCTGCTGCTCACCTTGCGCGGCATTAACCACAACCCAGGCCAAGAGCCCGACGACATGATTGGCATCCGGCTCTGGATTACCCCTCGCCGCATTATCAGCACGCATTTGCGCAGCCTGCGCGCCGTGAATACGTTACAGCGGGATATGGAATCCCATAATGCCCCCAAAGATTCGGGGCAATTTGTTACTCGGTTAATTGAGCTTTTGAACGACAACATGCTCGACACCATTGACGAGATTGATGAACTCACCGATAACTATGAGAAAAGCATGCTCATTAGTGACGAGGTCGAGCCCGTTTCTGATCGGGATTTAGCCGATTTACGCACCATGATTTTAACGCTGCGCCGCTATTTAGGACCCCAACGAGATGCCTTGCTATCGGTAATTGCCAGCCATTTAAGCTGGCTCAAAAAGCCAACGATACAGCGATTACGCGAGGCAGAAAACAGGCTCACCCGGTATATCGAGGTATTAGATGCCTCTCGTGATCAAATGCGGATTATTCAAGAACAAATGCACACCCGTACCAGTAATGAGCTCAATAAGCAGCTCACTTTTTTAACGGCGCTATCGGCCATTTTTCTGCCACTCACCTTTATTACCGGTTTATTTGGGGTCAATATTGCCGGCATTCCAGGTAATCAATCGCCCGATTGGTCGTTCTCGCTTTTTACCGTGATTTTGGCATTAATTGGGGGTTTATTAATTTACTTATTCAAACGCGCCAAATTATTTTAAACCGGTTACTCGGCGCTTAATCCGGTAAATGGCATGCTCACCAAACCAATTAGGGAAGGTGCGTAATAAAGCCGATTCACGCCGGGCGCTATCCACAACGGCGCGGTCAAGTATCTCCAAACCCAATTCATCACACAACGCTTCAAAATCGGTGAGCGTGCACAGATGAATATTGGGGGTGTTGTACCACGGGTTGGGCAGCGCCCGATTAAACGGCATGTGGCCAAGCAACCCCAACTGCACTCGATTGCGCCAATAACCCATATTGGGGAATGTGACAATCCCCTCGCGGGCAATACGCAGCATGTCCGCCAGCAAGCGCTCGGGATGACGCATGGCCTGAATGGTTTGGCTGACGATAACAAAATCGAACGACATGGGCGCAAACCAATCGCCAATGCCACTATCTAAATCCTCTTGAATTACATTTAAACCCGCTTCGATGCAGGCCGCGACTTGATCATCATCCAGCTCAAGCCCAACGGCTGAAACTTGCCGGCGATCAATCAAATGAGTCATTAACGAACCATCGCCGCAGCCCAAATCCAGCACGCGGCTGCGGGGCGCAATCCACTCCTCCACAATATGCCAATCGGGGCGAATCATAAAATACCCGCTTGCGGTTCAAGGGTTAAATCGATATTGGCTAGGTACCCTGCCAAAACCCGGTGGTAATAAGGAATGGTCATCAAAAACGCATCATGACCATGATTCGATTCAATTTCAGCATAAGAAACCTGCTTACCCGCAGCCAACAAGGCACGCACAATCTCGCGCGAACGCATCGGCGCAAAACGCCAATCGGAGGTAAATGACACCACTAAAAAATCGGCTCGTGCCGGCGCAAGGGCGGTAATCAAGTCATCGCCACAGTCGTGGGCGGGATCAAAATAATCTAAGGCCTTGGTCATTAATAAATAGGTATTTGCATCAAAGCGATCGACAAAACTCGTGCCTTGATAGCGCAAATAACTTTCAACCTGAAACTCCACATCGAACCCGTAATTTACCTGGCCCGAACGCAATTCACGGCCAAATTTAGCGCGCATGGCATCATCCGATAAGTAGGTGATATGCCCCAGCATCCGCGCCAGCATAAGCCCCCGCCGTGGGAGTGTGCCCGCCTCAGCGTACCGCCCGCCGTGAAACTCAGGGTCGGTAATAATCGCTTGGCGTGCCACCTCGTTAAACGCGATATTTTGCGCCGATAGCTTGGGCGCCGCCGCGATCACCACCGCATGGGCAATGGCATCGGGGTAGCTAATTGACCACTGCAATACCTGCATGCCCCCCAAGCTGCCACCAATAACCGCAGCCCAACGGGAGAGGTTTAAATAGCGCATCAAGCGATACTGAGCATTCACCCAATCGCGCACGGTGACAATCGGGAAATCGGGTCCATAGGGTTTATCGGTTGTGGGGTCGATGCTCAAAGGCCCCGTAGACCCCTTACAGCCGCCTAAATTATTTAAGCACACCACAAAAAAACGGTTGGTATCGATGGGTTTGCCAGGCCCTATGGCCGAATCCCACCAGCCCGGCTTGCGCTCGGTTTCTGCGTTAAATCCGGCCGCATGATGGTCCCCAGATAAGGCATGACAAATCAAAACCGCATTGGTACCGGCTTCGTTTAATTGGCCATAGGTTTCATAAACGAGCGCATAACGGGGCAAACTTCGGCCGCAATCTAAAACGAGGGGCGCCGTAAAGAGTGCCGTTTGGGGTTGCACCACGCCCACCGAGTGGCTTGAAGCTATGACCATCGCACCTGTTATCGCTATTTTTGGGGCTACATCACTCAATCAAGACACCTGTACTGATTCAAAAAAAACAACCGAGCAAAAATCAGCCAAATAACACATTGCCAACCGCCATCTGCAGAACTTGGATCGCAATCAAAACCGCCAGCGGGCTTAAATCAAAGCCCCCCAAGGGCGGCAAAAACCTCTGAACCGGTTGCAAGATGGGGTCGGTTAAATCCTCAAGCAAAGCCACGCCAGGCGAGCGATTGTTTCCCACCCATGAGGCCACCGCCCGCATCAAAATTGTCCAGAAAAATAAATCGGTTACCAGCAAAAAAGCGAAATAAATCGACATTAACACTAAGGTCAAAAGCGGCATGCCTCCCTTCAGCATGCCCAGCACCCAAACCATCAGCACGATCAAAACCACAGCGACCAGCAAGGCGGCTAAATCATGCCGCCTTGTCTTTGGCATATATTGGCGCAAGGGATTGAGCACTGGATCGGTGATTTTAACGAGCGTTTGCACAATAGGATTAAAAAAATTCGCGCGGAAGGCTTGTAGAAAATACCGCACCAACACAATAAAAATCACTAATTCAAACAGGGTGCGAACTAAAAACGCCAGCGGATCACCAAAACTGCCACTCATACGGCACGCTCATCTGCGCTTAATTGTGCGCCGAGCTCAATACTGCGCTGATGCGCGGCATTCAATGCTTGCGCAAACGCGGCACGCAGACCCGCTTGCTCAAGCGCGGCAATCCCCCGCTCTGTGGTGCCGTTGGGCGAGGTGACCCGCGCACGCAACTGTGCGGGTGACTCATCTGCCGTCATCGCTAAACGCGCGGCACCAAACACGGTTTCTAAGGTCAACAAACGCGCCGTTTGAGCGGGCAAGCCCAACTGTTCGGCAGCGGCCTGCATGGCCTCCATCACAAGAAAAATATAAGCAGGCCCACTGCCCGATAGCGCGGTGACGGTATCGATATCCGCTTCATTTTGTACCCACTGCACCAAACCCACCGCACGCATCAAGGATTCGGCTAGGTTGCGCTGTTGGGGCGTTAACGCCGGAGGGGCATAAAGGCCGGTCGCCCCCGAGCCGACCATGGCGGGCGTATTGGGCATGGCACGCACAATGGCTTGGTGCCCACCCAGCCAGTTTTGTAACGCCGCAAGCCGGATGCCCGCCGCCACCGAAACAATCAGTTGATTCGGTAATAAATTCGCACGAATTTGCTCGGCAGCCGCGCGAACGTGATTGGGTTTAACCGCAAGCACAATCAAACTCGCCCCCGTTATAGCCGCCGCGTTATCGGCAACCGGCTCAATTGCGTACAAATCGGCCAGCAGGGCGCGACGATCTGCCGAGGGATCGGCCACCACCAGCACAGGCTGCGCCACTGACATCATGCTGGCTTGGTTTTTGCGCAAGCCTTCAATCAGCGCCGTTGCCATGTTGCCACCGCCAATAAACGTGATTTTTGCCGCTTGCATTGCTACCTCTGCTCCGTGTCGTAAATTTGATCGTGTCTGGTTTTTATCGGGAAAACGCAGCCAGCGCGGAGTAGATTACCACGCGGCGCAAACCATACGATTGCCGGATGCCTCAGCGTGCGCCAAAAAGTGCGGTACCAATACGCACATGCGTACTCCCTGCGGCAATCGCGGCCGGAAAATCCGCACTCATCCCCATCGACAACATCGGTAATGGCGTGGGCAAATTTGCATTGATTTTTGCAAGGCGCACAAAAGCATCGGTTGAAGCCCGCGCCGGAATCACCATTAAGCCGACCAACTCAATACGCGGCAAGCGCGCGCACAAAGCAACCATTGCGGGTAATTGTGCCAAACTCACGCCCGCTTTGGTCGATTCACCGTCTAAATTCACCTCCACAAATACTTTAAGCGGCGGCAGCGTATCGGGGCGCTGAGCGCTCAATCGTTCTGCAATTTTTGGCCGATCGACGCTATGCACCCAAGAAAAATGCGTCGCAATAGCGCGGGTTTTATTCGATTGAATAGGCCCTGTAAAATGCCAGATGAGTTGCTCAAACACCGGGTGGCTCGCCAATAGTTCTTGCTTACTTAACGCTTCCTGCACATAGTTTTCCGCAAAATCCCGTTGCCCTATTGCGGCCAACGCGGCGATGCAGCTTGCTGGGTGAAACTTACTCACCGCAACCAGCGTCACCGCATCTGGCGACCGCCCCGCAGCCGTCGCTGCCGCCGCGATCTGCGAATGGATAGATAAAAAACGCGCCTCAAGTGCTTTCACGCTGTGCCTCACGCCCATTTCATTTGTTAACGATGCCCATTTAAGACTATTATTTACCCGATTAAAACTCGTTGTGCCCCCAAGAGGCAGGCCTTAGCGCTAGGCTTGTGCGATAAGTTTGCAAGCATGGGCAACATGGGTTAAAAAAGCACGCGCAGAGATCAATTTCAAGGATTAGCATTCAAAAGGACCTCAGATCATGGCAGAACAACGCGGTATTGACTCTCTTCTTACCTTCTCGGTTAAAAATGGCGCATCCGATCTACATCTTTCTGCCGGCGAACAGCCGCGCGTGCGGATTGATGGAGATATTCGCAAAGTAAACGTTCCCGTGATGGAGCACAAAGAAGTGCACGCCATGGTGTACGACATCATGAACGATAAGCAGCGCAAGGAATATGAAGATAATCTAGAGGTAGATTTTTCCTTCGAACTACCCGGCGTCGCCCGGTTCCGCGTTAATGCTTTCAACCAACAGCGGGGGGCATCGGCGGTATTTCGTACCATTCCGAGCGAAATCCTCACCCTCGAACAGCTCGCCGCGCCCAACGTATTTAAAGACTTATGCTTTTTCCCTCGCGGAATCGTATTGGTGACCGGCCCCACCGGTTCGGGTAAATCGACCACCTTGGCCGCGATGATTAACCATATCAACGAAAATCGAAACGACCATATCCTAACGATCGAAGACCCGATCGAATTTGTGCACAACAGTAAAAAATGCCTAATCAATCAACGTGAAGTGCACCGAGACACCCACAGCTTTAACGCGGCGTTGCGCTCTGCCCTGCGGGAAGACCCCGATGTGATTCTGGTCGGTGAATTGCGTGATTTAGAAACCATTCGCTTAGCGCTTACCGCCGCCGAAACAGGCCATCTGGTGTTTGCCACGCTACACACTAGCTCGGCGGCAAAAACCATCGACCGCGTGGTAGACGTATTCCCTGCGGCAGAAAAAGATATGGTGCGTGCCATGTTATCTGAATCGCTGCGTGCGGTTATTTCACAAACGCTGTTGAAAAAAATTGGGGGCGGGCGAATTGCCGCTCACGAAATCATGCTGGGCAGCCCCGCGATTCGAAATTTGATTCGTGAAAATAAAATCGCACAAATGTATTCAGCCATTCAAACCGGCCAAACCCAAGGCATGCAAACCCTCGATCAAAACCTGCAACAACTGGTTAAGCGCGGGTTAGTGGCCAAAGATGAAGCCCGTGCACGCGCGCAAAACAAAACCGACTTTATGTAAAACCGCCCCTAGGCCAAGCCCACCAAAACGGCGTCACACCAATCAAAGGAATGCTTAACTATGGATCGTCAGCAAGCGGCAAATTATGTTCAGGGTTTATTGCGCAAGGCCGTGGATCTTGACGCCTCCGATTTATTTGTCACCGTTGGCGCCCCGCCCAGCGCCAAAATCAACGGCGAAATCGTGCATTTGTCTGAAACCCCGTTATCGGTCAACCACACCCAAATGCTGGTTCGCTCGATAATGAATGACAAGCAAGTCGCTTCTTTTGAAGAAACCCGTGAAGCCAATTTTGCTATTTCACTGCCCGGTATTGCGCGATTTCGCGTTAACGCCTTTATGCAGCGCGGTAGCGTTGGCATGGTTTTGCGAATGATTCGCTCTGATGTACCCAATTTTGCAGAATTACTCTTACCCAAAATCCTGGAAGATATTTCCATGACCAAGCGGGGCTTGGTGATTTTTGTGGGCGCCACCAGTTCGGGTAAATCGACCTCGCTTGCCGCCATGCTGGATTTTCGCAATGAGCACTCCAAAGGGCATATTGTGACCATCGAAGATCCGATTGAATATGTTCATCGGCATAAAGGCTGTTTAGTCACCCAGCGCGAAGTCGGTGTCGATACCGAAAGCTTTGAATCCGCACTAAAAAACACCCTACGCCAAGCGCCCGATGTGATCCTGATTGGGGAAATCCGCGATCGGGATACCATGGATCATGCCGTCGCTTTTGCTGAAACCGGTCACCTGTGTTTGGCCACTTTGCACGCCAACAACACAAACCAAGCACTCGATCGCATCATTAACTTTTTTCCTGAAGAGCGGCGCCACCAGCTGCTGATGGACTTATCCCTAAATCTTAAATCCGTCATTTCTCAACGCTTGTTGCGCAAAGAAGATGGGGTTGGCCGAGTCCCCGCCGTCGAGGTATTAATTAACACCCCACTCATTGGTGATTTAATCTTCAAGGGCGATGTGCATGAAATCAAAGAGGTGATGAAGCGCTCCCGCGAGCATGGCATGCAAACCTTCGATCAGGCCTTGCTGGATCTCTACGATCAAGGGCAGGTTAGCTACCCCGAAGCCCTGCGCAATGCCGATTCGCAAAATGATTTACGGTTAAGCATTAAATTGCACAGTCGGCGCGGCTTACCTAAGGGGTTAAATGATGACGATAATCAGCTCCAAGTCGAAAAAGAAGACTAAGCCCGCCGCATCGCAAGCTAAAAAACGCACTGCCGCGCGATTGATGCCGTAACACCTACGACGGCCCAAGCCAGAATCAGGACCAGACCCCATGAATGAATCCGCACTCGACCCCTTTTTAAAGCTCCTCGCTGAAAAAGAAGGCTCCGATCTTTATTTCAGCACCGGCGCCTTGCCAGCCGTTAAAATCCAAGGGGAACTCCGCTTTATTGGTAAAGAGCGCCTGAAACCAGGCCAAGTGGAAGCTCTGGCCAAATCGGTACTCAGCCCAGAGCAAATTGATAAATTTCATACCGAACTTGAGCTCAACTTAGCGTTAAGTCGCCCTTCTTTGGGGCGGTTCCGTGTGAATATTTTTATGCAGCGCGGGGAGTGGGCGATTGTTATTCGCTTCATTAAAAGCGAGATTCCCCGCATTAGCGATTTGAACCTGCCCTCTATTATTGAAAAATTAGTCGAAGAGCGCCGTGGCCTAATCATGGTGGTGGGCGCCACCGGCTCGGGTAAATCCACCACATTAGCCGCCATGGTCGATTATCGTGCCGAAGCCAAGCCTGGGCATATTCTTACCATCGAAGACCCCATGGAATTTGCCTTCCGCCACCGCAATTCCATTGTTAATCAACGTGAAGTGGGCATGGACACCCATAGCTATGCGGCCGCGCTGAAAGAAGCGCTGCGCGAAGCGCCTGATGTCATCATGATCGGCGAGGTGCGCGAACGCGCCACCATGGAGCACGCGCTGGCCTATGCTGACACGGGTCATTTATGCCTAACCACGCTCCACGCCACCAACGCCCACCAAGCTTTAGATCGGGTGATTCGTTTTTTCCCATCAGAATCCCGCGATCAACTCTTGATGGATTTGTCCTTAAATTTGCGCGCCATTATTTCCCAGCGATTAGTCATCGGGAATCAGGGATTGCGGGTGCCCGCCGTTGAAATCATGGTTAACACGCCCTTCATTGCGGATTTAATCAAACGCGGTGAAATTGATGCCATGAAAGATGCCATGGAAAAAAATGAGATGGATGGCTCGCAAACCTTCGATATGTCGCTTCATGCCCTATGGAAGTTAGGCCGCATTGAACGAGAAGAAGCACTTAAAAATGCCGACAGCCGTGCCAATCTTGAATGGCGCATGAATTTTGGTAGCAGCAAAGAAGAGCTTCGTGCGTCGGCAAGCCAAGCATCAACCCATACCAATATGAAATCGAGCGCGACTCATGATGGCGATTTACCGACTTTAGATTAGCGTAAAACCAAATAATATCAGCATGTTAAGCAAGAAAACCTTATTTTGGTGCGTCTTACCGGTAACGCGGAATAAATTAGCCGCCTGATTAATCAGACGCAATTCCGTGATCTGCTTTCCATTGTTGGTATAAACGGTCAAAACGGACATCCATCATGCCGCTTATGGCGGGGTCTTTGAACGCACTGGGTGTCACCCAAGCCCAGTGGCCGGCATAGAAAAAGAAAAACCAAGGCTTTTCTGCCTGAAATGGCTTGCCATCCAGCGAAATCGAATCAACTAAAGCCCAGCGCGAGGCTATTTTGATTGACCCAATTTGGGTTAATGATTCAGTTTTCAGCCGAGCCGCTAACGCGTTTAGCTCCTCATTTTGTTTGCCTTGGGCGCGCCAACGTGAGGGCAGCATAATTAAACCCGCCGCTTTAGCCGCTTCGATATCCCCGCTTTTCAACTCGGTAAATAACGCCCGGACATCCCGCTCCACTTGCACCGGGGTTTGAGCATTCACCCCGAAATCGGGGTCTTTCGCGCTGCACCCAGCTAACCCTGCGGCTATAAAAATCAAAAATACCCCCCCGATGAGGGCCGAAAAATTCTTCATAGCATCACCGGCGCGCGTCGGGCATCTTGCAACGCTAAAAGCAGCGCAATTTGCAAGCCAAAAATCAACCCGGCACCCAGTAAATGCAAGGGTTGCAGCAGCGCGGGGAAACCTGCCAGCGCAAAACTTACCCCCATCGCCACTTGCGCCAAGATGACGCCCGCTAACGCTATAATTAGCCGCCTTAACACTTTTTGCTGCGAGGCCCAGCGCCATAACAAAACGATAACCCCAGCATTCCAGACCACAACCAACCCCGCAAAAATCACATGCGTCATCACGGTTTGCCCCAAAGCGGCAAACCAGGTCGCCCGATCCGCAAACTGCGGATTTAATGCCAGCACATCAACCGCTTCTCGCACTTGGGTACCCATCGCGATCTGCGCCAAGCTCAACACCAAAGCGATTGCCAAAGCAAAACTTAACCCCCGTGTCGGAATTGAATCAGGGCGGTGCCAGCGGCTCCAGCTTCGAGTTGTGGCATAAATCAACACGGCAACGGTCAACAAGGCGGCAAACATATGGGTCGTAATCATCGCCGGATGTAGGTTGCTCGACACCACAACCGAACCCAACCACCCATTAAACCCAACCAGAAGAAAAGCCGCCAAACTCGCTTTAAACGCCGCAGCGTCGCTGCGACGCCGCACCCATGCCAAAATCAAGGTAATAAACACCAAGATGCCGATTGTCGCGCCAGTCAGGCGGTTAAAATACTCGGTCCAGGTTTTAACCGGGTTAAAAATTACATTCGCATACCCACGATCTTTATAAATGGTTTGGTAATCGGCGGGGAGTTGCGATACGTCCGTCGGCGGAATCCATTGCCCAAAACATTTAGGCCAATCCGGGCATCCCATGCCCGCCCCACTGGCGCGCACCGATCCCCCAACGATAATCAAAATATAAACGGCGATGGTCGTGATAATCGCCATCCGCTGAAACCAAACCTGTGAACGCTCTGCCATATCACTAACCTTATTTAATTTCCACGTTTCGACGACGACGAGACCACCACAACAAGGGCACCGCCAGCGCAGCTAAAACCCATAAAACCCGCCCCGCTTGCCCTAAAAAAACACCGGTATGCCAATCAAGAGTACGGCGTTCCAAACTGATCGGCACCCAAGCCCCGATCGCCGGATTTAACGCGGGAGAAACCCACGCTCGCCCATCGGCACACTGCACCTGCAACCCAGAAGGCGCCTGCGCGGGTCGATTAATCCAAACTGGCCGACAATCGGGCAAATGGCTTTGGGTAAACGCACGCCAGCTGCGAAGATCGACCGCAGTGAACGGTTGGGCTTTTTGCATCACGATCCAAGCCGCGCCGCGCGGCTGCATCTCATCGCGCGGCGCACCCCAAGCCAGCACTGCCACGGCGCTTAGCAAAATCAGCAAGGGCGCGGCACTTAATCCCCCAATCAAATTATGCAGCGGCAAGGGCGTTTGGCGCCCGCTTTGTCGCAATGCCCGTAATAATGCCAGTAACCCTGTAACTATAAGCAAGCCCAACCCGGCGCTGGCAATTAAAGCAATAACCCGATAAACCCACTGCACCCCCAGAAAATCGCCTGTATGCAGTCGCAACAGCCATGCCTGCACGCCAGCTGTCGCCCCGCGCTGCCCGCGCAGCTCGGTGCTTTCTGGATTCACATACCACAATGTGCCCGCCACATCCTGCCAAATACTTGGATCAAACGGCGTGGCGGCCGGTGCAAAGCCGATCCACTGATCCGAATGGATTAACTCTGCGGGTAATTGATCGGACCAATCTCGCTCCTGGCCAGGCAAATGCGGCGTTGAGAGCAATTCAGGGGTCACCATTCGATCGGTTTCGCCAGCAAATCCAAGCAATGCCCCCGTTACCGCCAGCCAAAGCAAGGGCACGGCCAAAGCCAATGCCAAAGCGCGATGCCAAAAGCGCAGCGTGAGCGGGTGCAAAGACATCAAGCAGCACTATCGCAGGAGCGGCAACAACAACCGATCAATCAACATCGCCGCAAACAACAACATAAGGTAAGTAATGGAATAACCAAACAAAGGCATGGCTAAACGATCATCGGCCGCGCGATAAAACCGCCATGCCATGACCACAAAAATGCCCCCCAGCAGCAAAGCGGCCACAAAATAAAAACTGCCCATCATGCCGATGCTCGCGGGCAGCAGGGTGACCGCCAGCAACACCCATGAATACAACACAATTTGGAATTTAGTGTGCTGCACCCCCCGAATCACCGGCAGCATCGGCACACCCACACGACGATAATCCTCCACCCGATGCACGGCTAATGGCCAAAAATGCGGTGGCGTCCAAATAAAAATAATCAAAAAAAGAATAAAAGCTTCCCAGGATAATTGCCCCGTCATGGCGACCCAACCCAATAATGGGGGGGCGGCACCGGCCGCACCACCCCAAACTATATTCATAGGCGTGCTATGTTTTAGCCATACGGTATAAATAAGGGCATAACCAATTAAAGCAAACCCAGTTAAAACCGCCGTTAATAAATTAACTTGCCAGGCTAATAATCCAATACCAGAAACGCCCCACAAAATAGCCGTAAACAGTACCTCGTGCGGGCTTAATCGACCACTGGGTAAAGGGCGTTTGCCGGTACGTGCCATTTGCGCATCAATGCGCTCATCCATTAGGTGATTTAACGCAGCCCCACTGGCTGAAGCCAAACCGATGCCGATTAAGGCGTAAATCATTACCGGCCAGTGAAACGATTCTGCAGGCACCAAAACCATGCCAACCCAGGCGGTAAACACCAGCATTAAAACCACTTTCGGCTTGGTAATCTCCAACAAAGCCAACAACTTAGCAATAGATGACGGCACGCCCATTGAGGGGATAGATGAGATTTTTTGCGACATGAATCAAGCACTCAATCGAGGATGGTTATCGGAGCAAATATTTTTTGAATACGGGTATCATAAAACAATTATGGTGATAACATAAGCTCATTCTGTGTTATTTCACACAGTATGCCGGCTTAATGAAATGCATTAATAATTATTAACGCTAACTATATCGAGGACAGCACCCTATGCAAAAGCTATCGCCCGAAGAAGAAAAGAAAATCTACAACTCCGCCCCCACAGGAACTTGGACAATTCTCCTGATTTATGGCGCATTGGTAGTTATCGGCTGGACAGCCCTTTGGGCTCGTTTTGTCGGTTTCGGTCATATTAGTTAAGGGGTAGATCATGCATGTTGATCCATTAGAAAAAAAATGGCTTTATGTTGTAGGTGGCATTGTTGCGTTCACCATTGCTGTGCAGGTTTATTATGCGGCGGCCAAGGGCATCCACCCGCCCTCTAACGTGCAAACAATTGATTCAGCCAAACTGCACCTGTCCAAAGAGTTTGCTGAAAACAACTTAGGTGTGCATAAAAACACCGATGGCAGCTTAGATGTCACGATGGTGGCGGCACGATATGGTTTTTATCCGCAAGAAATTGAAGTCCCCATTGATACCCCCGTGCGGCTACGCATTGCCAGCCTTGATGTGTTGCATGGCTTGCTTGTGCCTTACTCGAACCTCAATTTGATGGTGGTTCCGGGGTACATCTCCGAGGCGAACACCACGTTCACCAAGCTCGGCGAGTTCCCCATGATTTGCAATGAATACTGCGGTATCGGGCATGACTACATGTACGCGCGGGTTCGTGTCGTACCCAAGAATAATTAAGGAGCCACGTTTATGAGTATTACCGCTGAAGAGGCCGGGCGTTTAAGCCAAACCCAAAGCACAACCGCCAGTGCGTTGCGTTTGGGTAATCGTTTGGGCATGTCCAACCTGTGGTTTGCATTTGTTGCGTTGCTGCTGGGCTTGCCTATGGGCTTATACCAAGTGGCAGAGCGTTCGGGTTATTTTCCTTGGCTTGAATCATCGCATGTGTATTTTGCCTCAACATCCACCCATGGCGTGTTGATGGCCTATGTGTTGACCACGTTTTTCATGATGGGGTATGGCTATCACTCGATGGCGCACTCGCTCAAAATAAAAACCTGGAGCCCTTTGTTTAGCTGGGCTGGGTTTTACTTGGCGGTTTTTGGCACAGCGTTGGCAGCGGTCATGCTGCTCACCGGCAAAGCCTCGGTGATGTACACCTTCTACCCACCCGAAATGGCCGATCCTTTATTTTATATTGGCGCCGTGTTGCTGGTGGTAGGCTCGTGGTTCTGGTGTATCGACATGATCGCCGGCATGACGCAATGGAAAAAGCAAAACCCCGGCAAACCCGTGCCTTTGGTTATGTTTGGCACCACCATCAATGCCCTGCTCTGGATGTGGACTTCTGCCGGCGTTGCCATTGAAGCCCTCTTCCAGTTGATTCCTGTGTCGTTAGGCCTAAAAGAAACCTTAGATCCCGGCATGGCGCGCACGCTGTTCTCTTGGACTTTGCATGCCATCGTGTACGTTTGGCTAATCCCGGCCTACATCGCGATGTATACCTTGGTGCCCAAACTAGCGGGCGGCAAGCTCTTTTCAGATGAGTTCGCCCGCATTGCGTTTGTTATGTTGTTCATTTTTTCTGTACCGATTGGCTTTCACCACCTGTACATGGATCCCCAGCAAGCAGCGGGCTGGAAGCTTTTGCATATGCTAGGCACTTTTATGGTTGCTGTGCCAACGTTCCTTACCGGTTTCACCGTTTTGGCCTCGCTTGAAATTGCCAGCCGGTTACGCGGTGGCAAGGGTATTTTCGGCTGGATGCTCGGTCTTGATTGGAAAGAGCCGATGGTTGTTGCCGGCATGCTCGCCATGTTTATGCTCACCTTCGGTGGTTTTGGCGGCCTGATTAATGCCTCGTACTCTCTGAACGCCATGATTCACAACACTCAGTGGGTAACGGGGCATTTTCATCTCATATTTGGCGGCACCACCGTCATTATGTATTTAGCCGTGGCGTACTGGATTTGGCCCAAAATCACCGGCCGACAACTGCATTCCAAAGCGATGGCGGTATGGCAACTATGGCTGTGGTTTATTGGCATGTTGGTACTCACCTTGCCTTGGCATTACATCGGTTTGCTGTGGTATCCCCGCCGCGTTTCCAGCACGCCCTACGAGCATGTCGGCGTAGTGGCGCAGTGGGGCATTTATGAGCTCATGATGGTGGTGGGCGGCATTATTTTAGTGGTATCCGGCGTGATGTTTATCTACAACCTCATTCGCACCCACACCAACAAAATTGCAGAACCCGATATGACGGTAAGCTACGCTGAGGCGATTCATCCGCCCCTCAAGGTACCCAACATCCTGAACAGCCTATCCTTTTGGAACTGGGCCATGGCGGCTTACATGCTAATTAGTTATGGCTACCCCTTACTGCAATTCTTCTTTATCGGCACACATGGTGCAGTTCCTTTCGGCATTTGAGCGGGGAATTGACACATGGAGAATTTACCAATGAATCGATCAATAACTTTAGTGGGTGTTGCCGCGCTGATTGCGATGAGCACAAACAGTTTTGCCAATGAGCACGGCGCTAGCAAAGCAAGAGCGGATGCGCCCTCAACAGAGGTCGCCTGGACCCCCGAAACCCTGGCGCTGATTCGCAGTGGCAATGCCCAAAAAGGCGGCCAGCTCGCCCATGAGCAAATGTGCGCCTCTTGTCATGGACATGCGGGAATAGCCCAAAGCAGCAACTGGCCAAGCCTGGCCGGTCAGCGGGCGGAATACACGTACAAAATGCTGCAAGACTACAAAAACGGCAGCCGAAACACCTATCCCCTGATGACCGTACTCGCCCAGCCTATGAGCGATCAGGACATGGCCGATATCGCGGCGTTTTATGCCAGCTTTAAACTGCCCCCGGTTCCCGTCGGAACGCCGATAGACAAAGCTTTGGCAGACAAGGCAGAGCTTTTGGTCATGAAGGGGGATGGCAATCGGTTGCTGGCACCGTGCATGTCCTGTCATGGATATAAAGGCGAAGGTAATGTTATTGACGTGCCTGCTATGGCGGGGCAGACACCGGAATACTTCATTCGCACCATGCAAGATTACAAAACGGGCAAGCGCAGTAATGACGTTTATTCCCGTATGCGGCTCATGGCGCATGTGCTGTCTGATCAAGAAATTATTGAGCTCGCCAATTACTACGCGAACCTAACTCAATAAATTCAGTATCTTAAACACAAAGGCCAGCCCTTGGCTGCTTTTGTGTTTGTTTAAAACCCGCCTCAATGCATTCCAAAATCACCCTGTTATCGATTTTTGAATGGGTTGCCCCAAATAACACCGCAACGCTTGGCACCGGAGCCCGCTCGCAGACACCATGCATCAGCTCGCACGCATTTTATGAAC
Source organism: Halothiobacillus sp. 35-54-62 (assembly GCA_002281295.1). Classification (GTDB taxonomy): domain Bacteria; phylum Pseudomonadota; class Gammaproteobacteria; order Halothiobacillales; family Halothiobacillaceae; genus Halothiobacillus. Next base: position 8,941 of record NCFS01000002.1, on the reverse strand, counting down.
AAACCCGCGCCCTGTTTTCATTGCGGCCTGCCCGTGCCACCCGGTGCGCATGCCAGCCTGATCGTGCTCGGGGAATCGCGCCTGTTTTGTTGCACGGGCTGCGAGGCCGTTTGCGAGGCCATCGTCAAAGCAGGATTAGACGAGTATTACCAGCACCGCGAAGATCGGGGGGCTGGGGTGGCCGCGCAAGCCCTGCCGGATATTTTGACGCAGCTCAGTCTTTATGACCGCCCCGAAATCCAAGCCCGCTTTGTTCGCCAAACCAAAAAGCCGGGGCTTCAAGCCCATCTCATGCTGGAGAATATTCGCTGCGCGGCCTGTATTTGGTTGAATGAGCAGCATTTACGCGCCCAGCCGGGCGTGCTGGATGTGCAAATCGATTACACCACGCATCAAGCGCATATCCGCTGGGATCCCGAGATAACGCTGTTATCAACCCTCCTGAAATCGATTACCGATTTAGGTTATGTCGCCCACCCCTTTGATCCAAGCCATCGCGAACGCTTACTTGAAGATGAACAACGCCGCAGCTTAGAGCGGCTCTTGTTTTCGGGCTTTCTCGGCATGCAAGTCATGATGTTTGCCTTTGCCACCTATTGGATGGGCGGCTATCAGGCCGATGGCGCACTGCCATTATGGGAAATTATTGGGCGCTGGACTTCGCTCATCGTCACGACCGTCATGATGATCTACGGCGGGGCAGATTTTTTTGTAGGCGCTTGGCGGGATCTTAAACACAAGCGCCTGGGGATGGATATGCCCATTGTGCTCGGCTTAGTGACCGCCCTGCTCGGCAGTATTTGGGGCACCTGGGAAAACCACGAGTACGTGTACTACGACTCCATCGGCATGTTCATCTTTTTTGTGTTGTTAGCGCGTCATTTAGAAATGCGCGGCCGGCGCACAGCGGCCACCGCCTTAGATCGGCTGATGCGCGTTATGCCCGCCACGGTGCAAAAATTTGTCAGCCATCCGAGCGCTCACGCCTCTGAACCACTTGAAACCGTGGCTGTGGCCGATTTACTGCCCGGTGATCGCATTCGCTTAGCCCCCGGCGATATTTTGCCCGTAGATGCAAGATTGGATGAACTTGAGGCATGGGTCGATGAATCACACCTCACCGGCGAATCACGCCCCATTGCCTATCGACAGGGCGATTTACTCTCCGCAGGCAGTGCAGCACGCTATCAACCCCTCAATCTCACCGTCGAACACCGTGATCGCGATTCTGCCACCGTTCGCCTGCAACAATCGCTCATGGCGGGCTTGCTGCAAAAACCGGAAATCGCCGTATTGGCTGATCGCCTATCCACGCCCTTTGTGGGCGGTGTGCTTATTATCTCAGCACTCACCGCGCTGATCTGGCTCATGCTTGATCCCGCCCAAGCCTTGCCCAACACCATTGCGGTTTTAATCATCACCTGCCCTTGCGCACTTGCGCTGGCAACGCCGGTAGCACTCACTTTATCGGCCGGCCAGCTCACCGAAATAGGCGTAGTGCCGCTGCGCATGGCGGCCATAGAGCCCCTCGCGAACGCCAGCCTTTTTGTGTTTGATAAAACCGGCACGCTCACCGAAGGGCAACCTCAGGTCACGCATTGGCAAGCCATGCCCGATGCCGAATTTCCAGAAGCCGAACTTTTGCGCATCGCCCAACAATTAGAGCAAGAATCCACCCATCCCATCGCGGCGGCGATATGCGCGCTTGCCAACTCAAGACCAACCCCGCCCGATGCGCCCGCGCTCAACGCCATCAACCATACCCATTTAGGCGTGTGCGGGCAAAGGGCGGGCGCCACGTGGTGTATTGGGCGCGCCGCCGATACCGATTCGATGCACACAACGCAAGCGCATGAAACCCAAGTGTCGCTCAGCTGCAACCAGCGCACCCAAGCAATATTTACCATTGCAGATCAACTGCGCCCCGGGGCTGACACGCTCACAGCCAACTTGCGCGCCGAAGGGGTGCAAAATTTTGCCCTACTGAGTGGCGATCATCCCCGCAGCGTGTCATCGGTCGCGCGCGACGTGGGTATTACCGACGCTCATGCCAACCTGTACCCCGATGAGAAACTCGCTTGGCTCAAAAACGCCCAGCGAACGGGTCAAACCGTGGTTATGGTGGGCGATGGCCTAAACGACGCCCCCGCCTTAGCTGCCGCCGGTGCGGCCATCTCATTTAGCAAAGCCACAGAACTTGCGCAGCGGCACAGCGATTTTTTGATTCTAGGACAATCGCTTACCGTTATTCCCCGCATAAGGCAAATCGCCAAAGCGACCCAACGCATCATCCGTCAAAACCTAATTTGGGCGCTGGCCTACAACATCCTAGCCATCCCGGCGGCGGCGGGCGGATTGATCACCCCGTGGATGGCTGCAATCGGCATGTCGGCAAGCTCGCTTGCCGTCGTGCTTAACGCCCTACGTTTGCGCCAAAAAACCTCGGCCGTCATCGCCCCCGCCCCCGATCAACGCTCACCAGAACATCATCAAGAAGGAAGTCATTTATGAACCCACAAAAACCCCCTAAATCTGGTCGCAAACTGATCCTGGTTGCCGCCCTTGCCGGCGCCGTATTAATTGGTTTAAGCACCATGCTCATTCCTAAATTTATTGGGCCTGCCGCCACCCAAGCGCCCGTATACAACACCGAGGCATTTCGCCCCATGCCGGGTCCTATACCCGTGCCAAACGTTGCATTAACAGATATGCATGGCAAACCCTTTACCGCAGAAAACTTCAAGGGCAAATGGACTTTTCTCTATTTTGGTTACACCTTATGCCCCGATGTCTGCCCGGTCGAGCTCACCGCTTTAGCCCATGTGGCTCAGGATCTGCGCGCCCAGCCCCCCAGCAAACCGGTTGATTGGCAAATGGTGTTTATCTCCGTTGATCCCGATCGCGACACGCTGGAAAAAATCAAACAATTTGTCACGTACTACGACCCTGCCATTATCGGCGCAACAGGCACCGAACCCATGCTGCGCGATATTGCAACGCCCTTAGGCGCAGGCTGGGAAAAAACAGGGCTTGAAATGGACAATGGCAAAATGGCGGGGGGCACTTATTTCATCAACCACACCACCACAATTTTCTTAGTGAACCCCGCAGGGCAAATGGTGGCCGTGTTTCCCACGCCCCATAATCCGAGTCTCATGGCAACGGCCTTCAAGCAGTGGATTAGCCACCACGCCAAATAAACTAGCCGTGCTATTTATTTTTCAAAGAAACATTATCAATAAAATTATCTACCAAGATAAGAAAAACTTATCTATAGTGTTCTTTGATCAAATCGACTCTTGATTGTTAGGATTTAACTTTTGTAATCGGGCTAGTGCAGCAACCAAGGCCGCCACAGTCCCTCAGGGTTAATCCCAAGTGAAGCATTGAGTCACACCCAAACGATGCACATGAGGAAACGTCTGTTATGAACAAGACAATTACGGGAGCACTCGCCGTAGCGCTCGGTTTCGTTGTGATGGTGCCAGCCGCCATCGCAAACCCAGAACAAACTGCGAACGGCGCCCAAAGCCCGGCGGCGGTCATGGCTGCTCAAACCTGCGGTGGCTGCCACGGCACAATGGGGCAAGTCAAAGATAACGCCTTTATGCCACTTGCCGGCATGCCAACCAGCCAATTTGTTTTGGCCATGAAATCCTTTGCCAATGGCTCACGCCCCTCTACCTTAATGGGTCCTTTGGCGGCTTCTTTTTCCGATGCTGAAATTCAAGCCATGGCTGAATATTTTGCGGCAATCCCAAAATTCCAACATGAAGCGAACAAGTGAGGCCGAGCATGAGCACTATGAATCGTCGTAATTTCTTAAAATTCACCACCGCTGCTGCCGCTGCAACGCCCTTCCTAGCCGGAAAATCCGCTTTTGCCGCCGATGAAAAACATATTGTCGTGATTGGGGGAGGCGTCGGGGGCGCCACTTTTGCCAAATACATGCGCTTATACGCACCGGAGGTCAAAGTCACGGTCATTGAGCGTAAAAAAGAATATCAACGCCCCTATGGTTCAAGTGAAATCATCGTTGGCAATGTCGATATGAATGACATCACCATCTCCTACGATGCCTTGCAGAAAAAGCATGGCGTAAATTTTGTGTTCGACACCGTGACCGGCGTTGATTTCGACAAACGGGAAGTCAGCACAGAAAACGGCACCAAAATTACCTATGACCGTCTCGTTGTAGCACCGGGTATTTCTTTTGATTACAGCGGTATCGCGGGCATGGATACCGAAGCGGCTCAGCAAGCCATCGTGCACGGCTGGGATGCGGGTGATCAATTGCTGACCCTGCAAAAACAACTAGAAGCCGTACCCGTTGATGGAACCGTCGTGGTTGTGCCACCGCCCAACCCCTACCGCTGCCCGCCTGGCCCCTATGAGCGCGCAGGTTTAATTACGCAATGGCTCATCAACCGGGGCGATAAAAATGCCAAAGTTATTATTCTTGACCCCAAAAATGGCTTCACCACCGATGTAACCATGCTGCAAGCTTGGAACCGCCTCTACGGCTTTAACTTACCCAAAGCCTTTGAGAAAAACTACAAGCCAGAGCAAGTAGCCACGTTCACAAAGCATGAAACCCCCGGTAAAATTCAGTGGGTTATGGCAGAAGAAGGTGGGCGCGTCGTTAAGGTTGATGTAGCAGCCAAAACGGTTGAAGCGGAAGCAGGCGTGTTTAAGGCCGACATGATTAACATCATCCCCCCGCTGAAAGCCGGCAAAATCGCGCTCGATTTAGGTTTGGCAGATAAATCAGGCTGGTGTCCGGTCGATCAAAAAACGTTTGAATCCACCCTTCACCCCTTGGTGCATGTAATTGGGGATGCCTGTATTGCAGGGGAAATGCCCAAATCGGGTTATTCCGCCAACAGCCAAGCCAAAGTGGTCGCCCTGCAAATCAAAGCCTTGTTGGCAGGCCAACCCACCATTGAACCCGTGTTGCAAAACACCTGCTACGCGCTGGCCGGACAATCGGATTACGGCATGTTTGTAGCCGATGTGTTCCGATTAAAAGACGGCAAGCTCAAACGAGCCGATCAACCGCGTTATCTGCCATTCAATGCCAGTACCGCGCAATATCGCCTGTCAGCCGTGTATTTACATGCGTGGATGGATAGCTTTACTCAGGATATTTTTTCATGAGGAAACGCCGCTGCATTCGGCGCGCTGCCTAACAAAAAAATCAAGCCGCTTAAGCGGCTTGAGTCTTTTTTGGCAACCCTAAAGTGTGGCATTTGACTCACTTTAGGGGCTAAAGGCGCATAAAGCTTGTGTTCGAAACCCACGCAGTAAAATAGTTTTCTTTATATGTTGATAGATTTAATTTATTAACTAAAATTAGTTACCCGTTATGCCTTGCGATGAACGTCTCGCCCTGCCATGACCATCCGCCCTCGGATCGCCCTGACACTCACCCGACACCACCGCAGCCATAACCCTTTCAAAAGTTAGAAACGACGGGAGTCATGCTATGGACTTAATTGGTTTATATCCCACTTGGTACGAACCGGGGATTGGTAGTGGTTATGTGATCGCGATCATCGCCACCATTCACGTTTTGTTCTCACACACGGCGGTTGGCGCTGCCTTGCTGTTCACCTACTTGGCCTATTTAGGTTATCGCGATGACCGGCCTGAACTGATTGACTTCATCAAAAAATACGGCATGTTTTTGCTCGTATTCTCCTACATCTTAGGCTCCATCACAGGGCCGGGCATTTGGTATTCCACCACCGTAGGCAGCCCGCGCGGCATCTCAGCCCTAATCCATAACTTTGTGTGGAAATGGGCAACCGAGTGGGTGTTCTTTGTCATCGAAGTGGTTGGGGTATACATGATGGTGTATCTCGTGGGCAAGGTTGATAAAGCCACCTACTTGCGCATCGCGATCACTTTTGGCTTGGCTTCATTTGCCACGATGCTCGCGATTGTGGGTATTTTGTCGTTCATGATGGAACCCGGCATGCCTGAGTGGACAGAAAAAGGCGGGTATTTACTGGGCTTCTATGGCGATAACACCTTCGCGCAATTGGCCATTCGCAGCATGTTTATGCTCACGATCACAGCGGTTGTAGGCGGCATTGTCGTGGCAGGGTTAAAAGACCAAGTCTTTAAAACCTGGTTAGCACGCCGCTTGGCGGTGCTGGGCATCGTAACCGCCACAATCGGTATGCTGCTTTACCCTTGGTATTTGAGCACCCTGCCCGCCCAAGCGCAGATTGTGATGGAAAACCGCATTCCAGCTTATTACAGCACCGCGATTTTATCGGTTCTGTTAGCGACGATTGCCTACTTTGTATTTACTTTGATTAAACCCCGGATGCTTACCGCCTCGATCGCGGGTTTTGCCACCTTAGCCATTTTGATTTTAGGCTTATTCCCCGGTGAAACCATTCGTGAATCCGCGCGCAAACCGTATGTCGCGGGCGAATACTTGTACTCCAACCAAGTGATTGGCAAAGATGTGCCTGGCATGACCATCAAATCTGAAATCCCCACCTTGGAAAAAGTTGGATTTACGCATGCATCGGTTTTTTGGCCTGAAACCCAACGTGAAATTACCCCGCAAAATGCAGCCGAGGTGGGGCGCTCATTGGCCATTGCCGCCTGTAGTAATTGCCACTCGCTCTCACCTACGGGCATACGGCCGATAGCCAGCTACTTTGGTGGCATGACAGATATCCCCCGCATTCAAAATTACTTGATTGGGGCGTTATCGACCGGCAACACCATGTATATGCCAAAAATCCCGCTTAAAGAAAAAGAGGCCGAAGCCTTAGCGCTGTATTTAGCAAGCTTGGCTGACCCCACCGTGGTCGCTAAATTTGTTGATGAAAAAACCCGCGCAGCTGAGGCGGACGCGGTTAAGGCCGCGCCAAGCAAACCGGTTGCCGTATCCATGGCCAACCCCCTTCACACTGGCTCAAAGGAGTAACTTATGGATGCATCCGCACTTTATGCGCTGCGTGACCCTCTTGGCGTACCGGCAGCGCCCATCATCTTCCTGATTTTAGGTGTTTTAACTTGGGCGCTGCATATTGCCGCTGTCCACATATTATTAGGCGCATCGGGCCTAACCCTAACCGGCGCGCTGAGCAAAAACCCCCATTGGCGGCGCTTGGCTGATGCCATGATTGGCACCGCCAAAGTGGCGCTTTCTGTGGCCATTGTATTGGGTGTTGCCCCCTTGCTGTTTGTTCAAGTGGTTTATGACCCCTTCTGGTACACATCAAACGTGCTTTCTGCTTGGTGGGTAATCGGCTTTATCGTGTTCTTGATTATTGGCAGCTTAGCGCTCTTTATTTTCTACGGCCTGAATCAAAGCATGAAATCGGGGGCAAAAACCCGTTGCCCCGGCTCGTTAATTGCCGCCATTGCCTTCTTTTTGGTGGTGGGATTCATCATGCATGCGCTGTCTGTGCAAATGCTCCACCCCGAAAAATGGATGGCGTGGTATGCCCCCGGCGGCATTATCGATGCATCCGGCCGTAGCTTGCACGAATACAACTTCTGGCGTTTTGGCTTTTTTATCAGCCTCTCGGTGCCCGTTATTGGCTTATGGATGATTGCTTACCGTCGCTACATTATGGGTCGCACGCAGGAAGATAGCGGTTACCTTGATTTTCTGCGCAGCCTCAGCATGAAGCTTATTCCCATCGGTGGCGTGATTTCATTAGTGCTATTGGCCGGGTGGATGATGACGTTACCTGCCAATGTTGCCGGCTTTGCCACGGGCATTTGGCCTGCCAGCACCGCCGCCATCTTATTGCTCGCTGTGGCACTGCCTTTTGTTTTAGCTAAAAAGCTGGATCAAGGGTACTGGGGGTTTGCACCCTTCGCTTTTGGTGCCGTGGCGCTGATTGTGGTTGCGGTCATGCGTGAAATGTTGCGCTGGGTCACCTTATTTGGCGTGCATGGTTATAACGCGCTGGATTACAAGCTTCATATGGATTGGTACAGCACTCTGATGTTCTTCTTAACCTTCGGCGTTATCGGCGGGGGCGTGCTGGCGTACCTGCTCACCGTCGCGTGGAAAGCAGGGCAAACCAAAGGCGTGTATACCGCCTCCCCTATGGTTAATCGGATGGGCACGTTAGGCATCTCATTGCTTGGCATCTGGATCATCCAATACTTTGTGATCGGCCTCTGGGTAGCCTACGCCGGTTAATCTTAACCCTGCTTGACCCATGGCACCCGGTTGCGATGGGTTTAACTGGAGCAAATAATGAAAAAAACTCTCTTCACCCTTCTCCTCGCATTTGGCGGGTTTAATGCGGCTCAAGCCGCCGATCATGCCACAGGCAAAGTTGTTCAATGGACACCCAGCACCTGGACCCAAACCCAGCAAGCCATGCCGCAAGGTAATGTCTCAGCCGGTGAAAAACTCCACACCAGCTTATTTTGTGCCTCCTGTCATGGCATAAAAGGCGAGGCGGTATCTAACAACTGGCCATCGTTAGCCGGCCAGCGGGCGGTGTACACCTACAAACAGTTATTGGATTACCAAAGTGGGCTGCGCAGTGAAGATGCTAGGGCGCATATTATGGTGGTGATGGCGCAATTAATGGATAAGCAGCAAATGGCTGATTTAGCCGCTTTTTATGCCGCGCAAGCCCTACCCTGCCCCGAGGGCTTGCCAAAACCTGCGCCCGCCTTAGTTACCGTGGGTGACCCTAAACGCCTGATTACCCCGTGCGCGGCTTGCCACGGTGCCAATGGCCAAGGCGGCTTAAATGAAACGACGGCTCTGCGCGGCATGCCTAAGGAATATTTTATTCGCAGCATGGAATTGTTTCGCGATGGCCATCGCCACAACGATACGGCGCGTGGTATGAGCCAATTTGCCCAGCCCCTCACTGATGCGGAAATTGAAACGCTCGCTAATTATTACGCCTGCGACACGCCCGCCCCGATCACCGCGCAACCT